>CAZUHU010000198.1:0-6780 GCA_964620645.1 uncultured Chitinophaga sp.
ACTTCATCCATTAATGTAAATGCATCAGGCAACTACACTGTTACCGTTACTGTTTCCGCTAACTGCACTGCGGTTTCCAGCCCGGTAAACATTACGGTTAACCAAAATCCTGCAGCGCCGGCCTTTACCTTTTCAGCTAACCCTCCTTATTGCGAAGGCGAAAGTGTACAAGTAAACGCACCTGCAGGTTTAAACTATCAGTGGAGCGATAATTCAACCAACCAAAGCACTACGCTGCAAACAAGCGGCGCTTACTCCCTTACTGTTACCGACCAAAACAATTGCAGCGCAAGCAATAGCGGTAATATCACTTTCAACCCACTACCGGTAGTAACCCTTAGCGGTAATGCCGATACGCTGTGCAGTAACGCCGGCGACATTGTGCTACTTGGCGGTAACCCGGCCGGAGGTACATTCAGTGGTACCGGCATTAGCGGAAATACATTCTCCCCTCAACTCGCAGGTATAGGCCAGCAAACCGTAACATACAGCTATACGGATAACAACAGTTGCGCAAACGCGGCAACCGAATCTATTGAAGTGGTGTTGTGCACAGGCATCAGTACTATACCTAATTCAGGATTGAGTCTTTACCCTAACCCCGCCGGCAACGAATTACAAATAAGCCTTGATGGTGTTCAGAATTTTGAGATAAGGGTTTTAAATGCTTTAGGTGAACTGGTGATGCTGGAAAATGCGCAAAGCCATTTACACACTATAAGCGTTAAAACTTTAGCTAACGGATTATATTACATTCAACTTAAAACAGAAAAGCAACAATTGCAGAGCCGGTTTGTTGTAGCACATTAACTATGGAACTACAGGCATTTTTAGAAAAATATCCGGCGGGTAAAACTACGCCCGCCGCTAAAGAAACGATTGACAAATATAGAGGACTAGTAGCCACCTCATTAATAGAATTATGGGAGAAGAAGGGATTCGGAAAGTACGGAAACGGCCTGATTGAAATTTTTAACCCAGATGACTTTCAGGATACACTGGCCCGTTGGTTAGGAAGAAAAGTAGAGAACTATGTACCCATTGCTATAAGCGCGTTCGGAGATTTGTTTTACTACCGTAAACTAACTGAAACTGATGAAGACGTTTGCTACATTGATCCGCAATACCGCAGAATAAATGTTTGCACCTGGAGCCTCACCGACTTTTTCAATGATTATCTGCTTTCCGACGAAAACATTTCCGATTTCTTGCGCAAAAACCTTTTTGAGCAGGCCTTAAAACAAAACGGAGAACTAGCCGATAACGAAATTTACATTTTCAAGCTCGCCTTTATGATTGGCGGTGCAGAAGAAATAGGCAATGTTGACAAAGGAAACGCGCAGGTTCAGTTAGAAATCCTGTTCCAAATGGGATTATAAAAAAGAACAATATCTAATTTTATTAGGAATTGGGCTATGATTTAGGATAAAAAATTCCTATCTTAGGGCAGAGCTACCCCTACATCAATGTTTTGCCATAATGAATCCACTTTGGACCAAAATTATCATGGAGGCCGTTTCGCGGCACCGTAAGGAAGATAAACACCTTGGCGACTCTTCTTCGCGTTTTCAAAGAGCCAAAGCTGTTCGTGAGTTTCGTGTAATAGCTGTAAATCTTCTAAAGGACTTTTTCCTGATTACGGTGGGTATAGCCTCCGCAGCCTTTGGATTAGAAAGCTTTTTAGTGCCTAATAATTTTATTGACGGCGGTGTAACAGGTATCTCACTCTTGGTAACCGAGCTAAGCGGCTGGCCATTACCCGTCCTGATTCTGATTATTAATATTCCCTTCATAATACTGGCGTATAGTAGCCTTGGGTTGGAGTTCACTATTAAAACGGCCATAGCAATAATGGGGCTTGCAGCCACCGTGGCTTTCGCTCATTTTCCCGAAGTAACCCACGACAACCTATTGGTTGCTGTTTTTGGAGGATTCTTTTTAGGAGCAGGAATTGGCCTTACTGTACGTGGAGGAGCAGTTATCGACGGCACTGAAGTGCTTGCCATTTTTGTAAGTAAAAAAGCAGGAACCACCATAGGCGATGTGATTATTGTCATTAACGTCCTGATATTTTCAGCAGCGGCTTATTTCCTGGGGATAGAATTTGCGCTATACTCAATGATTACCTACCTGGCAGCCTCTAAAACGCTGGACTTTGTAATAGAAGGTATTGAAGAATATACCGGCGTTACAATTGTTTCCTCGCACCACGAGGAAATAAGGCAAATGATCATTAACTCGTTGGGGCGGGGTGTAACTATTTATAAGGGCCGCAGTGGTTTCGGTAAGCAGGGTGAGCGTGCTGAAACAGATATTGTTTATACCGTAATTACCCGTTTGGAAATAAGCCGGTTGAATTTGGAGATAGAAAAGATAGACCCTAATGCTTTTGTAGTAATGAACTCGCTTAAAGACACCCGCGGAGGGATGATTAAAAAAAGAAGACACAAGCACTGATATGAATAACCTGATAAGAACCAATTCGCAGAACGGCGATTTTGTAAATCTTGTCCGCGAGCTTGATGCAGAACTGGCAGTGCGCGATGGAGATGAACACGGTTTCTACCACCAGTTTAATAAAATAGCAGCATTAAAGCAGGTTGTGGTACTTTATCACGATGGTAAAGCAGTAAGCTGTGGTGCTATAAAAGAAATTGAGCCCGGCACAGCCGAAGTAAAGCGCATGTATACCAAAGCTGACTATAGAGGAAAAGGATTGGCAGCTTTGGTTTTAAGCGAATTGGAGCAATGGGCGCTGGAAAGCGGTTTTAAAAAATGCGTGTTAGAAACCGGAATACGCCAGCCCGAAGCTATAGCGCTTTACCAAAAGAAAGGCTACATTTTAATACCAAACTATGGCCAGTATGCAGGCGTAGAAAACAGCGTTTGTTTCGAAAAAATTCTCTCTAACTGATCATTTACCTAATGCCTTGCGTACAATTGGGGCAACTGCAGTTCCCAGCAGCTCAATGCTTTTCATAACCTTATCGTGTGGCATGGTACCAACACTTATATGCAACAGGTAACGGGTATTCTTAAATAGTTCATACTCGTATAGAATTTTATCTGCCACTTCCTGCGGGCTACCAACTAATAATGAGCCCTGCTTTGAACGCATAGCCTCGTACTGCGCCCTGTTCATTGGCCCCCAACCACGCTCGCGGCCAATCTTGGTCATTACATGCGCATAGGAAGGGTAAAACTCATCCGCAGCCTGCTGAGACGAATCAGAAATGTAGCCGTGCGAATGGATACCTATCTCCAAAGCCGCGGCATCATGCCCGGCCTGCTCGGCACTATCGCGGTATAATTGTATAAGAGGCGCAAAGCGATGAGGCTCTCCTCCTATTATCGCAACCGCTAATGGCAAATTAAGCCTCCCTGCCCGTACAACCGATTCAGGAGTTCCTCCCACCGCAATCCATATCGGCAATTTTGTTTGGAACGGCCTGGGGTAAACGCCAAGATTGCTTATAGCGGCACGGTGTTTACCACTCCATGTAACTTTTTCACTTTCATTGATCTTTAAAAGCAGTTCGAGTTTTTCGGTAAACAGCTCATCATAATCCCGTAAATCATACCCAAAAAGCGGAAAGGATTCGATAAATGACCCACGGCCAACCATTAACTCGGTTCTTCCGGCCGAAAGCAGATCCACCGTTGCATATTGCTGAAAAACACGTACAGGGTCATCAGAACTTAAAACGCTTACGGCGCTTGATAGCTTAAGCTTTTTAGTTTTTACCGCAGCGGCGGCTAACACAACTGCCGGGGAGGAAACAATAAAATCAGGCCGGTGGTGTTCGCCAATTGCAAATACATCCAGCCCCACCTGCTCCGCCAATTCAATTTCTTCCATTAAATCCATCATGCGCTGATGCGCGCTTATAGTTTTACCGGTGGCCGGGTCAGGGGTTAATTCAACAAAGGTGCTTACGCCTAGTTCCATATTATTACAACGTTACAGTGGTGAAAATGGTAAGAAATTATTTAAAGCTGTTTAAGCACTTAAGCTAAATTTACACAGATGCGGTTTTATCTTGTTCCGTTACTCCTTCTTTCATCCCTATTTCTGTGGGCGCAAATAAATAGCCCACCCTTACTTATCCCCCAACCCAAACTTATACAACAGCAACTGGGGTTTTATAATCTGAACAGAGATTTCCATATCAATTATAGCGGGTCAGATACATTCAGTGCACAACAGTTACTCGGTTTACTCTACCAAAGGGCCTCAATTCGAAAACAAACACTTTCAGAAAAGCCCCAGGTTAACTTGATAACGGCAGATAGCAGCGCCCTGACCCTGCTTTTAAATGAGAAACATATTGATCTCCCATTTGCCTTAGGTAACGAAGGCTATGTTTTGCAGATAACCCCAAACAACATACTAATTGCTGCACAAAGCAATGCAGGCGTGTTTTATGGCACACAAACCCTTACACAATTGCTTAATGGCAACTATAAAGATAGTATGCTACCCTGTTTTACAATTTATGACAGGCCCGATATGCAAATGCGTGGCTGGCAGGATGATATCAGCAGGGGGCCAATTCCCACACTGGATTTTTTGAAGGAGGAAATACGCCGTATGGCGGGGTACAAACTAAACACCTTTACACTTTACACTGAGCATGTATTTAAACTAAAAAAACATCCCACCATCGCACCTGCTGATGGCATTAGTGAAGAAGAGATTAAAGAACTTACGGCCTATGCTAAAAATTATCACGTAGAGATAATTGGCAATTTTCAATCCTTCGGGCACTTCAGCAACATATTAAAAGTGCCGGGTTACGAAAGTCTCGCTGAGAATCCACAAACCTTATCGCCTGCCAAAGAAGAAGCTTACCGGTTTTTAAACGACGCTTACAGCGAGGTTGCACCCGCATACACCGGCAATTACTTCCACATTAACTGTGATGAAGTAGCCCTTGGAGGCGGAGCCTGCAAAAGTATGATTGATTCAATGGGTATGGACGGTGTTTATGCATATCATATCAACCGCATTGATTCTCTTTTAAAGCCTTACCACAAACGCATAATGATGTGGGGCGATATTGCAGTGCACAACCCGAACATCATAAACCGATTGCCGAAGGACATGATTATTGTGAGTTGGGATTATGGCCCGTTAGAAAGTATGGATGACAAAATTGTTCCGTTTGTAAATTCAGGATTCGATTTTATAGTAGCCCCCGGTGTAAGCTGCTGGAGCCGTATTTACCCCGATATGCAGCGCGCCACTATTAATATTTACAGCTATTTGCGCGATGGGTATAAGCATAAGGCTATAGGCTTTATAAATACCACCTGGGACGATAGCGGTCAGAATTTATTCGGTAACAACTGGTACAGCCTTACCTGGGGGGCCGATTGCGGATGGAACGCTCCGTTAGATGAAGAACTAAAGCAATCTAAAGTTACGAGGGAACAAAGAGTGGCGGCCTTTAACCGTGCTTATAACCGCATTTACTTTGGAACCGACAAACAGGTGATTGAAGTGTTATTGAAAATTTCAGACCTGAGAAATGGAGCAGTAAAAAATTGCCTTAGCGATGCCGCTTTATGGAGCCCGCTGTTGCCGGATTATAATTTAATTGACTCAGGTTACGAGCGGGAGAACTTGTTGCTGATAAAAAGGATTGACAGCCTTAACAAGGAGGTGGCAAAACTACGCCCCTACTACGGACATAACACTGCTGAATATGAACTACTGCCATTAGCGCTTCGCCAGGCAAGGTTAGTAGCCAACAAAAATTTGCTGGGCATTCAATTGCGGAAATATATAGCCGGCGATACCAACAGGGATATAAGCTATTTCGCAAAGGACTTTAAAGAACTCAGCGATAGCATTCATGCTATAAAACCGGCCTACGCCGAATTATGGAAAACAGAAAACAGAAACTGGTGGCTGGACAGCGTGTTGGCTAACTATGACGCATTTGCCCAAAACCTACAGAACCTGAAAGGTGTGTGTATCATAAAAGCATCCGATACTTTAGTGAACGGCATGCGCGAAATAAGACTACGCTCCGCTTTCAATAATCTGCCGGTGTATTACACAATTGATGGCACCACGCCATCACCGGCCTCTCAACTATATACGCATCCTATTTATGCCGATAGCAACCTTGGTATAAAAGCACGTGTTATTGAGAATAACAGAATGTATGAGATACAAAGCGACAGCTTTGTTTTTCATAAAGGGATTGGCAAATTACACAAACTAAACAGCGCCTGGAACACGGAACACAACATAGCCTACGCTGCGCGTGGCAAATTTGCGCTGGTAGATGGCCGCCGTGGTAGCCCCAATAACTTTAGCGATGGTGTTTGGCAGGGCTATTGGGGTAACGATATTGACGTTGAACTTGACCTTGGGCAACCCACGCAAGTGAGCAGACTGAGTATGCGCTTTGGGCAGTTAATGCGCTACGGCATTTTGTATCCGCGCCAAATTGAAGTAAGTATAAGTAACGATGGAATTAACTACCAGCCCATAGAAACAATTGCAAATAGTATTGACCCCAACACAGAAGAGCGAAGCATACACGATTTTGTTGCTGCATTGGGCGTAAGCACACGTTATATTAAAGTGGTAGCTCGCAACCCGGGTTTGTTACCTGAATGGCACTATGCTAAAGGCAATAAAAGCTGGCTATTTGCGGATGAGATAGTAGTAGAATAAAACAAAAGAGCAACCCTTTTTGGATTGCTCTTTCTAGTACCCCTACGGGGCAAATTATCGAACTTATGGATTGATATTCAATTGATTAA
>CAZUHU010000199.1:0-6754 GCA_964620645.1 uncultured Chitinophaga sp.
CAAGCTTTGCACCGGGAGACTGTGTGCCTATACCCACATTACCAGTACCCAACACTGCCATAACGGAGGTGCCGGCTGCGTTTTGCGTGCCACCGGTTGAAAGGTCAAGCAATCTGTTACTGATGCCAGTGCCCGCAATTTTTACAGCAAGGCCATTGCAGTTAATACCGGTGTTAGGATTGAACAAGGCTTGCGTAAAGCCAATTTGGTTGTTCATTACCCATTGTATACTTCCTAAGTTAACACCATTGCCATCGGCACCGAATGTATTACCTGATGTATTGGAAAATTGACCGAAAGGGCTGCTGGTGCCAACACCTATGCTGCCACCA
Source organism: uncultured Chitinophaga sp. (assembly GCA_964620645.1). Lineage (GTDB taxonomy): Bacteria > Bacteroidota > Bacteroidia > Chitinophagales > LD1 > Bog-950. Next base: position 333 of record CAZUHU010000199.1, read on the forward strand.
TTGTTGTATATATTACTGGAAGTTGTAACCCATGCGCTGCCGTTCCAATAAGGAGTGTTGCCTGCTGCGTTGCCTGAAGTTAAGAAGCCTGTAGCACCCGTTGGGCCTGTAGGGCCTGTGTTGCCGGTAGCTCCACCTCCTGCGCCTGTTGGTCCGGTGGGGCCTGTAGCACCTGCGCTACCTGCGGCGCCATTAGCGCCGGCGGGACCTTGTGGGCCTGTAGCACCATTAGCGCCGTTATTGCCGGCAGGGCCTTGCGGACCGGTTGGGCCTGTGGCACCTGTGGCTCCGCCACCCACACCTGTGGGACCTTGCGGACCGGTAGCTCCCGTTGGGCCATTAGCACCTGCAGAACCTTGGGGGCCTGTTGCACCGATGTTACCTGCCGGACCCTGCGGACCTGTTGGGCCTGTGGCGCCAGTAGCTCCACCACCTGTACCTGTTGGACCCTGAGGGCCTGTAGGGCCTTGTGGGCCGGTGGCTCCATTTGCGCCATTGGTACCTGCAATACCTTGAGGCCCCGTTGCACCTGCAGCACCATTGTTACCTGCAGGGCCCTGTGGACCCGTTGGACCGGTAGCGCCTGTTGCACCACCACCGGAACCTTGTGGACCTGTAGCACCCGTTGGCCCGGCAATACCTTGCGGGCCTGTTGGGCCGGTAGCACCATCGGCACCTGTTGCACCATTTGCACCAGCGGGGCCTGTTGCGCCGGTAGCGCCGGCAGGTGAGTTAGCTGCGTACAATGCATACGGAACACTTATCAGTTCTGAAGTGCCCATTACAGTGTAGGTGCTGCCGCCGTTTTGGTCAAATTCTGTTTTAAGGAATTTGTTGCCTGTAGCCCAGTTGATAGAGCTGAAGGTGCCGTTAACCACAGTGCCCGTTCCTATTTTAACGGAGAACAAACCGAACTGGTTGGTAGAAATGGTGTGCGTTTCGGAATAAACAACAGTGCCAGTTGGCGAGCCGTCTATAACGCTTATACGCACACTAACGTTTTGATTGGCCAGTATGGCACCTGTGCCTGTGCGGGCTACGGCCTGGTAGTTAAATTGCTGCGGCACCTGGGCGCTCAACATTATGCCAAGCGTAAGGGCGGCCATCAGCAGGGTGAATTTTACTTTTTTCATTTTTCTGGATTTAGTTTTTTTGAAGAATTAGTTTTTTACGAGTCTTATGTTTTTGGATTGAGAAGAAGGGCTGAAGCGAAGCACATATACCCCTGCCGCCAAATGACTTAGGTTTAGTTGTGTGCCGGTATTGTTTTCTATAGCGCCATAGTTTGTTACCAGTTGGCCGGTTACATCAAAAAGCGAAAGATTGATATCAGAAGTATTATCTGCTTTAACCTGAACAGTTACATTGCCGGCAGTAGGGTTAGGGTAAGCGTCAATGCTCCAATCCGGTTCTGAAACAGAAATGATACCTACGTTTTCATCTTCGGGTTGTTGAAAGCCCTGTGTAAGGATTACCGATGAAGTGGTGAAGGTTTCTACCATCGTCATCTCGCCAATGGTTACCGAAAGTGAATTGTTGGTAGATGAGTAAAAAGCGCCGGAGGTGCTTAATACTGTGGGGCTTAATATTTGTGCGTTGGCTGTAACTGCCGTTAAAAGCAGCGTTACAGCCAGCGCCCATTGCGTGTAAGTGAATCTGTTTACCATGCATTATTTTTTTAGTTGATGCAATGGTAAGGCGGCTTTTAGTGGGTTACTTACGTATTTACTACGTAGAGGATGTTTAGTGCCTTATAAATCAATGGATTGAGAGGTTTGTTCATATATTACCAAAAGCTAAAAACATACGTAGGCACTTTTAACTTTGCAATGCATGAAACGCAAAAAGAACCGGCCCCTGCATATTGAAGAAGCTTTGGAATTGTTGGATGCTACAATGAATCCGGAGGAGTTGTATAAGGCTGCGCGACCGGTTGCGAGGTATTTACAACAACACAGCGACCCGGAATTAAAAGCTATATACGAGCTTAGTCTTTATCCTTACTACCTGGGGGCTAAACAAAAAGACCATGTGAAAACTGTGCTTGATGAATTGAAGAGAACGGGCTTATGCGAGAAGAATGCCCTGGTAAAGGGCCTCTATTATTATAATGCGAGTAAATGGGCTTACATAAATGCACAGCCGAAAGAGGCGCTTGAAAATATACAAGTTGCGCTGAACACCTTTAAAGAAACAGAAAATAAAAGATGGCAAAGCACCGCATTGCTACAATTGTACAATTGCTGCACCACCTTTAACATAAGCGGCAATTACGATTCTATTGAAGTGCTATGGGAAGCCATTAATATTTGTAATGAACTTGGCTTAACGGATGAGGTAATGCTGCATAACTATAGTTACGCTTGTGCGGGTATTGCTTCCTTCTACATAATGGAAGACAAGCACGCTGCTGCCCTTGAGTTTTTACAGGAACCTTATGATAAGATTGCTGCCGTAAACCAAAGCTATACACTGCACATAAGATATTTAATGGGCATGGCCCTCTATTATGATAAGAACTACGAATCGGCCTTACCCATATTTACAGAATTGTATGACAACGGTGATTTAAAGGCGGTAAAGATTAAGCGTATACAACTGGGGCATTATATTATTGGTTGTGCCATGGCTTTAAAAATACTGCCACTGTATATGCGCTATTACAATGAAAGTATTGAAGAAGGCAAAAAAGATGGCATGCCGCATAATGTAGTGGAGAGTTTATGCCTTGAAGCGCAAAAGCAGGCGATGGATGGACAAAATCAGGAAGCGCTGGCAACGCTGGATAAAACTTATGCTTTTTTGGTGGAACATAAGATAGCAGAAGTTTTTTACCGCCTGTATTACGATTCCTTATGGCGTGTGCATGAAACCCTTGGCGATTTTAAGGCTGCGTGGGATGCGTACAGGAAGTGTGAACAATATATATGGAGCAGCAAAACCAGCCACACCGATAAAAAAATTGAGCTACTGCAGAACAAAGTAAAAATTGCAAGGCAGGAAAAAGAAAATGAACTGCTTAAACTGGAGCTACAACACCAGGCACGCGAACTTGAATTGACTGCCACTTTTTTGCAACGCAAAAATGACCTTGTAGATGAGATATTGACGTTTACCAACTCGGTAAGTAAAAAGCATAAAAACCAAAGTGGTTTGTTTGAGATAAAGCGAAAGCTGATAAGCATAAAATCAGAAGATACTGAGCGCGATAAACTAAAAGAGTTACTGGATAAGAACAACCAGGCTTATATTAAGAAAATAACGGAGCAATATCCTTCGGTAACAAATGCCGAGGCTAAAATTTGCGCGCTTATAAAAATAGGATTGGGGAATAAGGAGATTGCCTCCTTACTGGTAACCAGCCCGCGCACCATTGATACGCACCGCAGTAACATCAGGAGGAAATTGAACTTAACCAAAACGGATAACCTGGAAAGAGCACTGCGGGAGATATAGTAAGCAAAAACCCCGTGCCGGGTTACGACATCGGGGCCTCCGGGGATTCCGGTTAGCAAAAATAAATTACTGAGTCCTACAGTGTTCGTTTTGCTGTAAAGGTGCCCGCGGGTGTGCCGTTAATAGTAAATGAGCCGCTTATTTGTGTAGCAGAAGTTAGTTGACCGCTATAAACAGAGTTGTTACCACTAAAACTGAAAGAGAACGTATTGTCAGAAGCAATAGTGCCATTCATAAACCTTTCGCGCAGGGTGTTGTTGGCATTGGTAATAATGCCTTCTATTTTGTTGCCGCGAACGACAAAGCCAACCTTGCCATTAGGGCCACTGGCGCTGGTTTCCTGCATAGTGCCTTCAAACACTTTAACCTGTTCGGTAGAAAGTTCCTTCATGGCGGTGGCCTGTGGTTTAGGCCCGGTGCCTATTGAACCCGAAAGATCGAAGTCGCCTACAGAAACGTTTTGACCAACGGGGTTCAGGTAAAAATCAACTTGGCTGGCAGAGCCACGCATATCGGCATAAATATCGCTGCCACCGTTAACCACAACTGTACCAAAGGGGAATAAGGAGTCTAACAGAACAGCATAATTGCCATCGCGGGTAAACTTCATTACCATGAAAAACTGGTTATCGCCGTTTTTTACGTTGGTCCTGAAATGGCCTACGCCTGTGCCGTTAAGTAAAAGGCCTTTGTAAACTCCAGACTGCATATCATCATTAGTGGCAAGTGCAGTAGTTACTTCGCAACCGCTGCAGGCGGAATCGTGATTAGGGTCGGTAGTATTGTTATCCTTTTTACAGGATGAAAACAAACTAATGGCGGCTAACAATACAAAGCCGGCAAGTGTCATTTTTTTCTCGCTTATAAATTTCATGTGGTTGAATTTTACAAGCGAAGCTATGCGTCCAGCAGGGCGCAGGCAATAACACTTTAGTAGTAATTGTTTAAGCCCGTATTTTGTTGAGCGCTTCGGTACGGCTGTTAACATGCAGTTTTTCGTAGATGTTGCGGATGTGCGTTCGTACGGTTTCTACACTTATAAAAAGCTCGGCGGCAATTTCTTTGTAACGATAGCCTTTGGCTAAAAAATCGAGCAGTTCTTTTTCGCGCGAGGTAAGGTTTTCGTATTCCTCCGCCTTGCGGTTGCGGTTTTGGAAGGATAGAACCACCTTACGTGCAATGTTTGGTGACATTGGTGAGCCGCCGTTGTGGATGTCGCGTATGGCCTCCAGGAATTTTTCAGGTGGAGTGTTTTTTAAAACGTAGCCGGCAGCACCGGCGCATAAGGATTGATAGATGTTCTCTTCATCCTCATAAATAGTACACATTAAAAATTGCAGGCTCGGGTATTTGGGCTTGAGCGTTTCTACCGCCTCAATACCACTAACGCCCGGCAGGTTGATATCCATTATTACAACATCGGGCATGGTACCGGGGCCAATGGCCTGTATAAAATCTTCGGCATTGGTAAAAGTTCCCACTATCTCCAAATCCTTATAATAGGAGAGAATTAGTTTGAGGTTAGCCAGCAGTTCGGGCTTATCTTCAACTATAGCTACTTTAATTGTCATGGAGTTATAAAATTAAACAAGAGGTACGATGCTGCCATACTACTTTTGTGTGATATTAGATAGAGGGCAGTAAACGGAAAGCGTAAAACCACCGGCTGCGGGAGAAGAGGTTTCGACCACTGCCCCGTTTTCGGCCATACGTTTTTTAATAGTTTTCATTCCATTGCCCAGAATAGTTTCTTTATGCGGGTTGCCTTTGCCGTTATCGGTTATTTGCAGGTATAATTGATTGTTTTGAGCAGCACATTTAAATAAAACCTGTGTAGCGCAGGAATGTTTGATGATGTTGTTGGCGGCTTCTTTAACTACCAGTATCAGGTTGCGCCGTAGCGAGGGATCTAAATGAATTACTTCTGTACTTTCATGAATATCAAACTTCAACTGAATATCGGTAGGCTCAAAAAACGCACTTAAATATTGCCGCAAAAATGCCTGCAGGCTGCTCAGGTTGTCGTGCACGGGGTTTATTGCCCAAACCACTTCGCGCAAAGAGCCCATTAGTGATTTAGACAGTGTAATGAGTTTTTCAAATTGCGTAGTTACTTGTGGATTTGCACTGTTTTGAATTTTACCCAACTCGCTTATCATGGAAATTTGCGTAAGGCCGGCGCCTAACTCATCGTGAATATCGTTGGATATTTGCGCCCGCACCTTCTCCAGTTCTTTTTGGTATTCCAACTGGCGGGTAAACTTACGAACGAGCTCCGTGCTCATTACCTCGGGGTGGTTGAATGTTTTGTAAACCACAAACACCATAACAAAAGCAGTTAGGGCGGGTAGTCCTATAAAGATGTATTCGAATTTAGCGATAAGGTTTAACGGCGCAGCGGCAAGGTTTATGAAAAACAAAATGGCTACAAACTGCCGCAACCAACCAAGGTTGTTATAGCCGGTTATCCATTCGGTATCGCCCTGTGTTTTAATGTATTTATCTAACCGACGGTAACCCAACCCAAGGTAAATGGCCAATAGAATGTTAACCAGCCCTGCCGCTAAAGGTACTTCGCGATAAGCAGTATCAATAAAGGCAGATTGAAAAGCGTACGGTTGCTGGTTAAAGTAAATGTACCAAATAGCCCCAAGCAATAGGGGCCAAAAGTGCAGCAGTTGTGTCCATTTGAACTTTAACTCTTCGCCCGTCATTAATCGGATGTAGAAATACAGCAGGGGGGCAATGCAGCCATCCAGAGGTAAGTCAATATTCAGCAACCATGTGTGTTGGTAAACTTTATGTGTAGCCCACAGGTAATGCATGAAATGCTGAAACCCCAGAATAAGCATAACAAAACCCAGCAGGGTATTTGCTGCCCGCGACTGCTTTTTAAGGAAAAACAACACAGCTACAAAAATGAATTGTGCACTAAAGATTAGTCCGAGGTGGGCAACGAACATGGT
>CAZUHU010000200.1:0-1729 GCA_964620645.1 uncultured Chitinophaga sp.
TGCCTCACCTGTTAATGGCGGGTGCAACAGGGCAAGGTAAGTCAGTAGGTATTAACTCCATACTGGTTTCGCTGCTTTACAAAAAGCACCCATCGCAATTAAAGTTTGTATTGGTTGACCCTAAGAAGGTGGAATTAAGTCTGTATGAAGCCTTGGAAAAACACTTTCTGGCTAAACTACCCGGCGAAGAGGATAGCATTATTACCGACACCAAGAAGGTGGTTACCACGCTTAACTCGCTTTGTGTGGAAATGGACCAGCGCTATGACTTGTTGAAAAAGGCTGGCACCAGAAACATTAAGGAATACAACCATAAATTCCTGAACCGCCAGTTGAATCCACAGAACGGACACAAGTTTCTGCCTTACATAGTATTAGTGATAGATGAGTTCGCCGACCTGATTATGACTGCCGGTAAAGAAGTAGAGATGCCTGTAGCCCGCTTAGCGCAGCTTGCCCGTGCTATTGGTATACACCTGATACTGGCCACCCAGCGCCCATCAGTAAATATTATTACGGGCACCATTAAGGCGAACTTCCCGGCCCGTATTGCATTTAAAACCACCAGTAAGATAGACAGCCGCACCATTCTTGACCAGGGTGGCTCGGAACAGTTAATTGGCCGTGGCGATATGCTCTTAAGCGTGGGCAGCGATACCATACGCCTGCAGTGTGGCTTTGTGGATACCCCTGAAGTAGAGCAGGTGCGCGATTTTATTGCCAAGCAGCAGGGCTACCCTACCGCTATGGAACTGCCGGAATACATTGACCCTAACGCTAAAGGCGAAGGTGGCGACGACTTTTTTATTGATGGCGAAAGAGATGATTTGTTTGAGGATGCAGCCCGTGTTATAGTGCAAAATCAGATGGGAAGCACCAGCCTTATACAAAGAAGGTTAAAATTGGGTTATAATCGCGCCGGAAGATTAATGGACCAACTGCAGGAAGCGGGCATTGTAGGTGACAATTTAGGCACCAAAGCCCGCGAGGTGAAGTTTAAGACCGAAGCAGAATTGGAACAATATTTGCAAAAACTGCGAGAGCAAACCCTATAAGTGATGAAACGTTTTTTTGGTGTAGCCATCTGTTTTCTGTTCGTAATCAGCGCCTTTGCGCAGGCCAACACCCTTAATGACACAGCCGCTACCCATTTATTGCAGCGCGTTAGCGATAAATACAAAAGCTACAAAAACATATCGGCCGGCTTTAAGCTATTGGTAATTAACCCAAAAGTGAAGCCTACTGATGATGAAAAGAAGCTGACCGATACCCTAAAGGGCGATGTAACCCTGGAAGGCGCCAAATTCAAAATAAACATTAAGGACCAGCAGGTTATTTGCGACGGCAAAAACATTTGGACCTATATACCCGATGATAAGGAAGTTCAGGTAAACTATTTTGAGGATAATGATGATGTGTTCTCTCCTTCTAAAATATTTACCTTTTATAAGGATGGTTTTAGCTACCAGATAGAGGAGCGCAAAACGGTTGGCGGTAAAACGCTAACTGTAATTGAAATGGTGCCAAGCAACAAGAAAACCACCTACTTTAAAATACAGGTTACTATTGACGAGGCTGCGTTTCAGATAATAGAGTCTAAGATATTTGACAAGAACGGCACCCGTTACGTTTACAAAATAACCAAGCAAACACCCAATACAGCAACCACTGCCGATAGCTTTACCTTTGACGCCAAGAAATACCCCGGTGTTAAAGTGGTGGATTTGAG
>CAZUHU010000200.1:1829-6729 GCA_964620645.1 uncultured Chitinophaga sp.
TGGTAAGGGTAATGCGCTAATTGGCGGTTAATAGCATCAACAACGGTGTGGGGTTCCGCGCGGATGTAAACAGTTTTACTGAAATCCTCTTCGCTTAATCCAATGAGCGCATCAAAAACGCAACTCCAGCCCCTCTCCCACTCTTTCAGCATTTCTTCGCGGGTGGTTATATCGTTTTCAAATTCTGAATCCCTTTTACGCCATTCCTTTTCGCCATCACTAGTAAGAAAATCCGTCCAACGGCTGAGCATATTACCGCTCATGTGTTTTACAATGGTAGCAATACTGTTGCTATCCTCATTGTATTGCCAAAAGAGGGCCTCATCAGGAACCTGGGCAAATGTTTTATCCCCAAGTGATTTATAATAATTGAACTGGCGTAAAGCGCTTTGTAAGTATTGCATTGACATAGCCGTGCATTTTACGCAAAGCTATAATGTTAGCTCTTATTCCTTTACCACTTTACGGCGGTAGCTGCCTTTATCTGTTCTAACCTCCGCAATGTAGTTACCAACCGGTAAGGCCAGGGTATTTAGCTGCGCATATTGAAGGCCCGAACCGGAATGGACCTTATCGGTGCTTATCATACGGCCGGTTTCATCATAGATATTGAACTCGATACTGCCTGCTTCGTACATATAGTACTGCACAATCAGTTTATCATTTATAGGGTTAGGGAACATCCCGAATACGATAAGCTGCTCCGGTTCGGTAATGGCATTAGGTTCTTCAATATGATAAATAAGCGTTAGCGTATCGCAGTGGTTAAAGCCACAGAAATCGCAACCCTGCATGCGTATAGTATCCGTACCTATGTAATTAAAATAAGGATAGTAACGAATGCAGGTATCGCCTTCCAATTGCAAAGTACCGTTTGACGGCATTTTTAAAACAGCCTTGCTCATCAACGGCGAAGCCAAATCATCATACAGGTTGCAGGTTTCCAGGTTAGTGTTCTTGTTCATCTGAAACTCTACTACCGATGCAAAAACGGGATGGTTAATGCGGAAGTAATAAATTACGGTATCGCAGTAGCCGGCATCGCAACCTTTAAACATTACAGTGTCAATACCGCAGTAGGTTGAATCAGGCACGTAAGTAAAGCAGGTATCAGTAACTGTAAGCACGCCATGTTGAGCAGCCGTGTTGGTGAAGGAAACCATTGGGCCGGTCAAGTCGTCGAAAATCACACAATTGCCATAGCTGCTATCGGCTTCTACATTTACTGAGTAAGCGTCAACATCCTGCACGGCAAGTACGTTAATATACAAGTAGATAGTATCGCAAGCCGGCACGGTATCCAACGTACAAATGGCATAAGCCACAGCATCAGAACCATTATAATTATTGGAAGGAACGTAAGTAACATCCTGGCCATTCAGCGAAATTGAACCACCATGGTTAGCAGGGTCTGCAAGGGTCATTACTACCTGCGGGCACATTTGCAGGCTTGGTATAATGTTTACACTTACCTGTGTGTTTTCAGGGGTGCTCAGGTAATGATCGGTAATTTTAAGCATGCCAATGTTTTGTTTGGCATTTACCGGTGGCGCCGCAGCGGCATTTTTAGGGGCATTACTTATAGCAGTGCCTGAACGCAGGAAGCGCTCATTATCGTTTACATAATACGATGGCCCTAATAAATCGGTTGTACCCAATTGGGTTACAGTATTCATGTAGGTATAATCAGCCTGCGTTTTCTGGCGGTTAACATTCAGCATGTAATATCCCTTCTCATTAAGGTTAATGTACTTCATGTGCGGGTTTAGCGCCTGAATGATGTTTATACCAACCGGCAGAGGTGAGTTAAGAGAAGTAACACTACTGCCAACAAACTCAACACAAACGGAGCCGGCACCGGTGTTAGCGTTATAGTTAGGGCCGGGTACATCGTTACACCAACTGGTATGTATATCGCCGGTAAGTATTACCACATCCTTAATGTTATTGTTCAGGATATGGTTTTCAATTTGTGTGCGCTCGTAGTTGTAACCATCCCACTGGTCAGCGTTAACAGGCTGACCAAATACCTGCAAGGGGGCAAACATTACCTGGTTGCCTACAATTTTCCAACGGGTAGAGGTGTCGCTCAACTGCTGCATGAACCAGGCAAGTTCTACAGGGCCCATCAGGTGATGGGTGCTATCGTCGGTTGCATTCAGGTCCTGCTCATCTCGGTCGTAAAGGCGGGTATCCAGCATAATCAAATCCAACAGCTTACCGTAACGCAGTTTGCGGAAGATACGGATGGTATCAGCAGGATCGGGTTTGCGGATAGGCATCCATTTAAAGTAGGTAGAAGTTGAATTGTGCTTGCGGTCTGCATAATTACCTTCGGTGCCCGGAGTATGGTTCTCAGCTCCACCTTTCCAGGCATCATTAGCCGTTTCGTGGTCATCCCAAACGGTTATAAAAGGAAAGAGTTGATGTATGCGTTGTAGCTGTTTATCCAGTTTGTATTGCGAGTAACGCAACTCGTAACCTACTTCAGTAATTGCTTCTGTTGGCGGGTCGTATGTTCTGCCTGAAACATTGCTCGAAAAATCACCACTGGCATATTCGTAAATATAATCGCCAAGGTGCACTACAGCATCTACGTTATCTTTCTTCGTTACACTCTCGTAGGCATTAAAGTAACCGTGTTCCCAACTGGCGCAACTTACTACCGCAAAGCGCACGCTGTCAATATCGGCATTAGGGCCAGGCGCCGTTTTGGTGCGGCCTATAATGGAATTTTTACCCCCGCTCTGAAACATGTAATAGTAATAAGTGGCAGGCTGCAATCCGCAAACATCAGCCTTAACGCAGTAATGGTTCGCTTCTGTGGCAACCAGTTTACCATAGTTTACCACGTTAGTAAAGTTGGTATCGGTAGCAATTTGCCAGTAAACATCAACATCACCCACCATGCCGGTATCAGGTGTAACGCGTGTCCATATAATTACCTGGTCGCTCATAGGGTCGCCGCTTTCTACACCATGGTAGAAGGGTTTCATTGAGGGATCGAGCGTAATACGCTGCTGGTGGTTGATTTGAGCACTAAGAAATTGCAGGGAACACAGACATACAAAAGCTACAAGGGGGACATATTTTTTCATGGCGCGCAAAAATACAAATACAACATGGTATTCACTATGATTTAACAGGGCCGGAGGCTATTTCTTTTACATTTGCCATAAATCAAATTGGTATGAAATTTTCGCTGAGAACTATCCTTCTTCTTCTGGTAGCCACCTACAGCTTAACCGCTCCCGCACAAACCAAAACTACCACCACCCTACCCGAGCGGCCTAAACTGGTTGTTGGCCTGGTGGTAGACCAAATGCGCTGGGACTTTTTATACCGTTACTCTGATAAATACAGCAGCGGAGGTTTTAAGCGCCTGCTTGGCGAAGGCTACAGTTGCGAGAATACCCATATCAACTACTCTCCTTCTTTTACAGCCTGCGGCCATACCTGCGTTTACACCGGTAGCGTTCCCTCTGTACACGGCATTACAGGCAACAGCTGGTTTCAGTATGATGAAAACCGCACTATTTATTGCACCGAGGATACCCTGATGAAAACTATTGGCAGCTCAAGCAATGCCGGCCGCATGTCGCCTAACAGGTTGTTGCCAACTACCATTACAGATGAACTACGATTGGCTACCAACTTCCGCGCTAAAACCATAGGCATTGCCCTAAAGGACCGCAGCGCCATTTTACCGGCTGGCCATGCGGCCAATGCTGCATACTTCTACGATCCTTCATCCGGTAGCTGGATAACTTCTTCTTATTACATGAATGAACTGCCGGTTTGGGTGCAACAGTTTAACAGCAGCAAGTGGCCGGAAAAATTTATGGCAGATAACTGGAGCACCTTATTAAGCGCTGACCAATACCTGCAAAGCACAGAGGATGATGAACCCTGGGAAGGAACCTTTGAGAACGAGCAGAAGCCGGTGTTCATCCATAAGGTAGGGGAAATTAAACCTTCGTTCAAAGCCTTAGCTGCAACCCCATTTGGCACTACCGTAACCCTTAAAATGGCTGAAGGCGCCATTTTGAATGAACAATTGGGAGCTGATGCAATCACTGATTTTTTGGCAGTAAGCCTTTCCTCTCCCGACTATATTGGGCATCGCTTTGGGCCCAACAGCCGCGAAGCTGAAGATTGCTATATAAGACTGGATAAGGACCTGGCAGCCTTCTTTGCTTTTTTGGATGCCAATGTAGGTAAGGGCAATTACCTGCTGTTTCTCACTGCCGACCATGGTGCCGCACATTCTGCCGGTTTTTTGCAGGAGCACAAAATACCTGCAGGTGTGTTTGATGCAGACACTGCCATTGCGCAATTGAAAGTAAAATTGAATGAGCGTTTTGGTGATGGCGAGTGGATTTTGGCTTACGATAACATGCAGCTATACCTAAATCATAAACTAACAGAGGAAAAGAAAGTGGATGAGGTTGTTTTAAAAGCAACTATCAGGAATTTCCTGCTGCAATTTGAAGGAATTTCGAAAGTGCTGGACTTACATAACCTTGCCAATGAAAACCTGGAGGCCGACATGCGCCAGGCCATAAGTAATGGTGTATTTGCAGGCCGCAGCGGCGATTTGTTTATACTGCATTCACCGGGCTGGTTTGAAGACTTTACTAAAGGAACAACGCATGGCACGGTGTACCCTTACGATACCCATATACCTTTGGTATGGATGGGCTGGAAAGTTAAGCATGGCGAAGACCACAGCGATGTGCATATGGCGGACATTGCGCCAACCATTGCTTCCTTTTTGCATATCCAGGAACCAAGTGGTTGCACAGGAAAAACTATACAGGGTTTATTTAAATAAGTAGTAGATCCTACTCAAAAAAGCGCCACTTAATACCAACCCGGAAGCTGAAATCAGGCGCTGGGT
>CAZUHU010000201.1:0-6721 GCA_964620645.1 uncultured Chitinophaga sp.
TATCTTTATTTTAGGGGTATATTACACACCCGCCCCAAAAAAGGGACCGCAAAAATAGCTTTTTAGGTCAGAGTTACAAATGTTTGTGGAGAAAATATTAGAGGAGGGTTCTCCACCCAAAACAGGGCTAATTTGCCCAAAAACCCGGTATTATCAGGCAAAATTACTGAAAAACAGGCCTTAAGGCATGCTTCCGATATAAACCCGCGCCTATAATATAGAGGAAAACGGCGCCTCCTTTTTTAGCTCCGCAATAGCGCTATCAGCCCTTCCATGTTCTTCGTAAAATATCTCGGGGGCAGCAGTCTTTCTGCTCCCTACTTCAACCCAAAGACCTTAATGTCATTTCAGAAAAGGGAAACTTTACCGGTAATCTCTTCGCCCCCATTTGCAAAACTTACTTCCGCATCATTTTTACTTTTACTTCCGTGAAACCTCCCAAACATTACGCCCAGCAAATAATTACCAAAAAGAAAACCATTTACCCGGTTTTTGCCCCCCTGCGGGAATACCTCAAAGAAAACCGCCGCGAAATAAGCCTGCCTGTTACATATGCCGATTTACGGTACTTTAATGGCAGCATCTCCATACGCGATAAAAAAGGGAAGGACACCCTTTGGGAGGCAGCCATGTACCCCCAAAACGAAATCACCCATATACACGACGGACTGAAACGCATCTATTCCATCCTGAAAACCGGTGGCGATACCTCCGTACACAAGCACCTGCATGTGGAACGCATTGACTACTGCACCTTTGGCAACAGCAATCCCTTCCGCATCAAAATTGTAAACGACTTTAACGATAACTACGACTACTTCTATATAAAGCAGGCGGATGCCAGCCGGGTATACGGCCTGGAACTGGAACACATCCTCTCCCCCTCGCGCATCAATTATTTTGTTGACAGGCACACCCTGGTTGAAGAACACATTGCCGGTATACCGGGCGATATGTTTATCTCTTATTACCTGGAGAATCCCGAATTCAATAAAGTACGGGTAGCCAAAGAGTTTGTAAAATTTAATGAGCGGTGCTTTGTACGCCTGTTGGGCGATATGCGCTCATATAATTATGTGTTTGACATAACCCCAGATTTTGAGGAGGTGCAGTTTCGCATAAGGGCTATTGATTTCGACCAGCAGAGTTACGAAGGAAAGAAAACACTTTACCTGCCGCAGTTTTTTAAAGAGAATGCAGTGCTGGTTCAGTTAACCCTACAGTTGCTTACCAAAGAAACTATTGCCCAATACCAAAAAGAAGAAAGAACCCTTATAGCGCGCAGAAGTATTTCCTCCCACCACCGCCTTAACCACCTGCTGGAAGTAATGGAGCGTGACAATGTTGCGCCACCCGAAAAAATTGAACAACTGGGGAAGGAGCTTTCCTCCCACTTTAAAAACAAAAACTTTCTGGGCATCAACTCCATGGGGGGATTGGTGCGGCAAATGCTTGCTATAATAACTGAGGACCTGAAGAAAGAAAGTTAGCATTGCACGCTTTGAAAAGCTGAAGGCTATTTCTACCTTTCTATCTCAAATATTTTTTATGAAAAAGTGTTTACTCGCTTTTGCGGCTTTGCTGGTCATTAATTTAGTAGTTGCGCAAACCGCCTCCAACTATGCCGTTCAAATCAGCGCCGAAGTACAAAACAGCCCGCCCCAGATAATGCTAAAGTTTGTGGTAGATAATTCTACCTTTTCGGGCTACAACATCTACCGAAAGCTAAAAGGAGATGCTGCCTGGGGCAATATATACGCCGCACTGGCAGCTACTGACAGCGTGTTTGTGGACACAGCAGTTAATACTAAGATAAGCTACGAGTACAAAGTGGTTCGCAATGGCACGCCTACGGCATATGGTTACATCAATTCAGGTATTGACCTGCCTGAAGTAAGTTATTACGGCAAAATAATAGTGGTGGTAGATAGCGCGCTGACTGCCAGCCGCGCCTATGTTAACCAAACCTATATTAATGACCTGATTGGTGACGGATGGCTGGTGATTAAAAAGGAAGTTGACCGCAACACAGCCGTTACTGATGTAAAGGATTTTATTGTTGATCAATACCACCAGGACCCCGGTAACATTAAAGCTGTTGTATTGGTAGGCCACGTGCCCGTGCCTTATTCCGGAGACTTAAACCCTGACGGCCACCCGGACCACCTGGGTGCATGGCCGGCCGATGCGTTTTATGGGGAAATGGACGGCAACTGGACTGATGTGGCAATAAACGACACAGTTTCTACCGGTAGCCGTAACGATAATATACCCGGAGATGGCAAATACGATCAAACTCTTCTTCCATCAGCGGTTGAGCTGCAGGTTGGCCGTATTGATATGGCAAATATGCCGGCTTTTAGCACTCCCGAAGATTCCCTGGTTTTAAACTACCTGAAGCACAATCATGACTTCCGCACAGGCCAACTCACCTTTGTTTCCAGGGCTTTAATAGACGATAACTTTGGCGCCTTTAGCGGCGAGGCTTTTGCAGCCAGCGCATGGAAAAACTTCCAGCCATTAGTAGGCCCATTCCGTGTAGAAGAAGCCGACTATTTCACTACAATGGATACTGCAAGCTATTTGTGGAGTTACGGTTGTGGTGGAGGCTCTTATACCAGTTGTAGCGGTGTAGGAAATACCTCAAGCTTTTTACACAGCAACCTGCAAACCGCTTTTACCATGCTTTTTGGCAGTTACTTTGGGGATTGGGACTCTCCAAACAACTTCCTGCGCGCACCGCTTACAAACAATGCATTGGCCTCTTGCTGGAGCGGCAGGCCCCATTGGGTGTTTCACCACATGGGCCTGGGCGAAACTATTGGTTATAGTGCTATGACTACGCAAAACAATACCTCTCTTTACTTTCAAAACTATGCCGGTAGCTTTGTACATATCGCTTTAATGGGCGACCCAACTCTTCACCAGTTTGTTGTTCCTCCTCCTGCGTCACTGGTTTTATCAGAGGTTAGTAATACAGTTACCTTAAGTTGGTTGGCTGCTACTGAGTTGCCGGCTGCTTACAATATTTACCGCACCGAAGACCTTAATACCCCTTTTAGTTTAATCGGTAGTGTGCCTGGTGCCAGTACATCATTTGCTGACTCCTGTGTTGATATGGGAAGCTACTTTTATATGGTAAGGGCCGCCAGAACAGAGGTTACCCCCAGTGGCAGCTTTGGCAACCTGAGTAACGGTATTATGGGCAGTATCAACGTTGGCACCGACATTAACATTCAAACAGCAGTTACAGCCAATGTAGTTGCCGATACGCTTTTTACTACCAATAACACAACGGGGGCAACTACCTACGAATGGTCTTTTGGCGACGGCAATACATCTGCCGAGGCAGCGCCTACGCACATTTATGGTGCATCGGGCACTTACACCATAACACTTACTGCCACCAATAGCTGCAACACCAAAGTTGTTCAAACGCAGGTTACAGCCGTTGTAAGTAGTATAGATGAGTTAAGCCCTCTTAATGTAAACGTTTCACCAAATCCATTCAACACCAGTATCTCGGTAAAGGCTACAGCTAATCAGCCATTAAGTTATCGCCTGTTTGATTTTACAGGCAAACTGTTGCAGGCAGGTAAGGCAGCCGGGCAGTTTAAAATAAACACAGAAACATTGGCTTCGGGCTTGTACTTGCTTGAGTTAAACAGCAACGGTGCGGCCCGCACATTTAAACTGGTAAGGGAATAAAAAAAGTCCCGCCCCTGGCAGGGGGCGGGAAGATTTAACCCTAAAACCAAAAACTCAATTCGAGTATCAGTAAGATAAAATACCGGGAAAGGTTTGTCAAGCCCCGGCTAATACTTTTATATAACAAGCCGGTTATCAGTCAATAAGCTTACCTACCCTGGGCATCGTGCTTTTGGCGATAAACGTTTTTGCTGGCACGGCGCTGCTCACGTTTCAGTTTGGCACGCTCGGCTGGTGTTACTACACCATCTTCCTTGGCTTCCTTTTTATCATGCTGAATTTTAGCCTGTTGAGCCTGCAGGGCGGCGGCCTCTCCACGGGTCAATTCTCCGCTGCGCTTACCCTCTTGTATCCTTTCCTGCTGATTCACCTGCCTGTGGCGCACTTTAGGCGTTGCCTGGCCAAACACATTAAGGGTAAGCATACTAAAGCCAAACAAAGCGGCTGTTACTACTAATTTCCTTTTCATACTATTGGGTTTATCGGTTTAAGATAGTAATTACTTTCTGCACTGCGCATCATGCGTTTGCATGTAAATGTTTTGGTTGGCGCGGGCCTGCTCCATTTTTAAATAGGCGCGCTCCTTGCGGCTTATACGGCCATCCAGTTTCATTATCTCTTTATCGTGTTGTATTTGCGCCTGCTGCATATGTAACATAGCTGCTTCGCGGTGCGTTAAGGAACCGTTCCTAACCCCGCGATGTATGCGGTGCATTTGTTGGCGTTGTTCTTTACCCACGCTTTTACGGCTTTCGCCTGGCTGGGCGTTTACATTTCCTATAGCTGCTGTAAGTATAAAAAGCAACATTCCGGCAATTAATCTCTTGGTCATAACACATTCTTTTTTGGTATTAATAAATACTTGTGTGCTGTTATGCAGGTATTGACGGGTGAACATCTATTCGGTTTAATCGTGGGAAAAAATTTTTTCTTTGTATAACATCAAAAAACTGTTAATCATGTTATTGAAAGGAAAGACAGCTTTGGTAACCGGCGGTACCCGCGGCATTGGCTATGGTATAGTTAAACGCTTTGCGCAGGAGGGCGCCAATGTGGCCTTTACCTATGTAAGTTCCGAAGAAAGAGCAGCCCAGGTTGAAGCCGAACTGAATGCCCTGGGCATTAAAGCCAAAGGTTATAAATCTGATGCGGCATCTTATGCAGGCGCCGAGAAACTGATTGAAGAAGTGATTAAGGAATTCGGAACTATTGATGTGCTGGTAAACAATGCCGGCATTACCCGCGATAACCTTATACTGCGAATGACCGAACAACAGTGGGACGAGGTAATAAGCGCCAACCTTAAATCGGTATTTAACCTAACCAAGCACGTTTCTAAAATAATGTTGAAAAGCAAGAGCGGCTCTATAATAAACTTAACTTCCATCGTTGGAGAAAAGGGACAGGCAGGGCAATCGAATTACGCGGCGTCAAAAGCGGGTATTATAGGCTTTACCAAATCCATTGCCGATGAGTTTGGGTCAAGGAGCATCCGTTGCAATGCCATTGCCCCGGGCTTTATAGAAACAGACATGACCGGTGTGTTAACAGAAGAGGTTAAAAAGGCGATATTGGATAAAATACCGCTTAAGCGCATGGGCACACCGGAGGAGGTAGCCAATGCAGCCGTATTTTTAGCCAGCGATTTATCGCTGTATGTATCGGGCCAGGTATTAAGTGTTTGCGGTGCTATGAACCGCTAATTGTTGTATTTGTAGTTATTATCGCATCTGCTTATCGTCATATTGTCATATTAGATTAATGAATTCCGGACTTTCCTTTCAATACCCTGCTTGGCTTCTTATCCTTTGTTTTGCGCTGGGTGCGTTATACACTGCCGTGCTTTACTACCGCGATAAGACCTTTGATGAGAAATCCTCCGGTTCAAAACTCTGGAAGTATGGCATGAGCGCCTTTCGCTTCCTCGCCGTTACTATCCTTGCCATTCTGTTGCTATCCCCCTTTCTGCGCACGCGTAACACCCAAACGTTTAAGCCTATCGTAGCTATCGTGCATGATAACAGCGAATCAGTAAAAAATGGTTTGGGCAAAGACTCTGCCATTTATAAAAAGAAGTTAGAGGAATTGGTAAGCAAGTTGAGCGATAAATATGAAGTAGCCGAATATTCTGCCGGAGACGACCTCAAACAGGGCGTTGACTTTTCATTCAACGATAAGTCAACCAATTTAAGTTCAGCTATTGAAGGGCTCAATGATTTGTATTACAACCGTAACCTGGGCGCTGTCATTATTGCATCCGATGGCATTTACAACAGGGGCGTTAACCCCGTATATGCAGCAGAAAAGGCCGCTTACTCGGTTTATACCGTGGCCCTTGGCGATACCACTATTCAACGCGATCAGAAACTATCTAACGCATTCTATAATAAAATAGCCTATTTGAACGACCAGTTCGGTTTACGTGTAGATGTTGAGGCAAACAACCTGGCAGGCCGAAATGTAAAGTTGAATGTGTATGAGATAGAACCAGGCGCCGAGCCCCGTCTTTTACAATCAAAAGACATAAGTTATCCATCCGAATCATTTTTTCAGACATCCGATTTTATTCTTCCGGCAAACAAAGTGGGCATTGCCCATTACCGGGTTGTGTTATCTAATACTGATGGTGAATTGACTTATAAAAACAATGCCCGCGATATTTTTGTGGAAGTGCTGGACGGGCGCCAAAAAATCCTCCTCATTGCCAACTCTCCTCACCCCGACATTGCCGCTTTTAAGTCGGCTATCGAAAACAACAAAAACTACCAGTTGGATGTAGAGATGGCGGAAACCTTCTCGAAAAAACTAAACGACTATAACCTCGTAATTCTGCACCAGCTACCATCACCCAACCAGCGCATACAGAATATATTGCGCGAAGTGCGCGATTTAAAAAAGCCAATGCTTATTGTACTGGGTTCGCAAACGGCTGTGTCTGAATTTTCTAAAGTTCAAAACGGCCTCACCTTCCGCGGAAGCCAGGATAGGTTTAATGATGTAACCGCGCTGGTGG
>CAZUHU010000202.1:0-1724 GCA_964620645.1 uncultured Chitinophaga sp.
CAGCAGGTGCTACGGCAAACACCGGAGCTACTGGACCAACGGGTGCCACAGGTCCACAAGGGGTTACAGGAAACACAGGAACCACCGGGGCGACCGGAGTTACTGGAGCTACAGGGCCAACTGGTAATACAGGACCAACGGGTTCCACAGGTCCGCAAGGAGTCACAGGAAACACAGGTCCACAAGGAGTTATAGGAGCTACAGGATTAACCGGCATAACGGGTATTACTGGAGCAACAGGGCCAACTGGCAATACAGGACCAACGGGTGCCACAGGTCCACAAGGAGTTATAGGAGCTACAGGACCAACCGGTCTTACAGGTCTTACGGGAGGAGCAGGGCCAACTGGCAATACAGGACCAACGGGAATCACAGGAACTACGGGGCCAACTGGTGCAACCGGCACTACAGGAGCTACGGGGGCAACCGGCCTAACGGGTAATACGGGTGCAACAGGGCCCTTAGGGCCGGCGGCAGGCGATTTATCAGGAACGTACCCTAACCCTACTGTGGTTGGGCTGCAAACTTATCCCGTAAGCACAACTGCTCCTGTAGTTAATAACCTTCTTTTCTGGAACGGGGTGGCGTGGACTCCGGGCGACGGTAATGGGCTTTTTTGGAAAACCACAGGTAATAGCGGCACAACACCGGCAACCAATTTCATAGGAACAACCGATGCGCAGGATTTTGTTGTGCGTACCAATAACACGGAACAAATGCGCGTTTTATCGGGTGGCAATGTAGGCATAGGCTTAACCATACCAACCGAAAAACTTCACCTGGCTTATGGCAACTTCCGTTTAGGAGAAATTGCTGACGTGAACAATAACGCATTCCCGGGTTTTGGCCGACTGATATATTTCTCAGGCGGACCTGACGGCCCCGGTTTTGATAGTGAAAACTCTGACCCTTCCTGGATTGGAAGATACAACAGTATACAGGACGGCTCGGAAGTAAGACTTAATATAAGTGACAATTGCAACGAGCCGCAGGATGCATTTGTGATACAGAGCGGCGGTGCATTTTGTGCTGCGAACACGCAGTATTTCCGCTTTCAATCAGACGGGGTTGCACAAAAGCCGGGCGGCGGCGCCTGGGTGGCCCTTTCTGATGTACGGTTGAAAAAGAACATTACCCCGTTTATTGACGGATGGGAAATACTGCAAAAAATTAAACCCGTTAGCTACCAATATAATGGCCTGGCCAATACTCCCGAAGGAAATTCATACATTGGTGTTATTGCGCAGGATGTACAAACCGTGGCTCCCTATATGGTTACCAGCGGCTTTACTGGCAACGACCCCAAAACGGCACCAAAAGGTGGCTATCTTTCGGTGGACCCTTCTGCCTTTACTTACATTCTTATCAATACCGTTAAAGAACAGCAGGAACGCATCGAGAAATTAGAAAGGGCAATAGAAAAGTTACAGAAAAACGAAGAATAATGCATTACAAATGTCGGTTTGAAAAGGGATTGAATTATCCAGAACGTTTCCCTGTAACCGATGCTGAAGTTGAATGGTCAGTTGAGGTAGGCAACTATACCCCGCCGTACTATGTAGCGCCTGTTGTTATTGAAAACGATGAATCTGTTAACCCCATGGGCTGGGCCGAGCCGGAGAATTATGAATTAATAAAAAATAAAGTATTCAATAGTTATTGCGGGCCAATGCAATTTGACAATGATGGTTATCCATTAAACCCTTTCGGAAGAACAGGTCTTA
>CAZUHU010000202.1:1747-6681 GCA_964620645.1 uncultured Chitinophaga sp.
TCCAATCATTACAAGGGTAAATGCTAACAGCCAATTAGAGATGCTTGCCATACAACGTAAAGACACCCGGCAATGGGCCATACCCGGGGGTATGGTAGATAGTGGCGAGTTAGCCTCGCAAACATTACAAAGGGAGTTGAAGGAAGAAGCCGGTATTGTTCTGAACTTAAGTGAGGCGGAAATAATTTTTAAAGGTTATGTGGATGATCCGCGTAATACGGACAACGCATGGATGGAAAGTACCGCTGCACATCTTCATTTATCATCTGCCGAAGCCAACAAGCTCAAAACTAAAGCCGGTAGCGATGCCGCTAAAGTGCAATGGATAGTGCTAACCCCCGAAAACATGAAGTCGCTATACGCCGACCACGGCAAATGGCTTTTGCTGCTAAAAAACGATAAGCGCTACGCTCCTTTTTTCCCGTAATTTATTGCTCGTCGTTGCTCTTTTATGTTTCGAAGAACTACTGATGCTACGGTTATCAGGTTTCGAAAGCCTTAACTTTTTCTACCAGCCAGCTTTTATCAGCAATAGCTTTCGCGCTGTTTATTTGCTCGGCAAGTTTAGTAACCGCTGCTTTATTGCGGGGGCGCAGGTTCATTAGCAGCTTGGCAAAACGCAAAAAGTTCAGGTAGTTACGCCTGTGCTGCTCTGAAACATTTCTGCGCCTTTGAACAAAAATGCGGAAGCTTTGGTAGGCATTCATAAACGCTTCCTTTTCATCCGTTTCAAAGTAGCACTTAATCATTAACGAGCGGGCATCAAGGCCATAGAACAAATCAGCCAACTGCACTTTTTGTAAATACTGCGGCACCTTATCATACTTAGCCGTATGAAAAAGATAATTAGCCATGTTATAATTAAAGGCGTTATCTCTTACCGTCTTATTCAGCTTATAGCGGTAATCATTTATAAAATCGTGAGCCCATTCATACTGGCGGGTTCGTAAAGCGGTAGTAACTATGTTCTTGTAGTTCTGTTCGTTTATCTCGCCGTTTACAAGCAGTATCCCTTTTTCCAGGCCCTCTTCATACAAGTCAAACAACTCATTAAAGAAATGGCTTTGGCCTGCATTTACACGACTTATACAAAAGTTACGGGCGTAAGTAAAAATGCCGGCCATGTTGCTATAGTCAATATCATAGCCATGTTTTTGTATCAAACTCTTTAAGCGGTAAAAGCTACTTTCCTGTTTGCGGGTTAGTAATTCATAAACGCTGTAATACGCCTGCACTAAGGGATTCTCCTTAATCCCCCTGCTGGTAATCATTTGTAGTATCTGCGCATGGTAGTAGCATTTCATGTTAAATCCAAAAACGTTATTGTCGTTAGCTATCTGGCACATTTGCCTTAGCTTCTCAATCACATAAAACGCATCCAACCCACCGGCCTGCCCTTTGCGGTGTTCGGCTATAAAACGGCTATAGCTTTTGCGGGATGCAGAATACAGGTCCTCCAATAGTTCTTCACCGTAATAACCTTCAAGGTAGTATTGGGGGCTCACTAATTGTTCATTCCCGCTTTTCCTCTTCTTAACCCAATTCTCAAGCGAAGATTTATTGAGCACAGCCTCCCTTGTGGTAAAAAAGTCATTCAGCAACTGCACATAGCCCGGCCGTTGCTTAAGCATATTAGCGGTGTAAATAAAATCTTCGATAGCAGCTATCAGGTCCGATACCAGATATCTGAATTTCTTTTCGTTATAGCGCTCAGCCCCAAACGTCGCCTGCCAGGCAAGTTGCTTATTATACCCTTCTTCCGCTAAGGTGCCTGAAAAGTATTGGTGCAGCATTTCAAGCGCGCGCTGCCTGTTAAAATAAGCCGCATTCAGGTACCGGCTTATTTCCCTTTTTTCAGCTTCTGTCAGGATGCGGTAAAGTTCTTCCAGCCGGGGGCTTATACTAAAAGTAGTATTCATATTATTTTTAAAAATATCCGAAATATACTAAAAAATGTATTATTTTTTACCCGCCTCAATAAACATTTTTGTATCGTCAAAAATAGTGGCTATGAGAAAGCTAAAGAGATATGCAATGTTTATGGGCCTGGCGGCTGTTACGCTGTTTGGCTCATACCTGCCGTGCAGTGCCCAGCCGGATGCCCAAAACGACCTGTTTAGCGTGCTAACAGGCAGTTGCAGCCAGTATATGGATGTATTGGCCAACGATCAGTTGGATAGCGCTAACATAACGCTTTCTATAGTAACGCAGCCGGCAAACGGCACACTAACGCTAAACGGCAACTACTTTAACTATTGTATTACATCGGGCTTTACCGGAACCGACCAGTTTACATATAGTATAAGCGATGGTATTTTATCTGATACCGCCACTGCCTTCATTAACGTTTTACCGTCTAACCAACTGATATTTCCCGGTGATGCCGACCAAAACGGCATGGTGCAGCATTATGATGTTTTGGCGCTTGGCCTGGCCTACAACCTTACCGGCCCATCGCGTTTCTCTCCTGTTACTGCAAATGCTTTGGCATGGCAGCCTTCAGCATTTTTAAGTACAAACCCCGGTGCTGCAGACTGCAACGGCGATGGCATTGTTAACGGAGCCGATATGGAGGATATAAACTTACGCTACGGCAATTTGGTTCCTTTTTCAACTTATTACGATGTAGATACCAGCCGCTGCTTTAACGGTTACCCCTTCTTTATTGAATATCCTAACGGCGATTCAGTTATGGATGGCGATACCCTGGAAGTGGTAATTAAACTGGGTAACGACTTTACTTTTCAGGAAGCGTATGGTGCCGCCTTTACACTGCAGTTTGATAACAGCTTTGTAGATGGTAACGGTGCACAGTTTTTCACGAATAACTCGTGGCTTATACAGGGCGATACTTCTATTTTCTTTAACCGAAACAACCAGGCACAAGGTACACTGGACATTGCCCTTACTAAAACCAACCACGCCCCTGCCAACGGCGGCGGCGAGTTACTGCGTGCCCGCATACCTATTGACGATAACATTGATGGTATAGTAAGCGCACCCGGCTGGCACGACCTTAACTTTCAACTTAACGCACCGCGCATAATAAGCGAATTCAACGTGGTGAAGGAAGTTTGCCTGCAGGCGCCACTTGCTGTGCATGTTTATAAAATGCCCGATAACATTGAAGAGAACGGTGAATTGGCTATGCGGATTTTCCCTAACCCTACCAATGGGCTGGTTCAAATACAAAGTGAAAATATTGAGCAGCTTACCCTTACTGATTTAAGTGGCCGCCTTTTGTACAACGGCAGCTTTAACCGGGTTAGCCAATGCACTATTAACTGCAAAACAATGGGCCTGGCTGCAGGCACATACCTGCTGCAGGTTAAAACCACCGGCGCTACAATTACAAAAAAACTTATTGTTCAACCCTAAACCATTACCGATATGAACAAAGGAAAGAACTAAAAAAAAGAGCCGGCACAAGCTCAAGGAGCCGCACCGGCAATTCTAAAAATGCAAACCGAATTTAATTAAAACCTAAATCAATAAACATGAAACCTTTTAAAATCAGCCTGATTATAGCCTTTATGGCCTTTATCAGCATGGCGGCAAAAGCTCAAATGAGCACTACCGTTAATGTACCGGCAGGCCAATGCGTTCCGGTTATTGACTCTGCCAATAGCTATCCTATTGATAGCTTTAACGTGCTGGTTCCACCAAGTAATGGCACCATCAGTTATACCCCTGCAAACGGCACCTATGTGTATTGCCCTAACAACGGCTTTATAGGCTCCGACTTTGCGCAGATTTATATTTGCTTTAACACAGGCTTTCTGCCAACCTGCGATACCTTTAACATTACGTTTGTGGTGGATAGCAGTAACCCCTGCACACTATCAGTTTATGTAGCGCAGGATTCAGCCGGCATTTGCCCCGGCGGTAACCGCTCTTTCATCGCCATTACAGGCGGTGGTGTTCCGCCATTCACCTATGCATGGTCCGATGGTTCTACCTCTGATACCTATTGCGAATCGGGCCCCGGTGTAGGCGGCTGTGTTACGGTAACCGATAACGCCGGTTGTAGCTACAGTGCATGCGATGGCAACAACGGCTGCCAGATTTCTGTAACTATCGGCGCATATACCATGTGCGGTATTCCCGGGCCGGGCATTACAGCCACTCCTATAGGCGGTACTCCACCTTACACTTATATATGGAACAACGGCTCCAACTCTCAATCACTTTGCAACATCTCAACCACAGCAGGCACTTACTACTGCCTTTCAGTAATTGACGCCAACGGTTGTATTGGCACCGGTTGCTATTTGGTGCAGGGCACCGGCAACTGTTCTTTCTTTGGTTACAACCAAAACCCTAACGGCGGCGGTAGTTCAACAGTTGACTTTTACAGCTATTACGATAGCAGCTACACAGCATCAAGCATAGTATGGGATTTTGGTGACGGAAGCACCGGTGCAGGCGCTAACCCAAGCCACACCTATTCTATTTGTGGCGCTTATACCGTAACGGTTTCTATACTTTACACCAATGGCGACTCATGCAGCTTTACCAACAGCATTTACGCTGCCTGCGATTCTACTAACGGTTTTCCGGGTTGTCAGGCGCAATTCTACAGCTATATCGATAGCTCAGGCGGTTTTCAATTCGTTGACTACTCCGCCTACAACCCCGTTAGCTGGACCTGGGACTTTGGCGACGGTTCAACCTCTACTTTGCAAAATCCTTCGCACAGCTACAATACACAAGGAAGCTGGAACGTGTGCCTGACTACTGTTGATGCCAACGGTTGCTCATCAAGCTACTGCCAGCAGGTAAGCAACGTGCCGGTTCAGGATCTTGAAGCCTACCTGTACCACCAAACTACGGTTACTCCTGGTTTCCCTGTTTGGGTTTACCTTACGGCCTTTAACAGCGGTACCATTTTAATGAATGGCACTATGCAGTACCACTACCCTGCAGGTACTACA
>CAZUHU010000203.1:0-3514 GCA_964620645.1 uncultured Chitinophaga sp.
GGTTATGTGTATAATCTGAAATGATTCATATTTAACGAGTCATTTTTAGTTGCCCTGCCCCGTGCTTATGTATATGCTTGCACAAAAAATGGGGGATGAGTAACTATATGCGTAAGTTGAGTTTGTTGTTTTGTTGTTGGCTGGCCTTTACAGCCTTACGTGCACAATCGTATTCATGGGCCTATAATATTACCAGTTCTGGTAATTCAAGTGCCGCTGATGTGGTAGTGGATAATGCAGGTAACAGTTATACTGTCGGCTTTTTTACGGGCACCGCAACGTTTGGCTCTACCAGCTTTACTTCCCTTGGCTCGTTTGATGTGTTTGTTTGCAAACGTTCTTCCACTGGGGCGGTACTGTGGACAGTTCGGGCCGGAGGCAGTTCGCAGGATAATGCAAGAGGGGTAACATTGGATACCGCCGGAAACGTAATTGTGGTAGGCGATTTCTCAGGTACGGCTACTTTTGGTTCCACCTCGTTTACCAGCAATGGCGGCTCCGATATTTTTATCATGAAACTTAGTAGTTCAGGTTCTGTTACCTGGGCCAGCCGTTTTGGCGGAACAGGCGGAGAGAATGCCAATGATGTATGTATTGATAAAAACAACAACATTTACCTGGTAGGAGATTTTAGCGGTACTGCCACGTTTGGTAGTACCAATTACCCGAGCAATGGTGGTAGAGATGTTTTTACCATGCGGGTATCTTCTATCGGAAGTTTGGTTAGTTCTGCCCGTTATGGTGGCACCTCCTCGGAATATGGCACGGCTATTACAGCAGATACATCAACACGTGTGTCGTTTACCGGTTATTTTTCCGGTTCGTTAACCTTTGGCAGTACGACGCTTACCTCGGCCGGTGGCACGGATATTTTTGTAGTTAAAACAAGTTCTACTGTTTCAGTATCCTGGGCTAATAGCTATGGCGGTTCCGGGGACGATCAGGGACAAGGCATTGCTGCCGATCGCAATTTAAATTTGTATGTAACCGGTTCATTTAACGGGGCCGTTAATTTTGGAAGCACCGGTTTATCCTCCTATGGTGCCACGGATGCCTTTATTACAAAGATTGACTTACTGGGTGCAGTTACCTGGGCTAAGCAGATGGGTGGAAGTGTGTTTGATGCAGGCCGTAAAGTTGCAGTTAACAACAACGGCGATATCGTGTGTACAGGCGATTTCAGTTCTACCGCCAACTTTGGCAGCACTACCAAGAGTGCAGTGGGCGGTCTGGATGTTTACGTGACTAAGTTTAACACTAATGGAAGTTATAGTTGGGTGACAACTGCCGGAGGCGCCAATGATGACTATGGATATGCTGTTGCTGTTAACGGCAATGCAGTTGTTATAGCGGGAGAATTTAGAGGTACGGCCGATTTCGGCGCTACCACATTAACTACCAGTACGGCGGGTGCTACGGACATTGAACCTTATACGGCAGCACTTTCGCTATGCCCTACGGGTTATGGAACGCTTAATGTAAGTGCCTGCGGCAGCTACAGCGTTAACGGACAAACCTACACCAACAGTGGCACTTATCTGCAAACTCTAACCACTTCCGGTGGCTGCGATAGTTTCTTAACTATTAATTTAACCGTGAACAATACCGGTGATGCTAATTTGCTTTGGGCTAAACAACTAGCCGGTAACGGATCGGAGAATCGTGGGGTTACTGTAGATGCAAGTGGCAATGTAATTACTACCGGGTGGTTTGAGGGAACGACGGATTTTAACCCCGGTGCAGGTGTGTATAGCATGACACCGGTGGGCAGTTCGGATATTTATATCACTAAGGTTACGGCAAACGGCAGCTTTTTATGGGCTGTTCAAATAGGTAGTACCGGTTTAAACAAAGGTATTTCGGTTGCCACCGATGCTACGGGAAATATCTATGCTACAGGCGTGTTTTTCGGCACTGCCGATTTTAATACCGGTGCCGGTACGGCTACATTAACATCCGCTGGTGATGCTGATATATTTGTGCTGAAACTGGATGCTTCAGGCAATTTTATCTGGGCCAAGCAGTTTGGTGCTACCGGTGCTGATGCTGTTGGCAATATAGTATATGATGCAACGGGTAATGTTGTGCTGGGTGGCGGTTTTCAAGGCGCCGGTGATTTTGATCCGGGTGCGGGTACCACTACGCTTACCTCGGCGGGCAGCTACGATGCTTATATCATGAAGTTAACTGCGCTGGGTGATTTAAGTTGGGTTAAACAGGCCGGCTCAACGGGTTCCGATATTGTTTATGCTGTATCGTTAGATGCAGGGGGCACTATTTATGCTACAGGTCAATTTAATAACACCGTTGATTTTGACCCCGGTGCAGGAAGTACAACTCTTACTTCGAATGGGGAGGCCGATATTTTTATTTGGAGGTTGAACAGCAATGGCGACCTGAATTGGATAAAGCAAATTGGTAGTACGCTAACAGATTACGGCAGCAGTATTACCGCTGCACAGCCTGGCGCTTTGTATTTAACCGGACATTACGAAGCCCTTGCAGATTTTAACCCGGGCGCAGGCGTCAATAATATAAATGCCAATACTGCATTAGGCGACTTTTTTGTGCTGAAGCTTGATACTGCAGGCAGTTATGTTTGGGCCTATGGCATTGGAAGCGCCAGTGAGGATTATGGCACAGCTATTGAAACCGACCCAAGCGGAAATGTATATGTAGCGGGCCATTTTTCCGGTACTGTCGATTTTAATCCAACTGCTGTTATCTATAACCTGAGCTCGGCAGGTTCGAGAGATATATTTTTGATGAAGTTTGACCCTGCGGGCAATTATAAATGGGCCTTCAGGATCGGAACTACTTTTATGGAATCGGCCTATGATATGCAAATTGATAATAGTGCCAATCTTTATTTGGCCGGCTCGTATTGGCTTACAGTTGATTTTGATCCGGGGGCAGGTGAAGCAATCCTGACTGCTGCCTCCAATACTGAAGCGTATCTTGCGAAATATGGAGCGTGCTGTGTATCTTCAACAGGTTCCATAAATGCAGTAGTTTGCGATAGTTATACTTCTCCCAGCGGGAATTACACCTGGCTTACCTCCGGAACTTATAATGACACTATTACCAATTCCACAGGGTGTGATAGTATTTTAACCATACAACTAACGGTTAAGCATAAAACCACCTCTACCATTAATCAAAGTATTTGCCAGGGGCAGTCTTACTTTTTTAATGGTGTTAACAGAACCACGACAGGAACCTATCTGGATACACTTATAAATGCTGCCGGCTGTGATAGTATCATAACGCTCAATCTATCTGTTTTATCAAACCCCACAGCCGCCATAAGCCCTGCAAGCCTTGCTATTTGCAATGGTCAGAGTGCCACCCTAACAGCCAGCGGCGGTACCCAGTTTGCGTGGAGCAATAGCGGGGGAAACAATGCGCAGGCAACTTTTTCTCCGACCTCAACTACTACTTACACAGTAACTGTAACGGATGCCAATACATGCACAGCTACCGCAAGCAGGAGTGTAACCGTAAATTCACTTCC
>CAZUHU010000203.1:3614-6658 GCA_964620645.1 uncultured Chitinophaga sp.
GTAGCTATATGTAACGGGCAGAGCGCTATACTTACCGCGAGCGGCGGTACCCAATTTGCGTGGAGCAATAGCGGAGGAAACAATCCACAGGCAACTTTTAGTCCAACTTCGACCTCAACCTATACGGTAACAGTTACCAATTCCACTAACTGTTCGGCTACTGTAAGCCGTGTTGTTACCGTAAACCCTTTACCTACTGCAACAATTAACGGACCAACTACTGTTTGTTCCGGTTTACAAGCTACCTTAACTGCAGGTGGAGGAAGCGGTTATGTTTGGGGGAATGGTTTAGGTAATACCAACAGTATTCAGGTATCGCCAACAAGCACAACGGTTTATACCGTAACTGTTACCGATGGTAATGGATGCTCCGCAACGGCTTCACAAACTGTAAGTGTTACCGCAACGCCATCAGCAAGTATTACCGGCGCTACACAAGTATGTAATGGTAACAGTATAACCTTAACAGCCAATGGCGGAAACACTTATCAATGGGCCGGCGGATTAGGAGCTAGCAGCACCATTACGGTTGCTCCAACTGCTACCAGCACTTATTCCGTTACCGCTACTATCGGCGCTAACTGTTCGGCAACTGCGGCATATACGGTAACTGTTTATCAGCCAGCCTTATCGCAGGTTACTCAAAGTATTTGCAGTGGCAATACCTATCTATTTAATGGGCAACAATTAGCACAAAGCGGTATTTATCGCGATACGTTACAAACTGTGCATAGCTGCGATAGTATTGTTGTATTAACGCTTACTGTGCAACCCGCACTTACAGGTGCTTACAGCCAAACTATATGTGCCGGGCAAAGCGTAAGTTTTAACGGTTTGCAGTTGAACACTGCCGGTACGTATGCCGATACCTTGCAAACTATTGGTGGCTGCGATAGCATTGTAACGCTAACTCTTTCGGTTAATAATGTTTTACAAACCACCCTGCAGGATACCATCTGCAATGGTGATAGTTATTTATTTGGCGGCAACAACATACAACAGTCCGGTATTTATAGCGATACCCTGGTATCAGTTAATGGTTGCGACAGCATTGTTACGTTGCAATTGTTTGTGAATGCATTGCCTGTTCCGGTAATTATACGAAGTGGTGATACCCTATCTACACAAACCTTTGTCGTCTATCAATGGTTGAAGGACGGTAATCCGGTAGGAAGCGGCAATGCATGGCTGCCTATGACAGCTAATGGAACCTATGCTGTTGTAGTTACAGATGCTAATGGTTGCAGTGATACATCGGCAGCTTTACAGGTAACAGGTGTTGGAGTAGAAGATCTATTGACGGCCACAACAGTCAACGTTTTCCCAAATCCTAATAGCGGAGCTTTTATGGTTGTATTTGGTAAAACAGGAAACCGCGAGCTGTCAGTTACGGATGCCACGGGCCGGCTAATTTTGCAAATGATGTCAGAGAAAGATGTTAATGAGATTAACCTTGGGAGTACTGCGGCAGGTATTTACTTTTTACAGGTAAACGAAGGTCAAGCCATCCGCACATTTAAGATTAGTGTGTTGAATTAATTTCCTGTATAATTTAAGCGCCAGCCTCTTTTGTTTGTTTGAGGGGTTGGCGCTTAATATCTTTAAAAGACATCTATTAAGTGACCTTTTCGATACGTATGATATGCACGGGACAATTTTCAGACGCTTTACGGTTGTCGTCCAGTTCATCATCATGCACTATCACCGTGTAGAAGCCTTTTTTTTCGCGCGCGCCTATCAGCGTACACTTGCCATCTTTTTTCGAAATTCTCCAGCGGTAATCCGCAGCCTCTACACAGGCATTGCAACCGATACATTTTTCGCGTTGCTGAATAATACGTATCATGATTTGGACGCAACCAGTTTATATAATTTATCGGAAGGCCTAATCTTGTCACCAATGGCCATAGAGAATACATCACCCTGCTTTACTTTTTCAACCGGCTGGTTATCTACGCGCAGTTCGTTAACCAGTAATTGCAGGTAGCCGGTTGTTGGGCCGGTTATCATTACTTCATCGCCTATCGCCAGGTCGTAACTTTCGCATACGAATTCACCCACACCAATCCGGTCGTAATACTTTACCCCTTTTGCGATGTAGATTTTTCGTTTGGTAGCCTTGGAACCTGCTTCATCATTCCATTCTCCCATTTTACGGCCAAGGTAATAGCCGTCCCAAAAGCCCCGGTTGAACACTTGTGCCAATTGGTCTTTCCATTGCGCTATTTTTTCAGCAGTGTAGGTGCCGTTCAGATAAGCGTCTATGGCTTCGTTATAGGCTTTGGTGGTTGTGTATACATAATCGGCGGAACGACCCCTGCCTTCAATCTTCAATACACAAACGCCGGCATCTATAATCTTGTCGATAAACTCAATGGCGCAAAGATCTTTGGCAGACATGATGTATTCGTTGTCCACCTCAAATTCAACCCCGTCTTCCTTATCAGTTACAATATAGCTGCGGCGGCAATTTTGTATACAAGCACCCCGATTAGCAGACGCAAAATTAGAGTGCAGGCTTAAGTAACACTTTCCGGATACGGCCATGCATAAGGCTCCGTGGGCAAAAATTTCCAGCTCCACCAGGCGTCCGGAAGGTCCTGTAATTTCCCTGCGTTTTATTTCGCGGCTTATTTCGGCTACCTGCTTTAAGCTTAACTCACGCGCCAATACTACTACATCCGCAAAGTTGGCGTAAAATTCAACTGTATCAATATTCGATACGTTGGCCTGTGTTGAAATGTGTACCTCCATGCCCACTTTCCTTGCATAGTTCATAGCGGCATGATCGGCGGCAATGATGGCCGTTATACCATTTTCTTTTGCTGCGTTTACTATGCTTTTCATCAAAGCGATATCGTGATCGTATAAAACCGTGTTAAGCGTGAGATAGGTTTTTACATTATGTTCCTTTCCTATATCTGCAATACGTTTTAGATCTTCGAGGGTGAAATTGTTGGACGAGCGAGCCCGCATATTCAATTGTTCTACCCCAAAATATACCGAGTTGCAGCCTGCTTTTAAGGCGGCCATTAAGCTTTCGT
>CAZUHU010000204.1:0-6640 GCA_964620645.1 uncultured Chitinophaga sp.
ATGAAGAAATGTTTGATGCCGTAGTAATTGGAGGCGGTGTTGATGACGAAAGCAGGTCACTTTTCCATACAACATTTTTAGCTAAAAAACCATCCATAAAAATACTTGATGCTCACCCAAATACGCTTATCAGCCAACTTAAAAATGCACTTAATTAAGCGGTTAAATTAAAAGCTATTAAATTGTAAAATATTTTCTCTTATCAATGCGCATCTATAATTCACGGTATATACAATCATTTCAAAAACCAAAACGTAAAAAGCCCCACCTAAAAGTATGAGGCTCCATAACGCTACTCAATTAAATAATCCGTTGTAGTTAACCCTTGCCGTTCTAACTCGCGCTTTAACCACCGGGCTTCCAAAAACGGACGTTCCATCCAAGCCCTGCTGTAAATTTTATCTCGTGCAGGGTTGTCCGGTTGGGTTCTCAGCCCGAAAACCCCACCACTACCCCCGCATCTCCTCAATGCTTGACACAATTCCTACCTGGGTTACCAGTGGCAGCGAAAAATAAAAGGTGGTTCCTTCGCCTACTTTACTTTCAGCCCATATAAAACCATTATGCTTTTCAATAATACGCTTAACAAGCACAAGGCCTACACCGGTGCCCTCAAACTCGTTTATTGAGTGTAATCGTTGAAAGGCGCTGAACAGGCGGTTATAGTTTTTCATATCAAACCCCGCACCATTGTCCTTCACCCAATACGTAATCATACCATCATTTTCATACGCCCCTACGCTTATTTCAGGCTTATCTTTTTTCGATGAATACTTAATGGCATTCGATAGCAGATTGGTAACTACCTGCTCCATTAAGCTGGAGTCTGCCTCCACTATAGGTAATGAATCAACTACAAAGTGCGGGTGAATGGCAGCATTAGCAGTTAAAGTATTAAATGTATTATTGAACAACTGCTCCATATCAACGGACTGATAGTGCAATACTTTTTTGGTATACCGTGCAAGCGATAGAAGGTCATCAATAATGTTTCCCATACGTTTACTTATAACACCTATGCGGTTGAATAAATATTTCAAATCGCCGTCAAACTTGTCTCCGTACGTACTTTCTATTATTTCCAAAAAGCCGGCTATGTTACGTGCAGGTGCCTTTAAGTCATGCGAAACCGAATAAGAGAAAGACTCTAAAGCCTTATTGGCTTCCTGTAACTGAACCGTGCGCTCTGCAATTTTCTTTTCCAGGTTCTCGTTAAGGTCGCGTATTTCCTCTTCAGCCTTTTTCTGTTCGGTTACATCCTGCATAATGCCATATACCCGTATGGGAGTCATGTGGTTATCAAACTCAAATTTGGCTTCAGAGTAACCAAAACGCACCTCTCCGTTTTTCCGTATAAACCGGAAACTAATTGCACTATCCTTTCTGCTTTCAAATGATTCTTTCAATGCACTGTTCACGTGTTCAAGATCATCAGGGTGTATCCGTCTAATGAATGAATCTCTGCCAGCAGCTATTTCCCCCTTACGGAAACCATACAAACTATAAATCTCATCCGACCATAATTCCGTTTGCGTGCCTAAATCAATTTCCCAACTGCCCACATGCGCCACTGCCTGCGCTTCGCTAAGGCGGGCCTCGCTCAGTATCATTTGCTTTTCGGCTTTTTTCCGCTCCGTTATATCCTGCCTTATGCTCAGGTATTGAACGGGCTTGCCCTCCTCGTTTACAAATGGAACTATAGTAGCGCTGGTCCAGTAAATAGCTCCGTTTTTGGCGCGGTTACGCACCTCCCCACGCCATATCCTGCCGCTGCTAATAGTCTCCCACATATTGCGGAAGAATTCCTTACTGTGATAGCCTGAATTAACAATGCGATGCGTTTTCCCAATCAACTCCTCGCGCCTGTAATTTGAAATACGGCAGAAGTTATCGTTGGCATAAGTAATAACCCCGCTGGCATCAGTAATCGCTACAATGGCTCCTTCATCCAGCGCATACTTGTAATCAGAAAGCTCTTTAATATTTTTGCTTAGTTGTTCCAACACCTTCTCGCGCTCTGTTATATCGTTAACCAATATTATACGCAGGTTCTTTCCGCCTATCGGCAACTCGTGCGCCACTATTTCTACCCATATAATTTCACCATTTTTTTTCAAGTGCCGCCATTTACCAACATTGTTAGTGCCTTGAAATTTAGTAGGTATAATCTCTTTCTTAAACCGTTCAATATCCTCCTTTGGCCGCAGTTCAATGGCCGTCATTTTTTTTAACTCCTCCCTGCCATAGCCATAATGCTCTACAGCTGCATCATTTACATCCACAATATTATAACCCGGTAGCTCAAGTATAAACATTGGCATAGGGTTATTGTAAAACATTAGCCGGTATTTTTCTTCCGATTTTTCAAGCTCCAATTGCGCCAACTTACGCTCACTTATATCAAAGGCCATTCCCAAAAGGCATAACCTTCCTCCGTAATTCACCGTTTTACCATTAAACTGAAAAGGAATTTTACGGCCATCTTTGGTTAAAAGATTAGCTTCAATAGCACCGGTTCCCGTTTCAAATACTTTCTTGGTTTCCTGGGCTATATGTTCAAAATCCGCCGGATCAAAGAAATCAGTCGGTAGCATATTTTGTATTTCCGCTGCGCTGTAAGCTGTTATAGTTTCGGTGTTTTTATTCCAGCGTATAAATTTTAAATCAGTATCAAACAAATAACAAATTCCGGGCAGGCTGCTGATTAGTGTATCTGCCAACTCCGTTGCATGCACAAGGGCGTCTTCAGCCCTTTTCCAATTCGTTACGTCATGTACAATACCAAAAACGGTACGCGTATGCTTGTTGTATTCGGCCGTAATGTGCAGGTCTAGTTCAGGTCCATTAACCGGTTTAATAACCGGAAAGGTCAAGTCCCAGGGCGTTCCCTTTTCTATAAGGTTACGTGTAGCTTCGCGAAGTTGCTCCAGGTACTCGGCTTTAGGTAATGCCCGTGCCTCGTCCAATGTCAACTCACTTTTATCAGTGGCGAACAAATGTGCCGCACCCTCTGAAAAATAGATTCTTTCAGCATCAATATTCCAGGTCCAGTAACCAAAGCGCGCAATCAACTCCGCTCGCCTAAGGGCCGTTTCGCTTGTGCTTAACTTAAGTGTGCGTTCCTTAATACGGTGTTCTAAATCAGCATTAAGTGTGCGCAACCTTCCCTCTGCAACCATTCTTGCCCGCATGCTATTTCTAACTATAAATGCAAAACCGGTAAATAACGCCAACGATAAAAGAGAAAATACAATTATGAGGATGAGTGTTATTTTGGCATTCAGCTTTTTTTCCTCATCATATTTTTTCAGGTTAATCCGTTCACTGTTTTCTATTTTATCGCTGGTAAGGTTAAGGTCTTCCGTTAGTAACTGTTCCTCCTTCGTAAAAATTACTTTGGATGCCGGGTTTATGCCTTCAGGTCGGTATAACTGCACTTTACTTTGTCCTAAAGCAATTTTTTGTTGTCCCAGCTTTTTGAACAGTAAAAATTCGTTCATCTCCTCAACGTCGGTTATTCCCGCCTGCTCAATGGCTTTTATGTGCTCGTTGTAGCTATCCACCACAATTTGCATTTGCATCAGGTAAGAAGTATCACCTGTAAGTATGTACGTCTGGTATCCCTTTTCAAATTGATTCAAATCAAACACAGCAAATTCAATTTGCTTTAGCACAACAAGCGTTACTTTGTTTTCATCGCTGGTTTCAGTGGTTTTTTGCAAACTGTAGTACGCTATACCGGCAAAAACAACAACAAATGCTAAACTGGCTAAGGCGGTATATAGGGGTAACCGCCTGTAACTAAAGTGTCTCATACTGCATGTGCCAAAAATAGGCACTACAAAAGATGACACTTCTTTCACTACAAAATATGACTGAAATCAAATAAACCTAATTAAGTTATGACGTTACTCATAAAAGGCGCCGTATGAACCAAACGCATCTAAATTTAATTAATATTTAAGACGTATAGCTATCATTTATGCAGTCGGCCCATTTGTTCAACTGTCTGCAATTGTTTTTGCCTGAACGCGTCAGTTGATTTCCTAATCGGCCCCACATAGGTAGTTTTCTGAACATTTACCCCACAAAAACCGAGTATGGATTTTTTTAATTGATTAACGCTGGGAGCGCCAAAAGCCAGCCAATAATACCAACGGGGTTGGTCAAGCGTTGTAATAATATGCGCGGTTTTACTACTCAATAGTTTATCCCACCAAACAGAGTTCTCTCTGTATTTAAATGCCATGCCGGGCAAAAAAAGACGGTCTACAAAACCCTTGGTTACCGCAGGCAATCCGCCCCACCAAACCGGGTGCACCCACACCTGATGGTCTGCCCATTGCAGGTCATCCCATGCTTTTAGCAAATCAGGTTCAAGCTCCATGCGCTTGCTAAAGCCATATTGCAGGCTGGGGTTAAATTTCAAATCTGCAATAATTATTTCCCTAACCTCGGCGCCTGTAGCTAAAGCGCCCTGCTTATACGCAGCGGCAAGGGCGGCATTAAAACTTTCCGTAAAGGGGTGGCCTTGTATTATTACAATCTTCTTCATGGTATTTTTTCAGTTTATCAATACCACAAAAAAACAGTAC
Source organism: uncultured Chitinophaga sp. (assembly GCA_964620645.1). Lineage (GTDB taxonomy): Bacteria > Bacteroidota > Bacteroidia > Chitinophagales > LD1 > Bog-950. The sequence continues at coordinate 4,596 of CAZUHU010000204.1, forward strand.
GTTACCCGCCTGTAAATTGACATTTGTTACAATCGTTCCTTTCCGGCCACTTTTTTCCGAAGGCGGCTTAGGCTTTCCCGTTCAACACCCAGGTACGATGCAATGTGATATAAGGGTACACGTTCAAACAGCTGTGGCTCTTCCTGCAATAACTTCAAATATCGTTGCTCACCATCTAAAAACAACAAATCCTCCATGCGCCGCGCTACCATTTTATACGATTCTTCTGCCATTAAACGGCCAAAGTGCTCCCAGTTCTTAGAGCGTTGGTAAGCATCCTGCACAATAGGTTGACTAAAGCAAACTGTTTCAGCATCTTCCAATGCCTGAATAAAATAACGGCTGGCGCTGTTTTTAAGGAAGCTGTCATACTCTACCACAAACTGGTTCTCAAAATAAAAACAGGTGTTTATCTCCTTCCCTTCCTGCAGGTAAAAGGTTCTGAAGGCGCCCTTGGTTACAAAGCCCACCTCTTTACAAACCGTTCCTTCGGCCACAAAATATTCCCGCGCTTTAAATTGCTTCACCTTAAGCCACGGCAAAAAGAAGGCGCAATCTTCCTCCGTAATAAATGGCACGTTTGTTAGCCACGTCTTAAATTGCTCTAATGCATCCATCTGCGGTATCTTCTTCTCCAAATAAAACATAAAAAAACCCCACCTAAAAGTGTGGGGCCTCATAACGTTACTCAATCAAGTAATCTGTGGTACTTAATCCATGCCGCTCTAACTCGCGCTTTAATGCGCCAGGCTTCCAAAAGCGGGCGTTCCATCCAAGCCCTGCCGTAAGTTTTATCTCATGCAACGGCGTGCTGTTTGGTGCGCCGCCCGAAAACTCACCGCTTACACCTTGTGCTTTCAAAAAGAAATGAAAGATAGAACCTACATAGTAGTTAAAGCCCACCGCAGCAGAAAACAATGGCGCTACACCAAAAGGAGCCTTCTTCACTTCTCCATCCGTAGTATTGTAAGCCACACGTACTATTGAAATACCCGGTGTTAATCCAACGTAAGGGTCAAATCTACCTTTCTTCAAAAAATGGTAGTTAAACCCCCAGGTAAATGTGTGGTTAGCCTTAAGGCCGGTTGGCTTTCTGCTTACAGGCACAAAAAACCAGGCCGAACCCGAAAGGGCAATTTGATTTTTGACAAAAATTTCTGACTCGCCAATAATATATGCGGCGGGTTGCCTTTGAACAAACAAATAACCTGCGGCAATATTTCCCTGAGAGTTAACAAAGCCTGTGCGATCCTCAATTATGCTCTGGCTCTGTACACAGCTGATGATTACTAGGCCCAGAATGAGCGCGATGGTTTTTTGGGTGTCCATAATTTTAAAAATTTATAGTGAGCGCTAAATATTAGCATAATGTGTCCTTCAAACCCGGCATTTTTATACTCCTCAATAGTTACGGTGCCGTCCTTGTGTAACTCGCTTTCAATGTCATTACCCAGGTGCAGGTCGTACAAGGTAGATAACGACACATCAAATTGAGGTGTAATATTATAATGGCAACCCAGGCTCATCTGCACTGCCGAGCTCCACTTCCTTTTATAAGCCCCGTTTTCCCCGTTTATCCTTATGCTGGTATAATCAAAGCAATGGCCGGCAGCAATAAAGGGGGTAAACTTGCGCTTAAAGCCTTTAGGGTCCAGCAGGTAGAACATAACGTTCCAGCCTATATGCGCATCTATACGGTGAGCCTTACCATATAAACTGCTTGCTACATAATCGGCAAACCATTCTGTATTAAGGCGGTTCAAAAGCTGTATGCGCATAGAGCCTCCAAGGCCTGCCCCGAATGATTTAGGCGCATCCGTAAAAATGTTGTAATCGTTTCTAACACCCAGCGAAAAAGTTCCGCTCATTCGCTCAACGGCGGGCTTCTTAAAAGTAGTGGTATCGTTTTTCTGCGCCTGTAACAGGTAGGGCAGCGCAGCAGCCATTGGTATAACTACCAACCATCGGATTGCGTACATAGTTGTGGATTTGGTGGCGTATGGCTGCTATCATACCGGTGGATTTGCTATGTAACGGCCACCTGT
>CAZUHU010000205.1:0-6634 GCA_964620645.1 uncultured Chitinophaga sp.
GAGTTTTACTACTACGAACTGTACAATGCACCAAGCGCTATTGCTGAAGTTAAGAACGCTTTTGCATTTGCCGCTTACCCAAGCCCAACCACCAACATTTTAAACATTGATTACAACACCCAAAGCAATGCCGAAACCGTAGTGCGCATTTACGACCTTACCGGTAAGGAAGTAATGAGCGTTAAGAACATATCTGACATTGGCGACAACTACATTAAACTGGATGTAAGCAGCCTTAGTAACGGCATGTATGTGGTTGAAGCCACACAAGGCACACAACAAAGCCGCAGCCGCTTTGCCAAGCAATAAAAACACTCGATAAACTATTATATGAAGGGGGCTAAAGCCCCCTTTTTATTGCCCGGTAAGGAAACAAATCGTAGTATACGTTTCTTATATTTACATTTAAATCAATTGACATGAGAAAACTTGTACTACCCTTTACAATGCTTTTGTTATCTGCGGTATCCTTTGCGGGTAATGGAGATAACGTTAACCAGCATTTGGTTGACCGTTTTAAAACACAGGTGGCCAACGCGCCTGATAAACAACAAAGGATTGATGCCTTTACCCGCTTTATAAACAGCGGCCCGCATAACAGCAATAAAACCGATGCAATGACGCAGCGCATTATTGGTTGGCGCGAGGATAACTTTAACGCCGGCTCGTGGGAGTTTAATGATTCAATAAACCTAACCTATACCGGCAACCATGGCGACTCGTACATGTATAATGGTGATTTTTCAGTTAAGCTGGACTACCAGTGGGACGGCACCAATGTGGTTAACCAAAGCCGTGTTACCCAAACCCGCGATGCAAATGATTTAATAACAGAGAATGTAATAGAGAACTGGAACGCCGGTGCCTGGGAAAACAACACCCGTTATCTTAGAACCTACGATGCTGCAGGGCATCAGCTTACAAGTACTGAGCAAACCTGGAATGCCGGAGCATGGGAAAACGTCCGTCGCTATGCCACCAGCTACGATGCTAATGGCAACAGTTTAACTTACACCCGCTACGATTGGGTAGGCGGTGCCTGGGTTGAGCAAAACCGCTATGTAAGAACCTACAACAGCAATAACCTTCTGCTTACTTCGCTTTACCAAACCTGGAACAGCGGAAGCTGGGAAGATTACAACCGTTACACCTATACCTACGATGCTGCGGGTCACACCCTAACCTTCCTGTACGAATACAATAGCGGCAGCGGTCTTGAAAACAGTTCGCGCACAACTTATACCTACGATGCCAATGGCGATAACACCTTAACGCTTGGCGAAGGCTGGGTTGCCGGTGCCTGGCAAAACGCTACGCGCTATACCCGTACTTACGATGCCAACCATAACCAAACCCTTAACACCAGCGAAACCTGGAATGCCGGTGCCTGGGAAAACGATGCCCGCTACTCCTACACCTATAACGCAGCCGGTTATACCCTAACCACTATCTTTTACGATTGGATTGCCGGTGCCTGGACTGAGCAAAACCGCTATACTTATACCTATGACGCCAATAACCGTACACTTGAATATGCCGGCCAGATATGGAACGCCGGCACCTGGGAAAACGACTACCGCTATACCTATACCTATGATGTAAACGGCAATTCGGATATTTTTGTTTATCAAACCTGGGTTGCCGGTGCCTGGGAAAACGTTACTAAAACAGATTATGATTATAACAGCTATAGCAACTATGATTATATTATAAGATATAACTGGAATGCCGGAGCCTGGGATAACAGCGACCGCGAGTTTTACTACTACGAACTGTACAATGCACCAAGCGCTATTGCTGAAGTTAAGAACGCTTTTGCATTTGCCGCTTACCCAAGCCCAACCACCAACATTTTAAACATTGATTACAACACCCAAAGCAATGCCGAAACCGTAGTGCGCATTTACGACCTTACCGGTAAGGAAGTAATGAGCGTTAAGAACATATCTGACATTGGCGACAACTACATTAAACTGGATGTAAGCAGCCTTAGTAACGGCATGTATGTGGTTGAAGCCACACAAGGCACACAACAAAGCCGCAGCCGCTTTGCCAAGCAATAAAAACACTCGATAAACTATTATATGAAGGGGGCTAAAGCCCCCTTTTTATTGCCCGGTAAGGAAACAAATCGTAGTATACGTTTCTTATATTTGCATTTAAATCAATTGATATGAGAAAACTTGTACTACCCATTACAATGCTTTTGTTGTCGGCCGTTACCCATGCCGGCAATGGAGATAATGTTAACCAGCACTTGGTTGACCGTTTTAAAAACCAGGTAGCTAACGCACCTGATAAACAACAAAGGATTGATGCCTTTACCCGCTTTATAAGCAGCGGCCCGCGTAACAGCAACAAAACCGATGCAATGGCGCAGCGCCTTATAGGTTGGCGCGATGATAACGTGAATGCCGGCTCATGGGAGTTTGGCGACTCGGCAACCATGACCTACAGTGGCAACCATGGCAGCCCTTACCTGTATAACAGCGAGTTTAATGTTAAGATTGACTATAACTGGGATGGCACCAATGTAAATAACGAATACCGCACCACCAGCACCCGCGATGGTAATGACAATGAAACTGAACGCCTTACTGAATTATGGAATGCCGGTGCCTGGGAAAATAACCAGCGCCAACTAAAAACATACGATGCTGGCGGCCATGTGCTTACAAGCACCCAGCAAAACTGGAATGCCGGTGCCTGGGAGAACATCACCCGCTATGCTTATACGTACGATGCCAACGGTAACAACCTTACCTACACCCGGTACGATTGGACAGCCGGTGCCTGGGTTGAAAACTACCGTTATGTATATACCTACAACAGCAATAACCGTATGCTTACGCAGCTTTATCAAAACTGGAACAGCGGAAGCTGGAAAGATTACAGCCGCTATACCTACACGTACGATGCCGCCGGCCACACCTTAACAGGCCTTTACGAAACTGATAATGGTACCGCGCTTGAAAACAACTCGCTATACACCTATACGTACGACGCCAATGGCGATAACACCGTAACACTTTACCAAAGCTGGGTTGCCGGTGCCTGGGAAAACAACTCGCGCGGCACCAGCGTTTTTGATGCCAGCCACCATCAAACCCTTTACACCAGCGAAACATGGAACGCCGGTGCCTGGGAAAACGACTACCGCTATTCGTACACGTACAATGCAGCCGGTTACAATTTAACTACTACTACTTATGACTGGGTTGGCGGTGCATGGCTTGAGCAATACCGCTACACTAACACCTACAACGCTAATAATCAAAGTACGGAGTACGTAGGACAGATCTGGAATGCGGGCACATGGGACAATAGCTATCGTTATACCTATACTTATGACGCTAATGGTTTTTCTGACGTTCAACTCTACCAAAACTGGGTTGGGGGTGCATGGGAAAACAACAGCAAAACAGATTACGACAATAATACCTATGGCAATGTTGATTATATAATAGGCTACACCTGGAACGCCGGTGCCTGGGATAATGACGACCAGGAGTTTTACTACTACGAACTGTACAATGCACCAAGCGCTATTGCTGAAGTTAAGAACGCTTTTGCATTTGCCGCTTACCCAAGCCCAACCACCAACATTTTAAACATTGATTACAACACCCAAAGCAATGCCGAAACCGTAGTGCGCATTTACGACCTTACCGGTAAGGAAGTAATGAGCGTTAAGAACGTATCTGACATAGGCGACAACTACATTAAGCTTGATGTAAGCGCCCTTAGCAGCGGTATGTATGTGGTAGAAGCCACACAAGGCACACAGCAAAGCCGCAGCCGTTTTGCCAAGCAATAAACAACACTCGATAAACTACGATATGAAGGGGGCTAAAGCCCCCTTTTTTATTGGCCAAAGGCTAAAAAACGCACTACAGTTGGCCGTTACCGCATAAATCGGGCTTAAATATCAGCGGTAGAACATACATAAGTGATTGATATACAGACTTTTGATAGCCAACACGGTCCCGAAACAGCCTATTTTCAGGGTATTTTGCCTGTCTATTTCATTTTACGCTCTAATTCTTTTTATTTGCCGTCCCTTTTTAGGGAGGGGTGTGCCCGTATTTGGGCAGGCCCATGAAGTTAAAAATTAACCTTTTATATGGCAGTTATTGGAAAAATTCGTCAATACACCGGTTTACTGATTTTTGTAATCGGCGCCTCAATTGTAGGCTTCCTGATTATGGATGCCACCAACTCGCAATTTAGCGTGTTACGCGGCCGTAAAGATTATATCGGCAAAGTAAACGGAGAGAAAATTCAGTATAACGACTTTGAAAAGAAGGTAGCTGATAATGAAAAAGCCTACGAAGCCCAACTACGCGGTGCAACACTAACCGACGATATGCGCGAAGGCTTACGCATGCGCACCTGGAACGATATGGTGGAAGACCTGGTAATGGGCGATGTTTACAACAAGATAGGCATTAACGTTACTACCGATGAAATGGTAGAGCTGGTATCAGGCGATAACGTATCGCCGCAAATATCAGGCGCACAGGCTTTCCGTAACCCGCAAACAGGCCAGTTTGATAAGGCAATGGTGCAAATGTACCTTAGCCGCTTAGACCAGGACCCTGAAGGTGTTGAGCCGGGCACTATCAAGCGCGAGTGGAACAACTTCGAAAAGCAATTAAAGCAGGAACAATACAAAGCAAAATACGCTGCCTTAATAAGCAAAGGCCTTTACACCCCAACCTGGATGGTGGAAGCCAGCTATTACGACCAGGCCCGCACGGTTGATTTCCAATATGTGCAGTTGCCTTACAACGAGATTAACGATAACGACGTTAAGATTACAGATGAGGATTTAAAGAAATACATTACCGACCATCCTAACAAATACAAGCAGGAAGAAGAAACCCGCAAGGTGCAGTATGTAACCTTCAACATTGTTCCTTCTGCAGCCGATACTGCAAAAACCATTAAGGACCTGGAAGACCGCCGTGCTGAGTTTGCTGCTCAAAAAACAGTTTCAGAAGATTCGGTTTTTGTAAAGCTGTATTCTCAAACTGCTTTTGATGAAGTGTATTACAGTGCCGATAAGTTGATTTCGCCTATTAAGGATACCCTGTTTACACAGCCTGTAGGTACACTGGTAGGCCCTTACCTTGAAGGCAACATGTATAAGATTGCCAAAATAAGCGACCGCAAGCAGATAGCCGACTCAGTTCGCCTGCGCGAAATCCGTATTTCATTCAACAATGTAACCACACAGGAGCAGCAATACGCCCGCATGCGTTATATGGATAGCATCTTCAAAATGCTTGACTCAAACAAAATTGACTTTAACAGCGCTGTTATGCTGTTTAGCGATGACACCTTAGGCAAAATGACCGGTGGCGATGCCGGTTGGGTGCGTTTGGATGAGAAGCCTAAAATGGCTAACGATGTTATCTTCTACCGTTCAGAAAAAGGCCGCCCTTTACGTTTTGTTGACGAGCAGCAGAATGCCTGGATAATTGCCACTATTACAGATGTAAAAACCAGCAAAACCGGCGTGCTTACCACTTACCTTAGCGAAGAAATTGGCGTAGGCGAACAAACCCAGCAGGACATTGCTTCGGCAGCAAGCAACTTTGCCAGCAACAACCAGGGCGCCGATAAGTTTTTAGCTGCTGCTAAAAAGCAGAACCTGCCATTACGCGTAGCTGAAAACGTGCGTAAGGAAGATTACAGCATCTATGGCCTTGGCAGCGCACGCAAACTGGTTAAGTGGGCGTTTGAAGCCAAAAAGGGAGAAGTATCAACCCCTATTGTACTTAACGATAAGCACGTAGTAGCCTTACTTGAAGTAGTACGCGCTAAAGGCACTCCTGATGTAGATGCGGTGCGCGATGCTGTTAAGCCTGAAGTACTGGCAGAAAAGAAATTCGAAATGCTATCGAAGAAAATTACCGATGCCAAGGCATCGTCAATTGATGACTTAGCGGCTAAAGTTGGCAAGCCTTCTATGATGGCTCAACAGGCTTCTTTCGGCAACCCTGCTGTTAACGGCGCTTACGAACCTTCAGTAGTTGCAATGGCATTAGTTAGCGGCCAGGGCAAACTTTCTAAACCGGTACAGGGCCGCAGCGGCGCGTTTGTAGTACAAACCATTGCAGTTACTGAGCCTGCCAAACCTACTGATTTAATGATGGCTACCTTCCAGTTAAAGCAGCGTTTTATGGGCAAGGCACAAGGCGCAAGCGATGTGCACCGTAAGATTGCCAAGATTGAAGACGACCGCCTGGAGTTTCAATAATAAAAAAGTTTAAAAGAGATTGTTTCGGCCCCGGATTTGAACTAAAGTCCGGGGCTGATTTTTTATAAACCGTATCTTTACCCTAATGGACGTTAAGCCTATCGTAAACCGTGTAGCGCAAAAAGCTATCATAAGCCTTGATCTGGAAGATTACTTTCCGAAACAGGAGGAGTTAGCCATTATTGACCTTAAGGATTACCTGTTTAAGGGCCTTATACTTAAAGAGGCTGATTTTCGTGAAACAGTTAAGAATACAGATTGGACAGCTTACACCGGTAAGTACGTGGTCATCTATTGCAGTGCTAATGCTATTGTGCCTATGTGGGCTTATATGGTGTTAAGCGCCGAGGTAAGTGGTTTTGCAAAAGA
>CAZUHU010000206.1:0-6566 GCA_964620645.1 uncultured Chitinophaga sp.
GTTCACTTGTTGGTAGTTATCGCCAATGTCGGAGTTGCGTTTGATATTTACAACTTCCTGGCCGGCCAGGTTTGCAATGCTAATTACAGCATCTGCATTGCTTTCTGTTTTGTAATCAATATTCAGCAGGTTGTTTGCAGGGTTAGGATATGCAGCAAAGTGCATAGCGTTTTCTACATTCTCTACACCACTTACATCAAAGTAAGTTTCGTAGTAACGAAACTCGCGGCTGTCATATTCATAAGCGCCGGCGTTCCAAACAGAGTAAACACCATTGTCCAGATTGCCGTAGGTGTTATACAGGTAATCATAATGATCGTGATTTTCCCACGCGCCAGCCGTCCATACCTGATAATCGGTCACATCAGGGTTGTTGTTGGCATCATAGGTATAGGTGTACCGGTAGTAATTATCCCATGAGCTGCCATTCCATTGTTGCACTGTATAATCCAGGTAGCTGTTATTAGCGTTGTAGTTATACAAATAGCGATAGGTTTCCACCCATGCTGAGCCACTCCAGTTATAATCGGTTTCGTTAGTAACGTAACCGGCAGCATTGTAAGTATAGGCATAGCGGTAGCTGTTTACCCAGGCGCCGGAACTCCAGTTTTCGCCGTTGGCAAGTGTAGTATGGTGATTGGCATCAAAAGTATAGGTCCAACGGTTATTGTTTTCCCAAGCTCCGCTAATCCAGTTCTCGGCTAAACTTATCGTTCTGTCGTTATTGGCATTGTACGTATAGGTATAACGGTAGTTGTTTATCCAGGCACCTCCGCTATAATTTTCAACAAGATAAACAGTGTTGTTACCATTGCCATCGTAAGTATATGTTGTCCGGCTGTTGTTAACCCAGGCACCGCCGCTCCAATTTTGATAAGTATAAGTCAGAGTTTGGTTGGCAGCGTTATAGGTGTACAGGTATCTGTAATCTTCAATCCATGCGCCACCACTCCAGTTGTAATGGGTGTAGGTTAACTGATTATTTGATGCATCGTAAGTACTGGCATATCTGGAAGAATTTTCCCAGGCACCTGCTGTCCAGTTTTGTATGGTTGTAGTAAGCCTGTTGCCGTTACCATCATAGGTATATTGCTCTCTCGAGTAGTTTTCAAATGCCCCGGCATTCCAGGTTTCATTTAAATATTCTGTATTAGCGTTGCCAGACCAGGTACGGGTGTAACGGTTTTGGTTAACCACATTGGTGCCATCCCAACCTAAATCATTTTTAACGTCAAATGCGGAGCTGTAAAGAGATGCAGACCCACGATTACCGCTATAGGTAAAACGCATAGAGTCGGCAAGCACCCACGAGCCTGCAGTATAGTCATCACTATGATAACCAATTACACGCTGTTGCAGCGCATCAGTTTTGTTGCTTTTGGCAAGGCCTGAATTAATAAATTTAGTAAAGGCATCAATGCGCTTAGCCTTGTCCGGGGTGTTAGCCACGGTTTGGGCGAAGCGGTCAATCAAATCCTGCCTGTCTGAAGGGCTGATGGTGCCTGCAAAAGAGCTAAGGCTCATCAGTATTAAAAAAGTAGGTAGAAGGTATCTTTTCATATCTTGATATTTAAGGATGTAAAATTAGAAAAGGCGCGGGTAGGGAAGAATATCTTAACATTAAGTTGTAAACGCCACCCCTTGCTTGTGAAAGGATGGCGTATATAAAATACTCCAATAAGGAGATATGTTCGGCATTTCAACTACAAGCCCCCTGCTAGCGGGCTAACTGCATTCTTATGGCCCTTGCACCCTGTTTGCTTTCCAAAAGCAGCAGGTAACTACCGTTGGCCACGGTTTCAGGCACCGATAAAGCAACAGAATTGGCTCCCTTTGTAAAGGCTTGTTCGGTCATTAACTCACACTCCAACTGCCCTTGAAGATTTATCAATTTTATGCTCAGCCGGGTATCTTCATTTAAATCAAACTCCAGCTTAAGCTGACTGTTAACCGGGTTGGGGTAAATAAGTATTGAGTTCTGCAGGCTGGTGAAATCCAGCAGGCCCACACTAATACCTGTTATAAAAACGGCGGTTTCCACACTGTAACTGCTGTTAACACGCAGGTACCCGCAAGTAGCTAATCTTCCATCTGCTAATAATGTAACTGCTGAAACAGCCTCATCATCATTATTGAAAGCTGATAAAAAAATACCATCCTGCGCCCAGCTGTTATCAAAACTGCCATCCGGGTTTAAACGAACAACCAACATGGTGGTCCGCTGGCCATCATAAGCCCGTCCACCACTTATTACCTTACCATCGGGCTGTATTGCAAGGCCAAAAAGGCCGGCATTACCTAATATTGCCGTATCCACTACTCCTGCCTGTCCAAACGCATTATCCAAACTACCGTTACTGTTAAGTCTTAAAATAATGGCCGCATCTCTGCCATTAAAAAGCCAGCCGCTCATTACAATTTTCCCATCGTTCTGTAAAGCCACGGCGGTTGCATTATCTGTATAGCCTCTGTCTATTGTTACCCTACCATCCGTATCAAATGAAGCATCCAGGCTGCCATTGCTGTTTAACCTTATGGCAAGTATATCATCGCCCGAGCCACCAACTATTACAATTTTGCCATCCGGCTGTACGGCAACTGCATTAGCAAAATCCGTTGCAGCGCCAGCATCAATTACCACAATACCATCCCCGCCAAAAGTGCTATCGGGCGTGCCATTTGTTTTTAAACGGAAAGCGATAACATCGCGATCATTACCAATACCGGTAGAGCCAACCGCAACAATTTTTCCATCATCCTGAAGCACAACCCCGGATAAAAACTCAACATCGTTGCCGACGGTTTGGTGCGAGAAAACGCCGCCTTGGGCAAAGCTGCCATCTAAACTACCGTTTGGGTTCATACGGAATATCAAGGCTTTGCCAAGGCTAACTGTTGACCCCGCCCCAATAAAGCGGTCATCACTCTGAATTGCTAACGACCATAACTCTACATCTCCACCAGCCACCGAAATGGTGCGCCTGCCGGTGGTTGCTAATTGATTATCATAAGTTCCGTTGCTGTTAAAACGGGCAATGGCAGCGGAACGCTCTCCGGATGAGTCGGCATCTCCGCCTATCAAAAAATCGCCATTACTGTGAGGGGCAATGGCAAAGCCAAAATCATTGCTGCCATGGAAATCGGTTACTACATATCCATCGCCGTCAAAAGCTGCATCGGGGTTTCCCGCCTGCGCAAAAGCCTGCACCGCTAAAAGCGTGAGGCCTAAAAAGGTTAAGTACAGTTTCATCATATCAGTGGTTTTTGATGAAACAAAGGTGCTCGTATACCCAAACTAAAGCCAGCAAACTTTAGGCGCATTCTTAAAATCCGATGGGGAAAAAGAGAGAAGACAAATGAGAATCAAGCCCTTACCTCTGACTTGCGCTTCATATAATCCTTCATTGGTATCCCTTCCACAGTACTATCAATCCAGCTAAGCAGCTCAATATTCTGCAAAAGGTTTTTCTCATGGGTATTGTTAGCGGTAAGGTCTTCTACTTCTGCGCGCAGGGCAAGCAGCACTTTTTTACGGGCAGGCTCATCGGCACTGGTAATCAGCTTAAGAAAATATTTTATCACAGTCCGCTCCAGTTCGTAGTACATCTCGCGGGTTTGTAAAAAGTTTTTTGCGGACCGAACCGCGCTTTCCAGCAACAAAATATTTTTCAGATCATAGTGCAGAATAAGGTTGTAAATGCGCAAGCTGGAATACATATCGCGGCGTAGCTCAATGCCCTTACTGTTTAATATCTCGTTAAGCCAATCCAGAGCCCGCCCCGGCATATCAGCACGGTGGTAAATCAGCATAAGATTATACTTCATTACATCCGCCCTTACATTGCTCATATAAGGTTCAAACTCCTTCAACCCCGCTTCTACCTCAGCCGCAAATTCAAGCGCCTTTTCAGTCTGGTTTCTTACGGAAAAAAGATAAATTCTGGCAGATGATGAAAAATCATACCACATTACTCTTGCAGCCGAATTTTTGTTTACCAGCTCAGTGTTTACCCTGGCAAGGCAACCCTCTATCTCCTCAGGCATGTTCAACTTTATACAAACACTTAAGTAGTTATTAAGTGCCAGCAGGTAGCGCTTAGGGTCATCTTCAATAACAGCCGGATGTCTGTGATATTCCTCTTCTATGCGGCGCATATACTCCAGGCTTTTTAAGTCTTCGTTTTTAAGCTGGTAGTAAATTTTAAACGCCATATTAAGCCTGATGCGGGCCTCAAAACCCAACTGCTCACAATCAGTTTTAAGAGCAGGGTGCTTTATCCAATCGTCCAGCAATTTTTCCTGTTCCGCAGTTCGCACCATGCGGGTGTGCCTTACAAAATGCATGAAATTGTAATGCACTTCGGTAATATCCAATTCCACCGCAAGGCGTTCCAACAGCTTTCTGTTACTGCTTATCGTTTCCTTTATTTTTTCATCCCAACCGGTAGTTGCAACATCATATTGTATTCTTCGTTCTAATCTTTCAATTTCCAACAACCGGTGTTGGCGGTCCTGATTTCGGGCTAAAACGCGGGCAGCCTTTAGTTCGTCAAGCGCTTCATCTGTTAATAAGCGCTTATAAAGCAACTGAGCATTTTCAACATGGTCGTTAAGTAAGCTAAGGCCGTTGCTGCTATTATACATGCGCAAAGCGCGCAGTATTAAATCAAACAAATAGTTTTTGGTAACAGATAATTGCTTTACAAACTTTTCGCCCTTAAACCTCTCTATAATGGCGGCTTCATTAAAAGCATCCTGCTCATCTAACGCATCAAAAAGCAACATATAGTTACTGTCCTTAGCGCCTGAAAGTGCGGCCGCCATTTTACGGAAGTACCCCTTTTCGTTTTTGTTTAGGCTTTTAATCAGCCGGTAAAGAGCATCACTGGTTTGCATGCGTTATTTAATCGCTCATTTAATAACTCTTAAAATACGCAATTTAGCTGTGAAAGAAAAACAGCGGGCCGCAGGTCTATATTACCGCTTTACAAACCTCAGGCGGTTTATCATGGCATTTTGTTTTACTTCCACAACGTAAACACCGGCACTTAATGCAGCTACGTTAAAAGGCAAATAGTTATCGCCGATTGAAGCATTAGTTTGCCACATAATTATTTGCTGACCATTAGCATTGTAAATTGTAAAAACAACATTGCCCGCTACCGCATCCTGGTAATCAATATTCAGAACATCAGCAGCAGGATTTGGATAAACAACCACTCTTAAACCATCAGTCAACTCAGCAATACCGCTTGGGCCGTTGTAGGTTTCATAATAAAAGTAATCGCGCTCGCTATCTTCCAAACCTGCCTCTGAACCTATTTGGTAAAGAATATAATCCATGTTACCATAACTGTTGTAATCATAATCAGTTTGGTTGTCGGTAATCCAACCATTACCGCCCCAACTTTGTTCGGTGTATAAATCAGGGTTTCCGTTTGCGTCATAAGTATATAACTCATGGTCCAGGTTCAGCCACAGGCTACCGTTCCATGCCTGCATCAGATATTCCGTTTCCTGATTAGACGCATTATAAGTATAGGTAAAGCGGTAACTTTCCACCCAGGCGCCGCTTGTCCAGTTATATTCGGTTTCCTCCGTAACATAACCGGCGGCATTAAGCGTGTAAGTACTTTTAGTTACATTTAGCCAATTAGTTCCATCCCAGCTTTCGCTTACAACAGATGTTCTTACATGATTGGTGTAAGTATAGGTTAAGCGTGTTTTGTTCTGCCATGCACCGCTTACCCACTCCTCTTCCAAATAAATGGTATTGTCGTTACTGGCGTCATAAGTGTAGGTATACTTTGCGCTATTTACCAAACCGCTTCCGGTATTCTCCTCTTTAACCTCCGTCGCAGTGTAACCGCTAGCTGTGTAAGTGTAAGTATATTTATACTGGTCTTGCCATGCGCCACTTACCCAGCTTTGATATGTATTGGTTAAAAGCCGGTTGCCTGTATCATAGGTATTCAGGGTTCTGTTATTTTCTGTCCAGGCCCCTGATACCCACGCGTAGGTTGTAATAGTAAGTTCGTTGCCGGCGGCATCGTAAGTATACTCCGTTTTAAAATCGTTCACCCAGTTACTTCCATCCCAGGCCATTTGTGTACGGCTTAATAAATGCCCGGCAGCATCCCAGGTGTTCAGGGTTTTGTTGTAATTAACGAAAGCCGTACCCGACCATGTTTCAACCAACAACTGCGTAATGTTTCCGTTGGCATCGCGTGTATTGGTGCGCTGCTCTACATTTTCTGCACCCATGCTACCGCCCTGTAACTTATTCCAGGTATCAAACTCATTATTGTAAATGTAGGTTCCACCGCGGGTGCCGCTGTACGTCATTCTGAGGCTGTCAATAAGCCCCCATGAGCCATCCACATACTCATCGTACCGATAGCCAATAATCCTTTGCATTACAGCATCTGCTTTATTTGCTACACCCAAACCTGAATTGATAAAATGACGGAATGCTTCTACCTTTTGCTTTTCTCCGGGTTTATTAACAACCGATTGGGCATACTGCTTAAGCAATGCGGTACGCGTCAAGGAAGCATCATCATTTG
>CAZUHU010000207.1:0-6559 GCA_964620645.1 uncultured Chitinophaga sp.
ACAGGGGGACGAGAAGTTAGCGTAGTGCAACGCAGCTAACGACGGAGGGGGTATTCTGTATTCGGCTGTTAATTAAAACAGATTGTCATTGCGATCGATATTCCCTTAAAATCAATTAGTGCATCATCGCGCGGCAATCTTCCACTTTGTGATTAGGTATTCTGTATTGGCTGTTTTGTATTTATTGTCCTCCTTATTTAAGGAGGACGAGCAAGATAGCGGAACAAAGTGGAGCTATCGGCGGAGGTGGTCAAATTATACTCGGCTATTCAAGTCCTCCCTTTAGGGAGGATTTAGGTGGGCCTTTATTATCCCCCTCGTGCGCAGCCCTGCGTGCAAACAGGGAGGGGGGGGGGTGCGCAAGCCACAGCAAAGCAGGGGGAGGATTATATGACGAGCAGATAACGAAACGGAGTGAAGTTATTGACGGAGGTGCTTTGAATTAACTATCTCTAAAGGCGGAAGGAGGACTTAGCGTATCGAAACGAAGCTAGCAACGGAGGTGGTTATATGTATGGAACTTTTCTAAAAGACCAAGGCAATACGACACACTGCATTACTGTTTGACAAACCTTCGCACCATTCTTTGTTGTAAATCGGTAACGATCAAAAGGTAAATGCCTGGTTGCAAATAGTCCACATCTATGTAATTCACTTTCTCATTTAACTCTTGTTCTTCCGAAAGTCTCCGTCCATCAATACTGTAAACACTTGCTTTAGCATTAGCTGTTGTAAGATAAAGAGTTAGTTTTTCCCGAACCGGATTTGGATAGATAGATAACGCATCTTGCGCCATACTGCTTTTACTTAACCCTGAAATACCAGACAACTTTGCCAGAAAGGTGCTACCATAGCCATCGTCATATAGAGTGTCCAATCCAAAATAGGCAGTATCATACAAGCTTCCGGTAACAAATATGTCATTACCATACGTCCCGATGCCGGAAGCAACATCGTTCCACTTTTTGCCGCCGGCATTGATTGCCCATTGAGGAGTGCCGCTGCCATCAAATTTAGCCACGAACAAATCATACTGCCCTATCCAAGGCACAACAATACCATCCAGCGACATAAAAAAAACATGCCTGCCGCCTACGTAACAATTACCACTTTCGTCAGTCGTAATGCTGTGGCCTTCATCATCGCTTTGGCTACCATAGCCCTTTGCCCAAACCAAATTTCCTTGAGGAGTATATTTCGCTACAAAAAAATCATTAGCCCCGTTGCTTATCAGTGTCACATTATCAAAAAAGCTGGTATCGATGAAACTTCCTGTAACAAAAACATCTCCTGCCTTCGAAACGGTAATGGCCTCTCCGGCATCTTTATGGGAAGGTGATGCTAGCGACGACCCCGATCTTTTGGCCCACATAGCGTTCCCCGCGTTATCATACTTTGCAATAAAGACATCTGTATTGCCACTACATCTTAATGTATCAGTTCCAAAAATTGCGGTGTCTGATAGCATGCCGGTCATGTAAATATTGAGGGTTTCATCAATAGCAATACTATTGGGCATTCCATCTACAGTTTTGCACCAGGCCCAATTACCGCTTGAGTCAATTGCAGCAAACACATAGTTATCGTAAATTGAAGTTGCCGATAAGGATGTGCTGCCTATATTAATGCTGTCTCTAAAGGGTGCAGTAAAGTAAACGTTACCGTACTTGTCGCTCGTAAGACTATAACCAACCGTATGAGACCAGTTCAAATGATTTTCCGTAGACAAGGTCCACAGGGGTACACCACTGCTGCTAAGTTTGGTGATAAAAATGCTGTCAGCATACGTACCTAAAACGTAAACACAGCCGAAGCTGTCCATTACTAAATCATATGCTAACCCAATTGTTGCTGTTGCCCATTCACAAGATCCGTTGCCGTTATATTTTACGGCAAAACCGAGAGCGGAAACGGATGAACAATTTGTATTAACACTATCTGACTGCAAATTTGGTATCGGTAAATAAACGTTACCGGTTTTATCTGTAGCCAAATTGTTGAAGTGATTGTAATAAACATCGCTTTTAATCTTTGCCCACTCCCAATTTTGGGCGTGCCCAACGGCAGTCAGCAACAGCAATAGGGTTACTCCCATTAAACGCAAAAGGCAAGGTCGTTCCAAAGGTTTCCATTTAGTAGCACCAAAACGTATATTACAAAAAAATGTTGTTTTAAAATCGTTCAATACGTTAAACAATACCTAATCCTGCAACTGTTTGAATTAACTGCCTCCCTTAATAAGGAGGACGAGCAAGATAGCGGAACAACGTGAAGCTATCGGCGGAGGTGGTTTTTAATCCCCTACGAAAAATAATTCTCCAGGTGCTCCATGATATGCTCAGGCTCAGCCATGCGGCCATCGCCTACCAGCCCGCTGGCAAGTTCGCCATGCTCAACCGGTATAAGTATGTTGCCGTAGCTGTGCAGCAATTCAATATTCTTTTTTACGGCCTTGTGCTTCCACATATCAAGGTCCATAGCCGGTGCAAAAAACACGGGGCACTTGGCGCTTAGGTACGTTGCCAGCAACATATTATCGCAAATACCCATAGCCATTTTGGCTAAAGTATTGGCGCTTGCGGGGGCTATTACCATAGCATCGGCCCACAGGCCAAGTTCAACGTGGTTATTCCACTCCCCACCTGTTTCGGTAAGGTGGGTGTAGGCGGTATTTTTACTTAGTGTAGAAAAAGTAAGAGGGGTAATAAACAGCGAAGCCGAAGAAGTCATAATGACTTTTACTTCGGCTCCGGCTTTTACCAGGAGGCGGGTTAAATAAACTGCCTTATACGCAGCAATTGAACCGCAAACTCCCAGAACTATTTTCTTTCCTTTCAGCGGGCTCTTCATAACAGAGCTATTATAGCTGTGGTTCGGTTGACTCTTCTTTACGGAAGTTCAACTCATCATTCATAAACTCTTTAGTAGCTATAATGGTTGGGTGAGGCAGCTTTTCGTAAAACTTCGAAATTTCGATCTGCTCACGGTTTTCGTGTATCTCTTCCAGGTTATCAGTATGCGAAGCAAAATCTTCCAGCTTGCTGTGCAGTTCCTCTTTCAAATCGCGCGAAATCTGATTAGCTCTTTTAGAAATGATATACAGGGCTTCGTAAACGTTGCCTGTTTTCTTGCCAATTTCCATCAGGTTTTGTGTTTCCAGTATTGGGTTAACCTGGGTCATTTTAATTTTCTTCAGCTTATCCATTGCTTTTCAGTTTTTTTATTTGTTCGCTTGCGTTGTTAAACAATTTCTCCGCCTCGTGCAAGTATCGGCTATTGGGAAAAAGGTCGACAAAGGTATAATAAGTTTTCACAGTTTTCTCCAGCACAGGCAACTTTTGGGTGCTCTTGCGCTCCTCGCTTAACTGGTAATAACTCTTAACAATCATAAAATGCCCCTTTTCCACCCAAATTTTCAGGTTTTTCTTCTGTTTTTCGTCAGTTATAAAGGGTTCGTGCTTCTTAACCTCGTTAAAAGCAACCAGGTAGCTGTGCTCGCGGTCGGCCAGGGCAGTGTATTCAGCCCCTTCAAAAGCGCCTTTGGCAGCCAGGTAATGGGCCTGCATTTCATATTTCTTGGCCTCTTCAAGGTATTTACTGGTGCTAAACTTATACTTAAAAGTATTGTAGCTTTCTATAACGTGGTTGTAGCGTTCAGCCTTACGGGTAGGTATACTGTTTTCGGCATACTTAAGGTTGGCCTTCACAATCATAAAGCTCACCTTCTCCACCTCATCAATATCCGGGAAATCGCGTAACAGGTTCTCGTAACTGGTGGCAGCCGCCTTGTAGTTGGCGGTTTTGTAGTAAAGCTCTGCACTGGCCAGGGCCTTCTTCTCCAGCTTGCGGCGCAGCTTTTGCACGGCCTCGTTGGTTTCCTTTACATAGTTGTTATCCGGGTACATGCTCAGGAAAAAAGCATAGGCCTCCAGCGCCTTGTACGTATAGGTTTGGTCCAGCTCAGGCTTTGGAGAAAGCATTTGGTAGCTTTTGGCATACATATACAAACACTCTTCGGCGTGCGTATTGCTGGTATATTGGTCGTAAAAGTTTTTAAAGTGGTAAGCGCTTATCATATAATCGCCCTGCTTATAGTTAGCCATACAGTACATATAGTATAGCTCCTCTATGCTTTGGCGGCCCTTCATAAGGCCAATCAACTCCTCCAGCACCGGTATACACTTAAAGTATTCCTTCTTGTTATACCATTCGCGGGCCTTGGCTTCCTTATACATCATATCGCGGCTCTTCAACACCTTTTCGGGTGTTTCGCAACCGCTTATAAACAGCAGTAAACCGGCAAGGGCGGTAAGCACTAATACTCTTGCCCCGGCTTTTACCGCCAACAACAAACTATAAACCGATAACTTATTTAACATAAAGGTGGGCAAAGATAGATTTTGACACGGGATTACACAGTTGAAGCCCCCGCTATTGCAGCTATTATGAATTAATAAGAATACAAACGGCAGGCTAACTAATTATTGCGGCGGGTAAGTACAAAAAAAAAGAGTCGGCCCCTGACCTCCGACTCTTTTAAACTTAAGCACTATGGTATATTCTTTAACGGGCACATACCCTAAAGGTTACATAACCTCTAAAGAAAAATTCATTTGCTCTAAAAACCACTGATTATCAACTAAATAAAGTGTCGATAGGAAACCAACCAACACCGCAGCACAAGCCAAAACGTTAATCAGCGTTCCCTGTGCCGTTAGTAGCTTTTGTATTTGCGCGTGTGCCCGTCCGTTTCCCACGGAGTGATGGAAACGGACAGTTTCTTTTGCTTGTCCCGCCTATGGCGGGGGTTCCTTTTCTTTTAAAAGAAACGCTTGCGTTCATGAATCCATTAACTTAACAACAACGCATGAATAAAAGGAACAGAGATTTACCTGATAGCCTTAAATATCTAAATAGTAAGGCCCTAGAATAGATTTATCTTTCTTTTCATGACAGGAAAAGAAACAACATTATCCTTCCCTCCAATTGCGGGAAACACAGCGACGAAGCAATCACAGTGATAGCCTAAAAACTCAATAACTTAAACTCAGCGCGGCGGTTCTCACTTTGCTGCTCGCTGGTACAGCCGGGGGTGGCTTTACAATTACACCCGTTGGCAGGGCGCTCATTACCGTAGCTTTTTACAATAACTCGTTTAAGGTCGCAGCCACGGTCCATCAAAAAATCATTAATAGCATCCATGCGCTGTAGCGATAAGCCGGGGCTTTCCGTACAATCCGCATGCACGCCTATTTCCAATTGCAGGGTAGGGTATTGCCGCTGCATAGTAATAACGTTATTAAGCGTAGCCGTATCCTCCACGCTTACATTGGCGCTTTTGGCATTAAAATACAGGTTTGGTAAAAACGAATAATCACTGCGCTTTACCTTTTCCAACTCTACTTCAATAGGCCGCGCTGTTTGAAAATCGCGCTCGGTAATTACAAACGAATACACCAGGTAACCCACGCTGCTGCCCTTACTATCCTTACTAACGGTAATACGGTAACGGCTTGTTTTATTAACGGGAAAAAGCACCAGCCCGCTATCGTTGCTATAAGCGGCGCTAACCTGGTTAGCCACTAAATCTTCAATCTTAATTTCGGCATTAATAATGGGTTCGCGGTTACGCTTATCCATCACCTTTAAGGCGATAATCTTGTTATCCAGTGCCTGCACTGTTAAACAGCAAAGCGCAAAAAGAATAAGCGCTGGTAGACGCATACTTGGGGTTCTTAATATTAAAATACCTTGCCCTTTAACATAGGCACAAAAGCAAACTTGCCGAAAACCTCCTCGGTATATTGTCCTTCGCCATGTTTGGTGATTCGGATCATGTCACAATCAGTTTCGGTTCCGAAAGGCATCACCAGAGTACCTTCTACGGCTAATTGCGAAAGAAGTTTCTTAGGCAGCTCAGGTATAGCTGCTGTAATTATAATTTTATCGTAGGGTGCAAAGGTTGGCAGCCCCTCAAAACCATCGCCAAAAAAGCACTTCACTGTTTTATAACCCATGCTTTCCAGCAAAGGGCGTGTGCGCTCGTATAATTTCTTATGGCGTTCTATAGTATAAACCCGGGCGCCTAACTCGCCCAAAACCGCTGCCTGGTAACCGCTGCCGGTGCCTATCTCCAGCACTTTATCTTTGGGTTGTATGCGCAGTAGTTCAGTTTGGTAAGCTACCGTAAACGGCTGCGAAATAGTCTGCCCCTCCCCTATCGGAAAAGCCTTATCCTCGTAGGCATGCGTTTCAAAAAAAATCGAATCCTGCCCAAAGAATTGATGGCGCGGCACACTTTCAATAGCACGCAGTACATTACTATCCTTAATACCCTTAATTTTTAAGGTAACAGCCAGCTCTTTACGCAGGCCCTTATGGCGGTATGTATCCACCTTATCCATCTGCTGTATCACGTCACCAAATCAACACTAAAATTACGGAGAATCCCTGTCAGCTTGCCCACACAATTTGTCAGCCGACAAGTAAATTATACAGCATTGAACATTAATCGCTTCACTATTTGAATTGTCCCCCTGACAACGCAGTTGTATAGGGG
>CAZUHU010000208.1:0-6521 GCA_964620645.1 uncultured Chitinophaga sp.
AAAGTGGTTTAAGATAAGGTCAATTATCTTATTTGATTAAAGGCTTCGTGCACCAGTGCAGTAGGCAAGCCGCAACTCTTATCCTTACAAACGTAAATTAAGGCCGGGCCATCGGTTGGTTTATCCTGTAACAGCGCAAGGCTGCTTTTGTTATTACTACCCAGTGTTAAACATTTTGGTGCATACCAACGGTTGAATTCCTTGTTTAGCTCAAGCGCATCAGTACCGCAAATAGCGGCCTGGTAGGGTTCATCAATAATCCAATCTGCCAGGGCGGCCCATTGCGCATAAAAGCCGGGATAACCCATAATGTAATCACGCATGGTATTCACAGCATTCTTAGCCATCTTAAGATAGTTCTCTTTTTCCAATAGTAACCCCAGCGTAAACAGGTTTTTCATCATGCTGCTGTTGCTGGAAGGTATAACGTTGTCGGAGGTTTCGGTTTTACGCGCAATTAAAGGGCTATCGTTTACCGAAGTGTAAAAGAACAAGCCCGTAGAGGAATTGTAAAAGTGCTGAACTACGTACTGCGCCAGTTCGTCAGCCAGCTTTAACCATTGTTCATCAAACGTTACCTGGTAAACGGAAATGAAGGCTTCAATAACAAAACTGTAATCATCCAAAAAGCCCGGGATGCTTACTTTGCCGTTTTTGTAAACCCGCATAAGGCTTAGGTCAGGCTTTAGCATGGTATTTTTAATAAGCTGTGCGTTGCGTAAGGCGGCATTCAAAAAGCGCTCTTCGCCAAAGGCCTTGTAGGCATCCACATAAGCCAATAGCATCAGCGCATTCCAACTAGTTAGTGTTTTATCGTCCAGGCCTGGCCGTATTCTTTTATCTCTGGCAGTAAGCAATTGGCTGCGCCATTTTGCTATATCTTCAACAGGGTATTCATCCAGCGCTTTTCTTGTAAGGTGATTGGCGCCTTCAAAGTTCCCTTCTTCGCTTAAATTAAACACCCGGCTGAATTGCTCAAAATAGCTTCCTAGAATTTCCTTTAATTCACCTACGCTCCATACATAAAACTTACCTTCGTGCCCTTCGCTGTCAGCATCCAATGCGCTGTAAAAAGCGCCTTCTTTGTTGGTCAGTTCGCGCTCTACAAATTCCAGCGTTTGGTAAACCACTTCTTTGTAACTCTCATCCTTTAAAAGGCGGTAAGCCTCGCTGTATACTGAAACCAACTGCGCATTATCATACAGCATTTTTTCAAAGTGCGGTATCTCCCAATCTCCATCCACACTGTAGCGTGCAAAGCCACCGCCTACCTGGTCGTAAATGCCGCCGTTCATCATATTGTCCAGCGTAACTATGCACGCACGCAAGGCATGTTGGTTTTTGGTGTAGTAGTAGTTGCGCAAAAGGTATTGCAGGTTAATGGGCATAGGGAACTTAGGTGCGCCGGCTCTTCCACCTTTTTCATAATCCCAGGTAGCGCTTATTTTTTCGAAGATCTTTGTGCGGTCTTCAGGCGTAAAAAGACCCTCTTGTTTTTTCTGCAGCACATCCATACCGCGTATGCCATTGGTAATATCGGTGGCGCGCTCAAAGGCTTCTTCCTTATTGTTCTTCCAATAATCTACAAAGTACAGCAGTAGCTGTTTCCAGTTTTCTTTGGGGTAATAGGTGCCGGCGTAAATGGGCCGCCCGTCAGGTAAAGTAATAGCGTTAAGTGGCCAGCCGCCCCTGCCGGTTACCATTTGGCAGGCATCCATGTATATCTGGTCAACATCGGGCCGCTCTTCTCTATCTACCTTAATGCTGATAAAGTGGTCGTTCATTATACGCGCCACCACTTCATCTTCAAAGCTTTCATGTTCCATTACATGGCACCAATGGCAGGCGCTGTAGCCTACGGAAACTATCACCAGTTTGTCCTCTTTCCTTGCTTTAGCCCATGCCGTATCGTTCCATCCGCTCCAGTTAACGGGGTTATGAGCGTGTTGCAAAAGGTAAGGGGAACTTTCGTTTATAAGTTCATTGGTAAATTTAGGAGCCATGGCTTGCGAATATAGCCCCCATTTAACTAAACGCAGGGCCGAACTTTATTTCGGTTTCCTACGTTAAAAGAATATTATCTTTACCAACGGACTCCATATAAATCAGTGCGTTACATGTTAAGAAGTTTATTTTTTGTACTGGGGCTATCGCTCTCCTTTTTTGTATTTGCCCAACCCACCCAAACCTTTAGCGGCAGTTTAGGCAATATACCCGATAACAACACCTGGGTTACTTTTCCTGTAACGGTTAGTAATCTCAATCAGGCCAACTTAAATGCTACATGGGGTTTTGAAAAGGTAACACTTAGTATACAGCATACTTATGATGGCGACCTTCAGGTTCATTTGGTTTCGCCAACAGGGGTTGAGGTTACTTTGTTTGATAACGTGGGCGGTAACGGCCAAAACTTTACTAATACCCAATTAAAGAAACAATACACTACGCCCATAACACAGGGCAGCGCTCCCTTTAATGGCACTTATAAACCTCAGGGAGACCTGGGCCTTTTCAATAACGGCAGTAATGGTAACGGTACCTGGTATTTAAAAATACGCGATACAGGTCCGCAGGATACCGGTAAAGTTACCAACTGGAGTATACGGTTTGGTAACGGCCCGGCCTCACCACCACAAGCACTTAACAGCAACTTACCTATCATAATTATTAATACTAACGGGCAAGCCATACCCGACGATCCTAAAATTTCTGCCAGCTTTAAAATTATTGACAATGGCCCGGGACAGAGAAACTATGCAACTGATACTGTGTTTGCGTATAGCAGTGAGATAGGTATTGAACAACGCGGTTCTTCTTCAGGTTGGGCGCCAAAACTCTCTTACGGCTTTGAAACCTGGGATGGCAACGGTAACGAGGTAGATTCATCCTTCCTCGGTTTTCCTGCACAAAGCGATTGGATTCTTTCAGCCAGTTATTACGATAAAACACTAATGCGCAATGTGCTTTCGTACAAGTTGTTTAATGAAATGAACCATTACGCATCTCGCACGCGCTATGTAGAGCTGATTTTAAATGGCCAGTATGCCGGCGTTTATATGGTAATGGAAAAGATTAAGCGCGATAACAATCGCGTGGATGTTGCTAAAATTACGGATAGAGATACCATTGGTGATGGCTTAACAGGAGGGTACATTTATAAGATAGATAAGTTTACAGGCAGCGGTGCCGGCGGTTGGTATAGTAATTATCAGCCCTCTAACCCAACGGGCGATGCTATTTACTACCAATACGAATACCCGAAGGATAATATTAAACCGCAACAGCAAGCCTACCTTGCCGGCTATGTAGATAGTTTTGAAACAGCCTTGTTTGGTAGCAACTTTCAGGACCCTGTAAACGGGTTCCGTCGCTATGCGGGCGAGCAAAGCTTTATGGATTACATGCTGGTAAACGAGTTAAGCAAAAACGTGGATGGCTACCGTTTAAGCACCTACTTCCATAAAGATAAGCTGGGCAAAATTAAGGCCGGCCCCGTGTGGGATTACGACATTACCTACATGAATGCCGACTACTGCGAAGCCTGGATTGATACAGGTTGGGCGTTTAACCTAAACTACGTATGCCCCGGTGCGGCTGTGCCCGCCCATTGGGAACGCATGATGAAGGATAGCTTGTTCCGCATGCACCTGCGTTGCCGTTGGAATGAACTACGACAGGATGTGTTGAATGAAGATTCGCTATTGGCATGGGTTGATTCTACCGGCTCTTATCTTGATGAAGGACAAACACGGAATTTTCAAACCTGGCCGGAATTAGGTGTTGCCACCTGGCCCGAACCTCAACCTATACCTCAAACTTATGCAGAGGAGTTGTTACGCCTAAAAACATGGCTGCATAACCGCATTGCCTGGTTGGATTCAAAAATTTATGCCATGCCGGTAAAAACCTATACTCCTTCATTAGGTAACGATACTGCGGTTTGCGGGCCCGGCCTTGTATTAACCGCCGGTAATTTTGATAATTATGAATGGAGCACCGGCGCAACCACTGCAAGTATTTCAGCTAATAACACCGGCACCTATGCGGTAACGGTTAGCGATGATTTTGGCTGCATGGGCACCGATGCCATAGCGGTAACAATAAGCACCCCGCCGGCAATTAACCTGGCAAGCGATACTACCTTTTGCCAGGGTAGTAGTTTAATACTTAGTGCCGGTAACAGTGGCTCTACTTATAATTGGAGCACAGGCTCAACCGCCAATAACATAACTGTGAGCAGTGCCGGGGCATATAGCCTAACTGTTACTAACGCCCAGTGCTCAGCTACTGCAAGTATTAATGTAGCGGAACAATCATTGCCTGATGCCTCTTTTAATGCTACACAAAACGGCCTTGCTGATTTTTCGTTCAGCGCTTTAAATGGAGCGGCTAATACGTACCAATGGTCTTTTGGCGATGGCAGTAATGATACGGGCGCCAGCGCTGCGCACACCTATGGCGCTAATGGCACCTACACAGTTACCCTAACTGTAACCGATAACCTCGGTTGCCAAAAAATAAGTACCTCTACCGTAACCATAAATGGGCTATCGGTTTCAACTTTTGAGGAGGCCAACATTGCACTTTACCCTAACCCGGCCAGTAACGCAATAAACCTTATTGCCACAGGAGAGAACATGCAGGAGATAAGAGTATTTGATATTGCAGGGCAACAGGTGTTGCACGTAATACCTGCCACACAGTCGCAGGCCATCAACATTGCCGCATTGGCTAATGGCACTTACCTTATAGCGGTGCGTACAAGTGCAGGTAATTACCTATCGCGTTTTGTAAAACAGTAGTGAGGAATTAGTCGCGCTCCCAAAACATCCACAGCCATAATACGCGGCTAAAGCGGAAGGAGAGGGGGCTTATAAAAAACAGCAAGGCTGCATTAACCCAAACATAGGTAAGGCTAAGGCTGTTCATAAACCCGAACAGCAGTGTAGAAACAGCAAATGTAAAACCGCTGAAAGCTACAGTTAGTGCATAAGCCACATAGGTAGCGCCCCAGTAAAAGCCAATTTCCGGTATAAAGTTTAGGTTACAGTGCGAGCACTGGGGGTTAATAATCAGCATTTTTTTAAGGTTGTACGGATTGGGAGAAAGAAACAACCTGCCCTGACCGCAACGCGGACAACGGCCTTTTAATAAATGAATTGCACCTGGCATCTTAGGGCGCGAATGTAATGCTAATAGCATACCGCTATGTAACAATTGTTACATGACGTTAATCAATGCACTAAAATAAAAACGCCACCCGGGGCCCTCCCGAATGGCGCTAAACCACCTATGTATGAATCTTAATGCTGCTTGCTTTCTTAAGATGCTGTGTTACTTAATGTTCACAGCTTACCTCTGCATTTTAAGACGCTTTAACTGTTTACCAGTTTGCGAATATCATCGGCAGAAGTGATGGCCTTTTTCATGGTTTTTAAATGAAATACCACTTCGTTTTTGCCGGGCTTTTTAAGCTCCGTAAAGTTCAGTTTCTTAAACTCATCCTTACTGAATACGGCTGCTTTACCGTTTGGCAATAAGGTAAACAGGCAGGCGTTAGGGTCATCAGTTATAACCATGGTGCGCTTACCATCTTCCCAATCCCAACTTGCCAGGTTTTTGTTGTCGCTGCTCATGTAATACAGTGTCAGTTTCTCTTTTACTTCTGCATCGGGTTCGTTATCCAGTTTAATGGTAGCCACAACATCCATGCGCTTTTCATCGGTTAAAAAGCGGTCGCAGTTATGTATCCCAAACTGGTTTACTACTACGGTGCGGGTAAAATCCTGCATGCTGGCCAACTGCGTGTAAACAGAGTCTACACGCTTCATTACAGTTTCGTAATCGTTATTCCACTTCTCCGGCGATACCTTAAACAATTTCGCCAACGGTATTTCAGCTTTTACTTTGCCTTTAAAAACCACTTTCTCCTGTGGGTTAAGCACAGTCATCATAAACTCATCGCCTTTAAGTGCGGTAAATTTGGCCTGTACATATTGGTGAAACTTCGGCAGCTTTTTACCGGATAGGTTACGCCATACCAGCATTTCAGGTATTTCATCAACGCCTTTGTATTTAACGTAATCCCAGGCGTGGTAGTCGCCGCTTTGTATACCATAGCGCTGCACCTTTGCTTTAAGAAACTTATTATGGGGATCCATGTACCAAACGCTATCGCCATAGTACACATCTAACAAGGCGGTGTAGTTAAGCACGAAGTAGTTTTTCTTATCCAGCTTTTTACCTTGCTCTTCCAGTTTGCTAATGGCATTTCGCAAAGCCTCCTTATCGGCATTAGCGGTTACATCGCTGGGTTCGGTTTGGTTCCAGGTTCCGTTGTTTTCATTAAAGGTAAACTCGCTAAAGTCTTTTTCGCCGTTGCCGGATGCCAGGTTAACTGTAATGTTCTTGCCATTGGCAATAGCCAGTTCTTCGCCGTTTTGGTTGGCGCGTATTTCAAACATGCCTGCGGTTTGCATCATGCGGTGCTGGCCTTTATCATCAGTATAAGTAAGTGGTAT
>CAZUHU010000209.1:0-6475 GCA_964620645.1 uncultured Chitinophaga sp.
TTGTTGATGTGCTGGATGCCTTAGCTATTAGCGCAGGTAACGATACTACTGTGTGCTCAGCACTCGGCTTGCAACTACATGTGAATACTAATGCGCAAGGTTTGCAATACAACTGGCAACCTGCCTCTAAACTTACCGGTGCCAATACGGCATCTCCTGTTATTACTTCTAACACTTCTCAAATGTATATAGTGCAGGTGGCTGATACCGCGGGCTGTGCTAATGCCAGCGATACCGTAAACGTTAATGTACTGGTAATAAATGCGGTTGCAGGTGCGGATACAACCATTTGTTCAAGTGATACAATTCAGTTACATGCTTCAGGTGGTGATACTTATTTATGGTCGCCGGGCAACGGCTTAAGTTCTGTTACCGACTCCATGCCCCTGGCATACCCGCCTTTAACCACTACCTACCATGTGGTGGTTAGTGCTTTTGGCTGTACTGTGGATGATTCTGTTACTATAACCGTGCTCACTCCTCCTTCGGTTGAACTTGGTAATGACACATCCTTCTGCGCTGGTGAAAGTGTAGTGTTTTATGCGGGAGGCAATTACGATAGCTATTTATGGCAGGATAATTCCACAGCTGATTCATACACCGCAAACGCTGCCGGTTTATATTGGGTACAGGTGGGTAACCAGTGCGGCTTCGCACGCGATTCGGTTAGTGTACTGCAACTCTACCCTATACCATTGGTTAATCTTGGCAATGGTGGGCAGCTATGCGATAATCCTTTGCCACTGTTAGATGCAGGCAACGTTGGTTCAACCTATTTGTGGAGTACCGGAGAAACCTCACAAACTATTACTGCTGCTCAAAGCGGTGATTACTTTGTAACCGTTACCAGTAGTGATAGCTGTGTGGCCTATGGCAATGTAAGCGTTCAGTTGCTTAGTGCGCCAACCGTTTATTTAGGAGGTGACACCGCTTTATGTATAGGAGAGGAGTTAGTGCTTAAAGCAGTCAATCTGCAGTCATCATTTGAATGGCAGGACGGCTCATCAGAAAGTTATTACCCTGTGCGCGAAGAAGGCCTTTATTGGTTACATGCCTTTAACAATTGCGGCAGTGCCACAGATAGTATAAAGGTGCAGTTTGATAACTGCGATTGCAGGATATTTATGCCTAATGCGTTTACGCCTAACGGCGATGGCAATAATGAGACTTATAAGCCTGAAGCCAATTGCGACCTGCGCTTTATTGAGCTACGCATATTTAACCGCTGGGGCGAAATGGTTTTTGAAACCAACAGCCTGACTAACGGTTGGGACGGCACCTATAAAGGCAAGCCATTACCGCCGGCGGTTTATACCTACGTAATTAGCTATGCGGGCCGGGATGGCAACCGTGTGCGGGCCGATAAACTTAAGGGTAGCCTTACACTCATCCGTTGATTGTTACAAACAAATGACAATTAACCTGTGTTATAGTTTAAGAAGCTGTTTAATTTAGCGCTGCATGAAAAGGATTGTACTGCTTATTACCGGCGCTTTAGCTATCGCAAATATTGCGGGTATAATGCCTTTTTACAGCCTCGGCCTTTTGGAGGTTAAAAGGGAGATGCAGAAAGAGTTGGGAAAGGAGTGGGCTTTGGATAAACTGGTGATAGCAGACCAAGAGTTGAACAATCGTTCGGTGTTTCATTGGGTGGAGGCCGATGAGATTAATTATAGAGGCAGTATGTACGACATTGCCCGCTCTGAAAAGGAAGAAGGATACACTGTTTTTTATGTGATAAAGGATGAAAAGGAAAACAATTTGCTAAACCTGCTTAGGGGTTTTTATAGAGATCATCATCAGAATGGAGAAAGCGAATCTCCGTTAAGCCTGTTACTTGAGAACATAACAAAGGATTTTGTTCCCTGCCTGGAAACAGTAAAGGTGGAACCGCTGTTGTTAACCCATATCCGTATTTCTGTTAAAGTAATAGGTAGTCCCTCTGATGGCTTCTGTACCCAGCCACTCATACCCCCCGGCGCTTAGCGGTTGATGTTAATCAGCCTGTTTATTCGTTACTCACTTAATTTTTAATTCAAACAATTTTGTATGAAAAGGTTAACTCTTTCATTTATATATACTATTGGCCTGTTCTTAACGGGCACGGGCCTTGCTAAGGCGCAGAGCCCTTACGTTTGCGGTGCCGATCAGGCCCGCCAAAAGTTGATTCAGCAACATCCTGAAATTTTACAGCAGGAAGCAGAGTTGGAACAATTTACCCAAAACTTTGTACCTGATTATATGAAGTACCGCGATAGCCGTACTGGCAACATCGTTATACCGGTGGTATTTCACATTTTACATCAGGGTGGTGTTGAGAATATTTCGGATGCGCAGGTAATTGATGCAATGCGCATTTTGAATGAAGACTATAACAAGCGCAATGCAGATATAACAGCAGTTATACCCGTTTTTCAACCCATTATTGCTGATGTGGGTGTTGAATTTCGCCTGGCGAATATCGACCCCTGGGGCAATTGTACCAACGGCATTGAGCGCATAAATACCTGCCAAACATATAGCGGCAATGATTACTCCAAACTTAACAACTGGCCGCGGGATAAATACCTGAACGTTTGGGTTTGCCGTAGTATGCAGGATGGCGTAGCAGGTTATGCTTACTATCCGGGCTCCGTAAACACACTTTTGAATTTTCCTGCTAAGGACGGGGTAATAATTCTTCACGACTATATTGGCAGTATTGGAACCGGTAATGCGACCAACTGCCGCGCTCTAACACACGAAGTGGGCCATTACCTAAACCTAAAACACCCTTGGGGCGATACCAACAACCCCGGTGTAAGTTGTGGTGATGATGATGTAAATGATACCCCAATTACACGAGGAAGTAACCTTAGCTGTAATTTAAATTTGAATTACTGTGTTGCAGGCATCATTGAAAACGTTCAGAACTACATGGATTACTCCTATTGCTCAAAAATGTTTACCAACGGGCAGGCAGCGCGTATGATAGCCGCTTTAAACTCAGACAAGAGCGACCGCAATAACTTATGGACATCAGACAACCTTATAGCAACAGGTACCGACGATACAGTTTATACCTCCTGTGCGCCAATAGCAGACTTTAGCGTAAATAAAAAGTACGTGTGCCTGGGCACTCCGGTTACATTTTTAGATGCCCACTACAATGGCGCAGTTACTGATTATTACTGGGAGTTTCCTAATGGTATTCCGTCAATATCCACTGATCAAAACCCTCAAGTGCAGTTTCAAACAGCCGGTTGGCAACCTGTACGGCTAACAGTTTCAAGCCCTTTAGGTACAAGTACCAAAAGCGATACCTTTTTGGTTTATGTAGCGTACGATAATGCAATGTACCCGGCCCCTTATTTTGAGGATTTTGAAGCCCCTGGAAAGATAAGTGAGTATGAGTGGGCCTCTGTTAATGTTGACAAAAACGAAACGGAGTTTAAGCAGGTTGATTATGCCTCGCACTGGGGCAACTCGTGTGTGCAGCTAAACAATTACTATACCCGGGCTGACCATGATATTGATGAGTTAGTTTCTCCGGGTTTCGACTTATCGCAACTAAGCACCGCCAATATGACGTTGTCGTTTTACTACTCCCTCGGCTCATGGAATCAATACTTCAACAGCCTTAATGATTCTATTGCGGTATTAGCTT
Organism: uncultured Chitinophaga sp.; assembly: GCA_964620645.1. Lineage (GTDB taxonomy): Bacteria > Bacteroidota > Bacteroidia > Chitinophagales > LD1 > Bog-950. Next base: position 3,647 of record CAZUHU010000209.1, read on the forward strand.
CTGCTAACTGCGGCGGTAACTGGGTAAACATTTATAAGAAAGGCGGAAGCTCCATCGTAAACGCCGGTTATCAGGCGGGATTCTTTATACCCACCAAAGCCCAGGCATTTTGGAAACAGGTGAAGATTAACTTGCCGGCCACATTAAAGCAACCAAATGTGCACTTCAAATTCCAGGTATTTAGCGCTGTTTATGGCAACAACTTCTATATAGATGATATCAATATTGGCAACGCTGTTTCAACAGGCATAGCAGAGCCGGATATGTTTGATGAAATAAGCCTGTTCCCTAATCCTGCCAATAATGCGGCACAGTTGAATATCAATTTAAATGCTGCGGCAGAAGTGGATGTTAAATTGTTTGATGTTGCCGGTAAACAAATTGCCGCACTGTTTAATGGCCGTATGGAGAGCGGCGAGAATATGTTGGCGCTAAACAATCTGGGCGTATTCGCCAGGGGTGTTTATGTGGTGCAGGTTAAGGCCGGCACTGCCGTTCGTCAGCAAAAACTGGTAATCCAGTAATCTCAAATATTGTTTTGTTAATGCGCAGTTGCATGGTGCAACTGCGCAATTTTTTAAACCTACCATGTTGTTTTAAAACAAACAGGATTTAATAAAAGGAGCGTGGCTTTACCAATTTAAAATTCTTTATAAAAAATAGCATCATTTCCCCTTTACTATCCTTTTTAAACAGTTTGAATATTCCTGTCCCTTCAAACTTGCCCGGGGTTAGCAATATGTAGTTGCCCATCAAACGGTATTGCATGTTAAATGTGCTGATGGAATCATAGGTTCCCTTGGCATTGGTAAAATCAAAGAGACGTCCGCTATTTACTTCGAGGGTATCTACTCCGCTAAATATATCCAGCTTGTAAACTTTCTGGAAGGATTTGTGCGTGGGCTCTTTCTCAATTCTAAAAACGTCTTCCTTTTGCGCAGAGCAATCAACTGCAGTTAAGGAAAATATAATTAGCACTACTGTTCTCACTACTTATCAAAGTTTAAAAAGGTAAACACCGGAACTCTGCCCTTGAGTTTTGCCGGTGTTTACCCAAACCAAATGCGTCCTCTTTACCCTTAACAGAGGCTCTTTACCCTGTGCTTAAATGCCCAGGTAATTTTTTACTTCTTCAGTGCTGCCAAATTTTTGGTTAAGCACTTCTAAAGGAAACTCAACTCTACCGGAATTTTTTGCTGCTGACCGGAAGTCATCTTTTTTAATAACGCACACCTGCTGCTCAGTAGTTAAGGCCCAAACCAGATTTTCCTGTACGGGGTTAAAGCGAAGGTTAGTTGGCTTGCCGGGATAATAGGTATACATTATACCGCGATTAGCTTCTACCAGGTAAATGCATTGCAAGTCCAATTCCTTACCTGTGCTTTTATCCGTAAACTTTGCCTGAACGGTTGCACCTACAGGCAAACGCTGTGGCTGGTCGCAATTCATGGTTCCGAAATTCTGCACGCGGAACATGCGGAAGAACAAATTACTCTGTTCCATTTTAGCTTCGTATTCTTTAATACGCATTTGCTGCGCTTCAATTTCGCGCTTAATTTTCTCCTCCATAGCACTGGCCCTGGCTTCTAATTCTTCTTTTAAGCGTTGCTGTTCGGCTTTACGTTGCGCCAATTTTACTTCGTAATCTTTGTATTTGGCATCAAATACCTTTTTTGCTGCATCGTAGTCTTTGTCTTCAAGCGCGGGAGTAGCAATAATGCTGTAGCTGGTTTTACCTTTGCTGAAGGTTATTTCGTAATTCATACTTCCTTCGGCCCGCTTCATTTGCACATCCTCCCACAATACCTGTGCTTGTTTAGGGTCATATTCCTTTTCGTTTACCACTTCAAACTTCAGGTTGTTGTATTCCGCTAATTCCGGAAACTCCTTCTCATCCACCTTTATCGAAAAGCGCGCTTTTTTCTTCTCCGCTTTTTTAGGGGCAACGGGTTTTTCTTTTTCAACGTCTTCAACGGCCTGGCATAGTTGACGGTATTCCGCACTTTGCTGTTTTAATGCCTCGTCGCCGCTTAACTTTTTATTGTTCTTCTTCGGTTTGGCCTCTGTAACGGGTTCCTGTGCGTTAGCTGTAAGCGGTTCTTCGTTTTTAATGAAGTTCGACTCACTTACATATTCCCATCTCTTTTTAGCTGTATCAAGGTAGTAAGTATTAAAGCGGTCTTCTTTTTTATCTGAAACCATTTTAACCTGAATCATGGCCGATGGATTAGTGCGCAGTGGCTTGCCGTTTTGGGTTGCGGCAATTTCCATCATACCTGCTGTTTCAAAATGGTAGGTTTCACCGGCGCTGTCGTAAGTCATAGGTATGCCGGCTAAAAACACATCTGCTACATTATGAAACTCTCTATAGCTCAGTTCCACCTTTCCTTTTACCACGTTGCCGCTTTCATCTAAAAACGCATTGGCCGGTACCAGTATTTGCGAGCCGGTTATGTAATCAATAATTGAATCCTTCTCGACCTCCAGCACATAAACGGCAGATTTAATATCGGCTTCAGCAATCGGCGGGTTTATAAAGGGCGGAATAAGCGCCTCGTTCACCGAATCTTTTTTGAACGTTTGCGACAGGATAACTACTGCTGCAACGGTGGTTACCAATGCGGCCCCGCTTCCAAACCAAAACTTTGCAGTTTTAAAGAATGGTGTTTTCATAGCGTTATAGGAGTTCATCAGCTGCCCGAAATCCTTACCCGATGATAGGTCGGCATCGGTAAGTGGGGGGCGATTCGTATTTATCTTAAAGTTTTTCATGACGTTATAAGTATTGTTGTTTCATTCAACAGTTTATGATGATGAAGTAGGTTCATG
>CAZUHU010000210.1:0-5295 GCA_964620645.1 uncultured Chitinophaga sp.
GCTGAGGGTAAAGAGTTTCTTCATTTCAGGGGTTATTGTAGCGCTAATTTAAAAATCGCAGGATATAATCTGCCACTTATCGCTTACCTGCGTTGCAGGTGTTAGTTATTTGCCCCTTAATGTTAGTTACCGCACAAACTTAATTACCTGCCTGCGCTTATCGTTGGTTTGCAGTTCGCAGAAGAACATTCCGTGTGGAAGGTTGCCGATGGGCACACGACTGATATAATCGGCATGTTGGGCATACAATAGCTGCCCTGAAATATTGAAAATTCTTACCTGTTGAAAGTTATTTTCTGATGCCTTTTCTAGGAATACCTCGCTACCGGTAATTATGTATGGCGTTATTTGCTCCACTTCATCATTAATGGCTAAGGGGTCAAGTATGTTAAGGTTGATCAGCACCGAATCATTGTAAACTGAACTGCAAATCGGCCATACAACCACAACATCCGGGCCGGGGTGAAAGTAAGGCATATCAATATGCACGCTGAAAACAGCAGGCACTGTTTCACCGGTATCTATCGTAATTAGCCCATAACCGGTATAAGGAGGTTTATTAAACAATCCGGAGCTGGGCGGTATAAAGTTGTTGGTAGAGTTGCGCAGGCCAAAATCCAGGCTATCGTTATAGGTAACCTGTCCCGTATTGGTTAGGTCGGCATTTATCGTAATGGTGTAACCAAGGTCAAAATTTACGGAGTCAGACTGTATAGTGTAGTTTATCAGTTTTAGCGCAATGGAGCTTTGTGCTGTGGCACTAAAGCAGCACGCCATTATCAACGCTACTACCGTATATATTTTGCGGGTCATTTTATGCTTCATGTTCGTTTGACCGTAAATGTAAAGATAGCGTTGCACTAAACTGCTTTTTTTATCTTTGTTTCTTACCTGTTCAAATTTAGGTGGCGGAGGTGGCCGGAAAGCCTTTGGAATTTATTTGCGGCCTACCTTTGCAGGATAGCTTTCTTACGAATTCAAAATAAGCATTAATCGATACCATGGAGTTACTAAACAACATAGTGGCAGTAATGACCAAAGAGGAAATACGCAACCTTAAACTTTGGCTGAATAGCACCAATGCATCCGACAGCCGTAAGGATGTTGCTTTGTTTGATTATATGCGCAAAGTGGGGGAGAAGTACGATGAGGAATTCATCTTTAAACGACTATACAGCGGAGGCGATAAAAACTCCTTTTACCGTCTTAAGAACCGCCTGCAGGAGGATATAGGTTATAACCTGGCCCTATTGCACTTTGGTAAGCAGGATGCCAACAACCTGTTTCTGTTACTTAGTTTGTATAACATCTTTATTTCCCGCAATCAGCCTTCCATAGCGCTTTACTATTTACGCAAGGCAGAGAAAAAAGCAATACAGGCTGAAAACCTGGAGATGTTGGATATCATCTATGCCAGCTTTATCAAAATTTCAGGCGATCTGCCCGATGTTAACCCAGAGTTGTACATACAAAAGCGAAAGGAGAATGCTTTACGGTTAAACAAAATCCGCGAAACCGACCAGGTTTTAGCAGCGGTTACTTACCGAATGAAATTAACCCAGAACTACGGTAAGCGCGATGCCGGCCTACTTAAGGTACTGGATAATACTATTAAGGAGTTTGCTGAAGATGATTCTATTAAAAACAGCAAAACCTTTCAAACCCGTGTGTTTAGGGCGGTAAGCCAGATACTTATACAGAATCACAACTTTACGGAGTTGGAACGCTTTACTATTGCCACTTACAAGCGTTTTGTTGATGAAAAATGGTTCGATAAAAACAACCACGAAAGCAAGTTGCAGATGCTTATCTACATCGTAAACGCATTATTTAAAAACCAAAAGTATACTGAAAGTCTTGATTATGCCGAAACACTGGGAGAGGAGATGAGCGCTTTTAATAACCAGTTCTATAATAAATACCTCTTCTTTTATTACAACGCCCTGGTGATTAACTATGCGCACATTGATTTAGGCCGTGGTATTAAGGCTTTAGATGAAATGGAAAAGGAAATTAAGGGACTCAAAAATCCCTATTACGAGTTTTTCATTTTATGGAACAAAGCCACTTTGCTTTTCTCGCAACGTAAGTACAACGAAGCCATACGCAACCTGGTTAGGTTGTTTTTAAACGACCATTACAAGAAGGCGGATGTATCGCTGAAGTTGAAGATTGGGGTAGCGGAATGTATTATGCAGTACGAATCGGGTGATACGGAGACGGCACTTAAAAGGGTTGAACAGGTAAGAAAGAACTATGCCATTCAACTGGCAGCGGGTGATTATAAGCGCGAAGTGGCCGTATTAAAACTGCTGCAACGCATGGTAGAAGCCGGTGATTTAGAAAAGGATAAGAAGCTAATGGCTGAGGTTAAAAAATTCGTAAATACTTCAGTATCAGATAGTATAGAGGATGGTGAGGTTTTGCGGTACCGGGCCTGGCTTGCACCAAAGGTGGGAGTTACCAGTTTTGCATAGCGTATCGAGCGGTTGGCGACAGCAGGCATCATTGCAGATGCGCTGTCTGGTATAGTATTTCATCAGGTAAGAACAGCGGGAGTTATTTACAACTGTTACACAACCCCAACGTATCTTTGACCTGTCAAGTAAATAAAAACGAACAAACCAATTTTTCACCTAAACACGCAAACATGAAATCATTCAACAAGTTTTTGCTGTTATTAGCATTCTGTTGTTTCGGTATTTTGGGTAAGGCGCAAAGCCAGTGCGGCGTAAATGCCTTTTTTGGCTATTACATCAACCCCAACCTGGTGCACCAGTTTATCGATTCATCAGGCTTGCAAAATGGCTGGCAGTCTACCAACTGGTATTGGAGTTTTGGCGATGGTGCAACAAGCACCCAGCAGAACCCAAGCCACCAATATACTACGCCCGGCAACTATACAGTTTGCCTGATTGTGGTGGCCCAGGGTAATGGCGCTACATGCACCGATACTTTTTGCACAACTGTAGGCAACTGTAACAATATGGTGCAGGCTACCTTTACCTATACGGTGCAAGGCGCATCAGTAGGCTTTTTCGGAGCCGGCAGCTCCAACTATCCACCCCTGACTTATAGCTGGAGCTTTGGAGACGGCAGCAGCGGTGCAGGCGTAAATGCAACACACACGTATGCTAACAGCGGGGTTTACACTGTTTGTTTAACTGTTACTGATGCAAACGGCTGCTCTGCCAGCTATTGCCAGGCTGTTACTATAACTACTAACTTATGTGGAAATGCCAATGCCGCTTTTTCGCATAATCAAACCGCGAACGTAGTAACGCTTACCAGTACCTCAACCAATACAAACACCAATACGTTGTATCAATGGTGGATGGATGGACAGGCACTTACCAACCCTAATCCTAATACCAGCTATACCGTTACAGCGGTTAGTCCGGGGTACCATACATTCTGTTTATATCTATACGCTAATGCCAATACTTTCTGCGATTCTACCTGTTCAACTTTTTGGGTGCCCGGCACCAATGTTTGCAGCGGTTTGCAGGCAAACTTTACCTACAGTGTAAGTGGAAACACACTGTCAGTTAACGCAGGAAACAATTATCCTACAGGTACATATTACCAATGGTATTTAAACACAAGCACTACTGGCGTTACTCCAACACTGTCACAGTATTCTTGGTCCAATTTGGCTAACGGCACTTACAACGTTTGCCTTTATATATGGGGCAACTCCAGCACTTTCTGCGATTCTGTTTGCCAAACAGTTACTATCAATAACAGCAATCCGTGTGGTAATCTTAATGCCGGATTTCAAACTACCCAACAAGGCAACGTAGTTTCTTTTTGGGGTAACACATCTAACCCCGGCGGCACCATATTTTATTGGAGCTTTGGTGACGGACAAAACTCTTCTACAACCACCGCAGTTACGACGCATACCTATCCAACCAATCCTAACACTACAACTTACAATGCCTGCCTTATTGCTATGATACCGGGCACTGTTTGTATGGATACTTTTTGCCAGGCTGTAGTTATACCGGGCAGCGGCGGAACCCAGTGCCAGGCCTATTTTGTTACTACTACGCAAGGCTTGTTGGCTGCTTTCAGTAACAGTTCAAGCACAAGTAGTGGCACTATTACTTCGTACAACTGGACATTCGGCGATGGTACCTCAAGCAGCTTAGCCGCCCCTACCCATACTTATACAGCAGCAGGCACCTACCTGGTTTGCTTGAGTATTGCAACTTCAGGTGGCTGTACCAGTAACTTTTGTGATACCGTAATTGTGAGCAATGCCTGTCAATTAGCAGTTACTATTGTTCCTACCGGTACTAACCCTGTGGTACTACAAGCAATTGCCTCAGGCGGTACAGGCGGACCTTACTCTTACTATTGGAACGGCAGCAACTCGGCCTACTTAACCGTTACCCAAAACGGCAGCTACTGTGTATCTGTCTTTGATGGTAACCAATGCGGTGGCACAGCATGTTATACTGTAACAAGCATTCCGCAAAGCAACGATACTATTTGTGGCTATCTGTTTAACGACACAAATGGAAACGGCGTACAGGACAATGGCGAAAGCGCTATTTCAGGCGGTGTGGTACATGCAGGTAACTATTCGGCTACCAGCAATGCTAACGGCTACTATGTTTTAGTTGTACCTAATGGTACTTACTATTTATACTACTGCGCGCCACAAGGCTCAAGCTTCTCTATTCCTCTGTCGCCTAACAACAGCGGCACAAACGGTTGTGCTTATTACTACGGCGTAAACGTAGCAGGCCACCAGTGCGGTTTCGACTTTGGTGTGCAGAATAACTCTGTAAACATTTGCGGCACTGTTTACTTTGATGCCAATAACAACGGCGCTCAGGATAATGGAGAAACCGGCATTTCGGGTGTGCACGTTTACATTCAAAAAACCGGAGGCAGTCTTTACCACGCGTATACCGATCAGCAGGGTCACTACTGTGTGTTAGTGCCTGCCGGTACTTACAGCATCTCTGTTTCTTCTACTGCTTTCCCTGCATGTCAAATTTCTCCGGCTTCTCAAAGCCTTACTGTAACAGCAGGCCAGCAGGTAAACAATGCCAACTTCGCAGTTTACTGCCAGCCCGGTTCATGCAACCTTTCTATCAATATAACTCCGCATACTACAGTTACTGCAGGTTTCCCTGCGTGGTATGATATTCAGGTTTGCAACGTAGGTTCAGGCGTAAGCAGCGGCACCGTAAACATGTTCTACGATCCCGTATTGAACTTCAATTACGCATCGCCTGCGCAAACATCGCATAACGCTTCAACCAGCACCTTAAGCTGGAA
>CAZUHU010000210.1:5305-6441 GCA_964620645.1 uncultured Chitinophaga sp.
TGTTACCGTGAGATTGCGAATACTACTGGGTTTCTTTCCAGGCCGATTCAAACATTCCGCTTAACCAGTTCGTGTTTACACTGGCCAACGTAATACCGGCCAACGGTTGTAATGATGTTAACCTGAATAACAATGTTGATACTATCCACCAGGCGGTAACCGGCAGTTGGGACCCTAACAATAAGCTGGCTTACATGACCAACTACGATAACCCTAACTACCAACAGGTGTCAAGCGTTAATGCTAACCAGCGTATTGAGTATGTTATTAACTTCCAGAATACAGGTACCGGCCCTGCGGTTAACGTAGTGGTAAACGACCTGCTTTCTGCCGATCTTGATGCAAACAGCTTCGAATTCTTAGGCGCTAGTCATCCTTGTGCAGTTAGCCAAAATGCCGGCGACCTTAGCTTCAAATTCAGCAGCATAATGCTGCCTGCCGAAAGCGTTGACGAAGCTAACAGTCACGGGTGGGTAAAATTTGCCGTGAATGCAAGCAACGGTTTGCCGGGCGGTCACGTCATATCAGACGACGCAGCTATTTACTTTGATTACAACAGTGCTGTAATTACTAATGATGCGGCAGTAACCATGCTTGAACCGAATGGTATTGACGAAGTAATACAGAATGTAACTGTAGTAGTTGCGCCAAACCCAATGAGCGAGTATGCTATCATTCGCCTGAACAGCACCACTACCGGATTTAAATTCCGTGTAATGGATATAACAGGCCGTTTGGTAAACGAACTGAATGCAAGCGATAACAGCCTGCAGTTTGATCGTAACAGCCTTGCATCGGGTATATATACTTACCAGGTTATTCAAAACAATAAGCCGGTTGCCAAGGGCAAACTGGTTATAGAGTAACCTCTTCCTTGTCTTTTCATTTGTGCCCATACAAATGCCCCGCTCACCTTGAGCGGGGTTATTTTTTTATATATACCCGTTATCCACAGCGGGCATTTTCATTTAATTAATCCGATTATTTTCGGCACTTCATTACAGCACATGGCAAAATTCAACATTGATACCTTTCGCAGGCGGGCTTACCGTAAGAAAAAGACGCTTTCCAAATTCATTCGCAAACTTGGTAAAAGCAAAAAGAGAAATTTATACGCACAAGTTTTGTCTGCCGAT
>CAZUHU010000211.1:0-3336 GCA_964620645.1 uncultured Chitinophaga sp.
TAACCTCCGGTATTTCGCGGTTGCCGTAAAAGCTTATCTGGTTAATCTTAACCTTTGCGCCTTTGTTCACTATTATCTTCAGCTTAACGCTGTTAGGCAGGGTGGGGTCTTCAGGAGATTCCTGTATATCCACTGTTACATTCAAAAAGCCTTTATCAATGTAATAAGCCTTTGTGGTATTGATGGCCAGGCTGCGTACGTTCTCGGTATATACCTGCCCGGTGCGCAGGTCGAGCTTTTTCAGCAACTCTTCTTTTTCCGAATTCTTTAACCCAGAGAAGGCTTTGCCACCTATACGGGGGCGCTCTTCAACTTTAATTACCAAAAAGATCTGGTCGCCTACTATCTTCTCGGCTTCAATAGAGATATTGGTAAACAGGCGCTGCTTCCAAAGGGTTTTCATGGCCTTTGGTATTTCATCGCCCGGTATCTTAATCTTATCGCCTTTAGCTAAGCCCGATAGGGTAATTAATATGCGGGTATCCAGGTATTGCGAGCCTTCAACGCGTATATCGCCAATGGTAAACTCACCGCCTTTTTGCAGGGCAAACAATAAATCCTGTTCACCATCCTGCGCAAACAGGCAGTTAATGCTTAACAATAAAGCCACAACAGCGCCACAAAATTTTGCCGCCCTCGTTGCAATGAGGTTTGTATGGGTGTGCCCTGTTTCTAAAATCATGTGGTAGTTAACTGTTCACTGGTTTTGCCGAAACGCCTTTCCCGGTTCTGATATTCCAAAATGGCTTTGTATAATTCCTCTTTACTAAACTCCGGCCAAAAAATTTCCGTGAAATAAAATTCGGCATAGGCCAGTTGCCAAAGCAAAAAGTTGCTTACGCGTTTTTCCCCGCTGGTGCGTATCATCAGTTCAGGGTCGGGCCGGCCGGCTGTATATAGGTTTTTAGCAATCAATTCTTCTGTAATCTCTTCGGGCTGTAAGTTTCCTTTTTTCACTTCAAGGGCCAACTTACGGGCAGCCTGGGTAATTTCATTTTTGCCACTGTAGCTAAGGGCCAGTATCAGCTCCATACGCTTGCAGTGGGCGGTTTTATCAATGGCATCCTGCAACTGCTTTGCTACCGATTTCGGCAGCGAATCAATATCGCCGACAGCACCAAGGCGAATATCATTTTTAAGCAGTGTTTTCAATTCCGAATTCAGAGTCTTTAACAATAAAGTCATTAATGCCGAAACTTCCATTTGCGGCCTGTTCCAGTTTTCGCTGCTAAAGGCATAAACGGTAAGGTGTTTAACCCCCAGCTCAGCACAAGCTTCGGCCGTATCGCGCACTGACTGCACCCCGTTACGGTGCCCGAAAATTCTGTTTTGGCCCCTTTGCTTGGCCCAACGCCCGTTACCGTCCATAATAACGGCAATGTGTTGGGGCAAACGGTTCAAATCAATTTGTTCTTTCAGGCTCACTTTCAGCGACCAATTAAACGTGGATACAAAAATTTATTTCAGGCTTACTTTAAAATAACTCCGCCTACAAGCATACCCTCTTAAGCCTCCTAACCCGCAAATTCCACAAAATACGGGTAATAAAGGTGGGCGAAAATAAGAAAATACACGAGGGAAGGTAGGGTATAGGCTTATAGGCCAAATACACCGGAGAAAATCAGGCTCCTTTTCCGCTTACTGATGCGTGGTATTGCTTTGTTAACTACCGGTAAGTACTAGGCCCGCTAACGGTAGGGCAACGTGGCTTAATAATGGTGTAGGAAAGGGTAATGCCACCCATTAAATAGTCATCTTTTTTGGGGCTTTGGCCGCGTTGGTAGCCAGGTTTGCCAATTTTCTCGCCCCCGTTTTCGCCACTGCGGTCGCTAAAGGCTGCGGCTAAACCGGTGGAGCCACCGGGTAAAGAGGCATAACTGGGGTATTTATAGCTTACATCATCCAGGTAGTCGGTAAAGGTTTTGCGCACACCTGCTTCAATACACAGGTTCCAGTTCCAGTTTTTGCCAAAGCTGAATTTGAAGCCGCCAACGATAGGCACTGCAAAACTGAAGAGGCGATATTTTTTAACGCCGCTGTAGCTGGGGTCGTTTTGACCCTCGGTGCCTAACGGTTGTAAGTAATACCACTTGCCGTTGTACTGCGCCTTTGGGTTAAAAAAGAAGATGGTGATACCGGTGCCTAAATAAGGGGTAAACCAGTGTTTTTTGGCTTCGCGCTCCTTATCAAATTTCAAAAAGTTGAACTCAATAATAGAGGTGATATCGTAGATATCTGTTTTAAAGCTAAGGTTGCGTTGCTTGTTCCAGGCGATATTGGTTTTGGCATCGTCAAACTCAGCAATACCCCAGTTAAAACTGGTACGCCATGCCCCGCGCTGGCGGATGTTATAACGATAAAATGCGCCGGCGCCCGGCCTTACAAACTTAAAGCTGGTTTTAGTGTTCAGGTCACCGAAGTAATTAGTTATACCTCCCCAAATGCCAAACTCATGTATCTGGGCATCAGCACCCAGGCACACAAACAAAATGGCGATAAGCAAAAAGGTCCTTTTGCGCAATTTCATAAAGGGCTGCGAAGTAAAGCCTTAACGGCGGAATAAGCAAAATGTTTTCGGCTATCCTTAATTGGCTAAAAATGAGATTAGCTAGAAAAGGCTTTTACTCATTGTCAAGTCTCCCCTTTAGGGGAGATTTAGAGGGGTCTAGTTTCTCTGGTCGCTACCCCAGTTTAGCTTGGTTTTCAATGCAGTAAGAAAGTTTTGGTCGGTAAGGCGCACTATGTTAGCGTGGAAGGAGGCCTTTTTTACCGCCAGTTGGTAGCTGGCATCAATAGCTTGAACGCGACTATCAAGCGTACACAAAAAGCTGTTGCCGCGGCCGGTAACCTCAAAACTCATTACCACATCATCGTTTACCACCATAGGGCGCACATTAAGGTTGTGCGGCGCCACCGGGGTTATAACAAAACTGCCACTGGTGGGGTGTATAATGGGCCCACCGCAGCTAAGGCTATAGCCGGTTGAACCGGTAGGCGTAGCTATAATTAAACCATCCGCCCAATAGGTGTTCAAGGGCTCGCCGTTCAAATAGGCGTTCACCGTAATCATGCTGCTTTGGTCGCGGCGTTGTATGGTCATATCGTTAAGCGCAAAGCTATCCTCAAACAAGGGTTGGTTGCTTTGCAGGTGCAGCAGCGTTCGCTTGTCTATCATATAACTGCCGCGCTCAACAGCATCAACAGCGCTGCATATCTGGTTATTGCCCACACTGGCCAAAAAGCCCAGGCGCCCGAAGTTTATACCCAGTATAGGTATTTCACTTTCCTTCACCATAACCACGCTTTCCAGTATGGTGCCATCGCCGCCAAGGCTCA
>CAZUHU010000211.1:3436-6424 GCA_964620645.1 uncultured Chitinophaga sp.
CTTTCCTTCACCATAACCACGCTTTCCAGTATGGTGCCATCGCCGCCAAGGCTCAACACTACTTCGGTGCTGTCTTTTATCTGTTTAAAATCGCTGAAGGAATCGCCTTTTACCTTAACGCCAAGTTGTGTGCTTAACAGGTTCAGGAATTTTTCCTCCACCACGTACTTCATTTTCCGCTTTTCCAGCAAGTCAAACAATTCCTGCGCATAAGGGGCATTTTTAAGCGCAAAAGTTTTTCCGAAAACAGCAATCATATGTGCTAAGGTAATAAAAGACAGGCTTTAAAGATGTTGCGGCTGCGACACAGTGCGACACTGCGACAGAAACACCCTCTTGTTGTCGCAGTGTCGCACTGCCCCAAACTGCCCGGTTTATAGAAACAGGTAGTGATGGCATATCTGTAACTGTACTATGTTACAGCAATTTTTCCGGAGCTTACTCCCCACTGCTTTTATAATGCCGGTACTCTGTTAGCAAGCCTAAAAACAAGCTAAAGGCCCCTGCTATATACAGAAACAAAAATCCGAATCGCCAACAGGGTTTGTTTGAATTGATGGCATCCAGTTCTTTTCTGATATTTCCTATATCCTTATCCATTAAATTAACGGAATCTACAAAAGACTCGTAGCTTAAAACTGCAGGCACCTTTGCCTGAAGCCTCTCCAATTTATCAATAGCTGCTTGTTTTGCCTCGAGGGTAGTGTCATAGCAGCCATAAACTCCCTGTTTGCTCTGGTACAGTTTTAAGGCTGCCTGACGCAAATAAAACATCTTCTCCTTATAGTGCAGGCTATCCTCACAGGCATCGGTAATATTGTACATAGCTATGTATATAAGGTTACTTTTATCTATTAAGCTTTCACCCATAATAGCCTCTTCCAGCTTTTGTTCCCTCTCCTGCCATTTATCGTAAAAAAAATTTTGAGCGATGTAAGATCCCAGCAACAAGGCAAAACCTACTATTTCCAGCAGTTTGGCCTTGGTAAGCATACCTGTTTTACGGCCATGATTGGTCGGCGTTTTAGCGTGTTTGGCACCCATAATGTTTAAATAATAAAGTTTGATTTAAGGTATATAAGATACTACACAATAATATATTAAAGAGGTGGTACCCGATAATCATCCTTCCTCTTGCGACAAGTGCGACACTGCGACAGCCCCCCCCTGTTGTTGTCGCACTTGTCGCACCTTAAATAAAAAACCGGCCCCGAAAACGGAAGCCGGTTATACAAACCCTTAGTAAAATATTAATCGCAGTACCAGTAGCAAACGTAGTTGCCATAGTAGTCGTAATAGCAGTAGTAGTAGCAGTCGCCTGCGCCACGGTGGTTGGCATCTTTTTCAGGCTTGTTCTTACCGCGCCAGGTGGCTACTTCTTTGTTTAATTCTTTAGCATCATCGGCAGAAAGTTTCATGCCGGCTTTGTAGGTTTTTTCACCCACTTTAGCCCAGCTCTTGTCTTCAGCGCCGCGTGCTTTGCCATCGCTGGCAATGGCATGCAAAAAGCCGATTTCTGATTCGCCCAGCGTTTTGCCGGCTTCAAACTTGTCAACTTTAACGGCATTTGTTTTGGCCTTTTCCTTGTCGCCGTTTTGGGCCATTGCGTTGTTGATTGTACCTGCTACCAAAGCAAACACCAACATTGTACTGAATACTTTTTTCATACTTTGTTTTTTGTTTTGTTACCAATAAGTAATGGCAAATGTATGGCTTTCCACAAACCGTAGCCTTCCCAAAAACGGCTAATTCTTACTGCCGGCCCGGGACGGGTGTTTACGAAGTAACGGGGCAGGCTTACTTCAACTCCTCAAAAAAGCCTGAGGATTTGTTTTTGCGTACATTATCGAACGTAAAATACTTGCCGTTCATGGCTACATATACCCCGGCAGGCAGGCTCTGCACAAAGGCCAGTGCGGCACCCAGGTTAAATAGCCCGTCGGAGCTACCAAATTTATAAGGCACCATAGCGCCGGTGAGTACAATGGTTTTATTCAGTTTGGCTTTACCCAGCTTGCGTGCAGTGGCTTCCATAGTGTCGGTACCGTGGGTAACTACAATCTGCGTTTCCTTGCACTGTTTACAATGGCTAACAATAAGGTCGCGGTCGGCCTCGGTCATCTCCAGGCTGTCAATCATCATAAGGGTGCGCACCTGTGTTTTAATACGGCTGCGGCCACGTTCTAAAATTTCGGGCACATGAGTATCCTTAAAAAAAAGCTTGCCGCTTAATTCGTCATATTCCTTATCAAAGGTTCCTCCTGTTATCAGTATCTTAATAGCCATAAGGGCAAAGCTAAAAAAGGAAAGATATGGAGTTACTTCATATGTTAACACTATCCACACACAGCAATCATGTATTCGGTATTTTTTCTTCACAAAGGCTTTACAATTGCCGCCTTTTCATATATTCGGCTTTGCCTAAACAACCCCAACCGCTAATGAAAAAACTTGTACTCCTGCTGGCGTTTATTGTAACCGCTGTTGTAACCTATGCCCAAACAAAAACCATTACCGGAAAAGTAACCGACGCCACTACCAAGGAACCCATGATTGGGGCAACGGTAGTAGCCAAAGGAACTAAAGTAGGTACTGCAACCGATGCCGATGGTAAGTTTAAACTGGACGTACCGGCCGAAACAAAAATACTTACCATAACCTACGTTGGTTATACTACTAAAGACGTACCGCTTGGCGCATCTAACGATTTAAGTATTGCTATTGAAACCGCACCGGTTATTGGTGGCGAAGTAGTGGTTACTTCATCGCGCGTGGCAGAGAGTATTAAAACAGCGCCCGTGCAAATTGAAAAGATGACCAGCCGCGAAATTAAAGGGGCAGCCTCAGGAGATTTTTACCAAAGCATAGGCAACTTTAAAGGAGTTGATATTGTAACAACCTCCAGCGGGTTTAAGGTTATTAACCTGCGCGGTTTTGGCGATACCCGCAGCCTGCGCACCAAGCAGTTTATTGACGGTGTAGATAACG
>CAZUHU010000212.1:0-6227 GCA_964620645.1 uncultured Chitinophaga sp.
AAGGCCTCCAGTTGCAATAAATCGGAAGAGTGCTTGGCCCAAACCTTAACGGGCAGTGATTTAGCCAGCAGTTCGAAAGGCTCCTTATTTATGCCGGCCCCCATATAGCGTGCCAGCAGTTGAAACATTACCTGCTCCCAATCATTACCGCACTCCCCTAACATAGCAACTATATGGTCCACCTTTTGTTCCATGCGCTCCACAAGCATACGTTCAAGGTGGTTATTAAGAATAGCACTATCCACCTCACCGATGAAACCTTTGCAGGGTATGGAGGACTTGCGTTTGGCAAGGTCAGCAAAACGGCTTAGGGTATTTGGCTTAATCCTGTCCTTCAATTCCAAAACGGGAATAGGCTCTCCGCTTTTACGCAAGGCGGTATGATTATCTTTTTCGAAAACCACATGAAGGATGATATTATCGTAAGCTCCGTCAGTATGATGTTTATGCGCAAACCAATCAGACGATTTAAGGTGCAGCTCTACATTGCCTGCCCACAACACACCATCAATTTTAACCTTGGCGTTAGAGAAATCAGCCCCCGCATCGCGGTTATGATGCCCGGGATGAATTACCTCTACCCGTTGGCCCGAGGGTGTCGTAAGATTGCTTGAATCGAAAAGGCGAAATTTCCAGACAAAATGGAGCAGGTTCTCATCCATAAGGATGAAGATAAAAAAGCTTACAAAACTATTTGGCAGTCGGGTATTAGCCAGGTCAGTTCCTCTACCTGCGAATTTGAAATTTTAGTGCTACGCAAATTGAGCAGACGAAGGCCTTCCATCATCTTGATATCTTTTGAGAAACCGGCCAACGTTTTATTAAAACTCAAATCAAGCGTTCGTAAAGAAACAACCTTACTCAGCGCGGAGGGAACAGCCGTAAACTGATTGTAACTGAAATCGGCAATTTGCAGCGATAGCAATTGGCCCATTTCCACCGGCAAAGTCTTCAACGGATTTTTAGCAGCGGCCAGCCGGTTAAGTTTATGCAGTTTACCTATTTCCTTAGGAATAGCAGCGATGGAATTAAAAGCTATTTCTAACTCCTCAAGGTTAGTAAGATAACCAATAGAAGAAGACAATGCCGTTAGTTTGTTAGACGTAACGTTCAGGTATCTCAACTTTTTTAAAGTAAACAGCGCCTTTGGCAGGTAGGTAAGTTTGTTACCGGAAACATTTAATCTCTCCAGGTTAACCAGTTTGCCGATATTTTCAGATAAAGCAGTTAAACCCTTATCGCTTAAGTTAAGAGAAGTAACATCCGATGGGTTTTTAAGTGCCTCTTCAAGCGAAGTATAATCACGCGCAGTACAGCGCAAGCCGGCAACAAGAGAAAAAAGAAGCACCAGGGTCAGGGCCTTCAATTGCATAGGTTGTTTATTCGATTTTTTTGAAAGCTTGTTTCAAATCTTCGATTAAATAATCTGCATCCTCCAAACCAACATAAAAACGGACCATATTGAACGGCAAAACGGCCGGCTGACCATTATCAGGAGGAGGAAAACTACAGGCAGGCATTAACAGAGATTCATGTCCGCCCCAACTTACAGCGAAAAGAAAGGCCTTCAAACTATTGCAAAACAATTCCACCTGCTGCACATCTTTTGCTTTGAGCGTAATGCTAAACAAACCGCCACACCATCGCATTTGTTTCCTGGCCAGTTGATATTGGGGAAAGGAAGTTGCAAAAGGGTAAAACAGCCGTTCCACCTGTGGGTGGTTTTGCAGAAAGGCTATAACTGCATCAGTAGTTTTTTGAATGCGCTCCATACGCACCGGCAGTGTGCGCAGGCTGCGTATCATTAACCAGGCATCTAAAGGTGATATGATGCCTCCCAGGTTAAGAAACTCTGAAGAAAAAATGCGCTGTATCATTTGCTTATTGCTGATAAGCAGGCCGGCTACAATATCACTATGACCACCATAATATTTACTGGCACTGTGCACTTCAATATCAACCCCCATTTGAATGCAAGGCTGCCCCAGCGAAGTGCTGTAGCTGTTATCGGCAATTGTAGTTATGCCCCGTGCTTTCGCCAGCTTTACTACGGCCTCAATATCCTGCAATTCAAAAGTGAACGTATTGGGGGTTTCAAGAAAATAAACGGTGGTGTTGGGTAAGGTAGCATGCGCAAAATTCTGGGCATCGGTTCCATCTATCATGGTTGCCTGCACTCCAAAGCGCGGCAAAAAAGTATTTAGCAAGCGGCTGGTCCAGCTATAAGGCTTGGCTACACAAACAATATGGTCGCCGGCTTTAACGTTTGCCAATACGGCCGCCGAAATTGCCGCAACCCCGCTGGAGAAAACCAATGCGTCCTCTGCACCGGCGAGTGCAGCTATTTTCTTTCGCAGTATTTCTACCGTAGGGTTATTACCACGGGTATAAAGGTGGGCCGTATGTTCATCGGTAAATGCTTTGCGCAATGCCGCAACATCAGGCAAAGTGAAGTTGCTGGTTTGTACTATGGGCGGAGTTACAGCATTAAAGTAATTCTCGCGCTCCTCTCCCAGTTGATTCAGGATGTAAGAAATATCCATAGCTGCTATTTCTCTAAAATTAATTTGGATGACTGATTATTGATGCTCCAGTGCGTAAATTTATCCAGCACCGATTTGCCTAACAGGAAAGTGATATCCTTTTTTTCAATAACCGCAACTGTAACATTGTTAACCGTAAAGCCGCCCAACTGCATTCCGTTTAGTTTAAACCGTCGGCAGCTTACCTCTTCGCCGTTTGCCATAGCATAGGTTTTGTCGCTCAGATAGTCCTTCTTAGAAACCACACCATCAAAAATCAAATCGCGTTCATAATCACTGCTGATCATAACATCACTGGCGCCGGAATCAATTATAAACAGCTTCTCGGTAGTGCCGATTTTGACCTTTACGCGGTAGACATTAGCCAGTTTAGAAATAGGAATTTCATCGCGTGTAACAGTGCTACGTATATCGTCAGGATTCTTCGCCTCTGCGGGGTTAACGGCAGCCATAGCATCATTAATGCAGGGGGTAACAATTTCGTTAAACATGGGCGAGTTAGGATCCTGTAACTCAAACAGCTTATCAATACTCATGTTCTTCGCCTGAATTTTTTCAATAGCGCAACGGCAGTATTTCTCGCCATCAATGCCTAAGGTTTTAAATGAGCTTTCCTTATCCAGTGCATCAGTACAGGCCTTAATCATTATTTCGTAAAGGTCCTTATCCTCTTCTTTACTTTTAGATTTTGCGTCACTATCCTTCTTACCTTTGGAGCGATCCCCGTCAGATTTTGTCTGTTCCTCATTGCCGGAGGTGTTCATATTAGATATTACACAGTTCAGCATTAAACTGTATAGTGGATTCTTTTCATCCTTTTGGATACCCTCAATAAACTTTTCATCTTCCAGTGATTTCATAAACTGCTTGTAGGTCATTTGCGCTGCCATGCCTTCAAAAAAGCAGGAGCATACACCGTTGCCATCAAAGCTGACGCCATCCACATCACTTGCCTCCTTTTTAAAGGCGGTGGCACAAGCCTTTACCATAGCTTTTTTACCCTGCATGGTACGGCCATCCTTAAAGTAAAGAGTATCGGATTGAGAAAAGGCTGAAAAAGCTAAAAGAAAAGCTGAAAGAACCAGCAGGCCTTTACGATAAAGAAAAAAAAGCGATAGCATTGGTTTGGTTTGGACAGGCAATATAGATAAAGGGGTAATACAAAATAAAAAAGCGGATTCAAATGAACCCGCTTTAACTTTTGCTCTATTATTTAACTACTTAGGTGCAGTAGTTGTTTTAATGGTAGATGAAGGTGTTTTGTTTACAGCCGGCTGCTTGGCTTCAGCCTGTTTTTTGGCCACCAAATCAAGGTTGCCTTTAGCTAATACAAACTCCGGAGAAACTTCGAGCGCTTTAGTAAAGTTATCTTTCGCTATTTCCTCCTGGTTCATTTCAAGGGCACAAATACCTTTAACGTTTAGGGCTGCAGCTTTCATTGGCACATCCTGCGAGCCGCCTTGCACCAGAATATTCACCTTTTGCTGGGCCGAAGCAGGGTCGCCTATTATTTTATCTAAGGAAGCAATACACTCGCCAAAACGCTTTAATTGGTACTGCAGGGTAGCCATTTGATATAAGTAGTAGATTGACTTATCGGCGGCGTACAACTTTTCATAGTCCGCTAAAGCCTCTTTAATCAAACCCAGGTTTTGTTTGGAAACAGCCACAAGTTCCAGCATATCCTTTCTTGAGCCGTCCTTCTTCAAAATTTCTTCGCCAATAAGATAGGCTTGAGCGTAACGCTCACCCGCAAAATATAGCAGGGCTAATGAGTCGTTCAAGTCAGCTCTTTCCGGCTTTATGGCTATCATATTATATAGGGCGATAGTTGCAGCCTGCAAGTCGTAATTTTTTAAAGCGCCTTTATATACTCTCATTTGAACATCAAAAGGATCGCTTGAACCCTGTGCTTTTGTAGTAAGCGTACCCAGGATGCCAAAAACGCAGAAGGTTAACAGTAGTTTCTTAATCATGTATAGTGTGTTTATGTGCTAAAAGTATGAGAATTTTTAAGTTGACGAAATACCTGCCAGGAATTTTTGGGTAAGCTGCTGCAGGTCCATTGCATTCTTTCTGGCTGCTTCGGCAAAGTCCTCACCACCCGAAGCGTATATGATTTGTCGGGCAGAATTTATTAGCAAGCCTCCCGTTTCGTTCATTCCGTTTTCACAAATTTTCTGAGCATCACCGCCTTGGGCACCTACACCGGGCACTAGAAAATAATGCTCAGGAGCAAGTCCCCGTATTTCTTTAAACTGGCCAGGATGCGTGGCGCCGATAACAAACATTAAATTATCAGGGCTGCCCCATTGTTGCGCTTTTTTTATCACGCGTTCATATAGCTTGCCTTCGGGTGTTTCCAAAAACTGAAAATCGCCAGAGCCCTTATTAGATGTAAGGCCAAGCAAAATCACCCATTTGTCCTTATATTGTAGAAATGGCGTAACAGAATCTTCACCCATGTAAGGGGCAACCGTTACGGAATCAAAATCCAGCCATTCAAAAAAAGTTTTGGCGTACATTTTAGACGTATTGCCTATGTCCCCCCGCTTGGCATCGGCAATGGAGAATACGCTTCCTTTGTGGCGGTTTAGATAAGCCATGGTTTTTTCAAGGCTCTGCCACCCCTTTAAGCCGGCACTTTCGTAAAAAGCGAGGTTAGGTTTGTAAGCCACAGCCAAATCAATAGTGGCATCAATTATGGCCTTGTTAAATTCAAAAACCGGGTCATCATACTTTAAAAGGTGCTTTGGTATAAGGCTAACATCGGTATCGAGCCCGACACATAGCATTGACCGCTTGCTGAGCATTAGTTGGTAGAGTTGTTCCCTGTTCACAGGAGGCTAAAGTAAAAAGAAAGATGAGTAATGAACCCATTACTCATCTAACCACTAAAACCTGATTAAGACAATAAAACTTTATACCTGATCGGAGTTCAGATACTGGTTTACCCTGAAACGCAGGTAAAACACAGCCTGTTCAAACTGGCGCGTTTTGTTACGCAAACTGTTACGCCTTAGCAATTCGCTAAACCCAAGTACTTTGTTGCCGTTCGTTTCAGGAAAAAGCTCGTGTGCGTTTTCAATTTCCGATTCCAGTTTACGTATATCAGCAGAGAGCCGCTCAACATCCTCGGCAGTATGATTTAAAAAAGATAAACGGGAATCAACCCACTCTGCCGCTTTAAAACGGTTTACCAGGTCGTTTATATTTTGAAGCTGCTCAAGGCAAGCCTGCAGGGAGCTAAGCCAGGCAACCTGAAGACCATTTTTTTCAACGTTGTTATCTACCAGGTTAATCATATTCTCACTCTTATAATGGTATAACGGATGCAGCCGATGTTATGATATTTTCTTTCGGCATTTTTAAGAAAAATGACATCGACGTGACATTTGAAGGTATTTTGCTAAATCCTTGAAAAACCGACGAAGCGGTTATTTTTACCCTACCCATGAAAAGCAGCCTGGTATCTGTTCTACTGTTTCTGGTGGCTATGTGCCGCCTAAACGGGCAACAGCTTTCTTACAAACATTTTACTACCGATGACGGACTGCCCAGCTCAGAGGTATATGATGTTTTTCAGGATAGCAAGGGCTTTATCTGGATGGCAACCGACCACGGCCTTACTAAGTTTGACGGCTATACCTTTAAAACCTTTAATACCGATAACGGCCTGCCGGA
>CAZUHU010000213.1:0-6224 GCA_964620645.1 uncultured Chitinophaga sp.
CTGATGAAGAAGATAATTGAATGTGTGCCCAACTTTAGCGAGGGGCGCGATATGAACGTGATTAAACAAATAACCGATGCTATTGAAAGCGTTGAAGGAATAAAGCTGTTAAACGTTGACCCCGGCAAAGGCACCAACCGCACGGTGGTAACTTTTGTGGGCGACGAGAACGAAGTAGTAGAGGCGGCCTACCGCGCTATTGCCAAAGCGCAGGAAGTTATAGATATGCGCAAACATAGCGGAGCCCACCCGCGTTTTGGCGCTACAGATGTATGCCCCTTCATACCTATTGCCAACGCCACCATGGACGATTGCATTGCCTGCGCTAAAAAACTGGGGGAAAGGGTCGGCAAGGAATTAAAGATACCGGTTTACCTGTATGAGTATGCCGCCAGCGCCGCCCATCGCAAAAACCTGGCATCAGTTAGAGCGGGAGAATATGAAGGTATAGCACAAAAGATAAAACAGGCAGATTGGACGCCTGATTTCGGACCTGCAGCATTCAATGAAAAAAGCGGTAATGTGGCTATAGGCGCCCGCGACTTTCTGGTAGCTTATAATGTAAACCTGAATACCACTTCCGTACGTCGGGCAAACTCAGTTGCGTTTGATGTAAGGGAACAGGGCCGCAAGATTAAAAATGAGAAGGGCGAAGAGGTTGTACAACCCGGTAAGTGCAAATCAGTAAAAGGTATAGGCTGGTATATTCCTGAATATGGGCTTGCACAGGTTAGCATGAACCTGACCAACATCAACATAACCCCGGTGCACATAGCTTTTGACGAATGTGTTACCAGCGCCTACAACCGCGGCATGCGCGTAACAGGTAGTGAGTTAATAGGACTTATACCCCTAAAAGCCATGCTGGATGCCGGCAAGTATTTTCTTGAAAAGCAACAGCGCAGCACGGGAGTTAGCGAGGCAGAACTGATACGCATAGCCATAAAAACAATGGGGCTTGATGAGTTAACCCCCTTCGACCCACAAAAACGCATTATTGAATACATGCTGCGCGATGGAACTTCAACCCCGTTGCTAAACATGAATTTGCGCCAGTTTGCTGACGAAACCGCCAGCGAAAGTCCTGCCCCCGGTGGCGGCTCTATTTCGGCTTATGTTGGGGCGCTGGGTATTTCTTTGGCTACTATGGTGGCTAATCTGTCATCGCACAAAAAAGGATGGGATGAACGCTGGAAGGAGTTTGGCACTTGGGCTGATAAAGGACAGCAATTGAAAGACCAACTGCTTAACCTGGTAGATGAGGATACCAAGGCCTTCAACAAAATTATGGATGCCTTTGGCTTACCTAAATCAACCGATACCGAAAAGGCCAGCCGTAAACAAGCGATACAAGATGCCACAAGATACGCTATAGAAATTCCATTTAAGGTGATGAAACTGTCGCTTGAATCTTTTGAGATAATAAAGGCAATGGCCGCCGATGGAAACCCTAACTCCGTTAGCGATGCAGGTGTTGGCGCTTTATGCGCCCGTGCTGCAGTTTACGGGGCGTATTTAAATGTAAAGATTAATGCAGGCAGCTACGAGGATAAAAAGTACGTTGAAGAAACACTTAAAGCTGCCAAAAGTATGTTGGACGAAGCCATTAAACTTGAAGCAGATGTTTTAAAAATAGCTGAACAAAAAATTGAGGGGTAATTGCAGCGCGTATGAATATGATTGAACTTATAACGGAGATTATCAACCGTTTTGGGCCAAGGCCCGCAGGTAGTGAAGCCGAAAAGAAGGCGCAACACTATATGAAATCGGTAGCAGAGGAATTGACCGATGATGTAGCCTTGCTTGAATTTGAAGAATACCTGGATGCCCGTTTCGGTAAACTGAAATACTATGTAGGCATTTATGTAGTTGCGCTGGTGTTGTATTGGGTACCGGGGGGCGCCATGTTTGCTCTCGGCCTTTCCCTGCTTAATGCATTCTTCATTCTGTTTGATTTGATGAGCTACCGCGATATACTAACCACCTTTCCCGGTAAAAAGCAAACATCCAGCAATGTGGAAGCTACCCTTGAACCTCATGGCGAAGTTAAAAGCACTATTGTTATAAGCGGCCATATGGATAGCACGCGCGAATACACCTGGTGGTATAAACTGGGGGAATTAGGCGTTAAGCTTACCATTGTTGCCGGCGTATTAATGGTGTTGCAGCCCTTTTTTTATGCCTGGTATGTATTTGCACCGGCCACTTTTCATAATTACATATGGGTTGGTTTTTTTGCTGCTAAGCCCGGTACTGATAGTTTACTGGAGCATGCATGCAGAACATGCCGTGGATGGCGCTCAGGATAACTTATCGGGTATAGCCATTGCGTTTGAATCCTTTAAAACGTTTAAAGACCCACAGCAAAAAGGAAAATCAATTTTAAAAAATACGCGCCTTCGCTTTGTAAGTTTTGGCAGCGAGGAAAGAGGGCTGTGTGGCTCTCGCGCTTATGCCGCCTTAAAAAAAGAGCAACTTAAAAAGGAGAATGCTTACCTGGTAAATATTGACAGCGTAAGGCTGGTAAACGAAGTAGCCATTGTTGACCGCGAGTTGATGAACGGCACTAAGCACACCCCGGCCCTGGTTAACGGATTAAAGCAATCTTTCGACAAACAGAACCTGCCCTGCAAAATGGCTATGTTGCCTATCGGCGGCACTGATGCTGTGTCCTTTGCGCGTGCGGGCTTGCCTTCAGTAACTATTATAGGTATCAGTTCTAAAAACTACGACTTTACCTACCACACCCGGCACGATATAGTGGAAAATATAGAGCCGCAAAGCCTGGAGAATGCCAAAAACGGTATCGTTGGTTTCATTAAAGCGTGGGATATTAAGGGTTGATTCAGCGCCGTTTCTGCTTGTAAGTATTCCTGCTCATAACTTAATTAAGTATAAGCTTTTTGGTTTTTTCAATTTGTAAAACGTATTTCGCAGCTCGAATTCAATAAATATGGTGCTTCCTATTGTAGCTTATGGCGACCCTGTGTTAAGGAAAAAGGGCGAGGATATAACGAAAGATTATCCCGGCCTTGAGAAGTTGATTGATGACATGTTTGAAACTATGGAAAAAGCCAAAGGCGTTGGCCTTGCGGCTCCGCAAATCAACAAAGCCATCCGGCTTTTTGTGGTAGATTCAAACCGCATGTATGACGAAGGGGAAGAAAGTGAGGGAATACGCGAGGTGTTTATCAATGCACAGATAGTAGAAGAATCGGGCAAAGAGTGGCCTTATGAAGAAGGCTGCCTGAGTATACCTGGTATACGCGAAGATGTTTACCGTGAAGAGAAGGTGAAGATTAAATACCTGGACCGCGATTTTAAAGCACACGAAAAAACCTTTACCGGCTTAACCGCCCGTGTTATACAACACGAATACGATCACATAGAGGGTAAACTGTTTATTGACCACCTTAAGCCGTTAAAGAAAAGCCTGCTAAAAGGCAGGCTTGAAAAAATTTCGAAAGGGGCGGTTGATGTAGAGTATAAAATGCGTTTCCCTAAGAATTAATCTACCTCGGCCATTTCTTCTTTAGCGCCAACTTCTACCTTGGTGCCTTCTTTTCTTTTAAAGGTAGTGCGGTACACCAAATCCCAAAAGGTGGTGCTTACACCAAAACCGTTATCCGGATCGCTATAGTGGTGTATCATATGGTGCTGCTTTAACTCCAGCCAAAACTTGCTTTTAAAGTTAGCATGGTGCAGGGCGTAGTGGGTCATATCATAAAACAGGTAGCCAATTACAAAGCCCACGAAAAACGGCTCCACATACAAAGGGCCCAGTATAAGGCGGAAAAGAAAATAAAAACCCACAGCCAAAGGCAAACTTACGGCAGGCACCATCACCAGGCGCTTGCTATCGCGGGGATAATCATGATGCACACCGTGAAACATAAAATGAATCTTTCTGCCAAGCTTACCCGGTGGCATCCAATGAAATACAAAACGGTGTAAATTATATTCAGCAAAAGTCCATACGGCAATACCCAGTATAACAACTGGCACAAACAGCCAACGGTTAATATCAATTACAAAAAGTGAGCGGTATACAAACACCAGAATTACCGGCACGTAGATGAATAAAGGCACTTTAAAGTCTATACGGCTGAAAAAATCCATCCAGTCCGCCTCAAACATCCTTACCGACTCATCTTTATTTGACACATAATGCTTCGCCATTACAATCGGTTTAAGCCGTAAAAATAGGAATAAACCGCTAAGCCCATTTTTATTAACGTTTCAATAATGTTGATATAGTGTAGTTATGTAGAACACCTGCTTTTGTTACAGGCAGTTTATATGTGTTATAAACCACCTTTAAGGTCCGCCAGATAAACCCGAAACATCAGTTGCATCTTAAAACTCCAGGTAATCAGGCGTTTTTGCGGGGCTCCCATTTTACTTCTTCCACGCCAAGGTCTTTAGCCATGCGTCGGCAAAGCATAAACAGAAAGTCGGATAAGCGGTTGAGGTATTTTACTATTAAGGGGTGAATAGCCTCTGCATGGTGCAGGGCAACACATAAACGTTCGGCCCTTCGGCAAACGGTGCGGGCAATATGGCAATAAGAAACGTGCTGGTGACCACCCGGTAAAATAAAGCTACGCAGTGGCTCTAAACCCACTTCCATCTCATCCATTTTCTGCTCAAGTATTTCTACGTCGCTTTCGTGCAGGTCAGGCACTTTTAGTTTTTCATTTTGCGGGTCCGCAGCCAGGGTAGAACCTAAGGTAAACAGGCGATCCTGTATATCTTTTAGCAGGGCCTTATAATCCTCTTTTTGTTGTACATCGCGCAATAAGCCAATCCAACTGTTCAGTTCATCAACAGTGCCATACGATTCAATACGTAATTCACTTTTTAAAACCCGTCGGCCGCCAAACAAAGATGTTTCGCCTACGTCGCCGGTTTTGGTATAAATTTTCATACTGTGTATTAAACTGCAAAGGCCTTTACGGGCACATTCGGATTATCAGTTTCAACCCTGCCATCGCGCAGCCTTAATATGCGTTTGGCGTGCTTGGCAATGTCTTCCTCGTGTGTAACAACAATTACGGTGTTGCCTTTGTTGTTTATTTCCTCGAAAATATTCATGATTTCGTAAGAAGTTTTGGTATCGAGGTTACCGGTGGGCTCATCGGCCAAAATAATAGAAGGGTTATTTACCAATGCCCGGGCAATAGCCACACGCTGGCGCTGGCCACCCGAAAGTTCGTTAGGCTTATGGTGCATGCGGTCCTTAAGGCTTACCATTTCCATTACAGCTTCAGCACGTTGGGTTCTTTCTGATTTGCTCATGCCGGCATAAATCATGGGTAATGCTACATTCTCCAATGCACTAAGGCGAGGCAGCAGGTTAAACGTCTGGAAGATGAAGCCAATCTCCTGGTTACGCACACGGGCCAATTCATCATCACTCATCTTGCTTACTTCCTGGCCGTTTAAGATGTAACTTCCATCAGTAGGGCTATCAAGACAGCCCAAAATATTCATAAGCGTAGATTTACCTGAACCCGAAGGGCCCATTAAAGCTACATACTCGTTTTTGTTGATATTAAGCGATACATCGCGCAGGGCCATAATTACCTGGCTACCCATTACGTAACGCTTGCTTATATGCTGAATGCTGATTACAGAATTGTTTGCCACAACTATTTCTTTATCACTTTCGGTACTTTAAAATAGTCGCTGTCCTTTAAGGGGGCGTTTGACAGGGCTTCCTCTTTGCTAACCATGCCTTCCACTACGTCTTTTCGCAAAACGTTCTTCTCCTCGGTCATATAAATAAGAGGTTCCACGCCGTCAACATTAACTTCGCCCAACTTTTCAACCAGGTTCAAAATACCCTGAAGGTCCTTTTTAATACGTTCAGTTTCCTTCTCATCAAACTGCAATTTGCTGAGGGCGGCAAGGCGTTCTACTAAATCATTATCTATCTTCATCCAAAAAACTATTTTCGCGTGCCGCAAATAAAACAAATAATAGGCAAACAAGCCGGTTGGAACCGGGGACACACAATTAAGCCTTAGATGGGCCATTTGCGGAAAAGTGAAAAAACAGTAGGCTTTTTACCCGGCGGAATTATTAGCCGGAAAAAAAGTTTTTGAGAGAGAAACAATTTTTATTTTCGACCAACACACTAAGAAACGAAACGGGCACGGTTAACCATAACAAGCATTATTATGCTTTGATGTAACCCCCGGCGCAAAACGAACGATACTATG
>CAZUHU010000214.1:0-6155 GCA_964620645.1 uncultured Chitinophaga sp.
AAATAGCCTGATTTATATTAGGTTAGCTTGTAGAATTGTCCTGTTTGCAGCGCACAATAATCAGGCGTTTGTATCGTCATTTGGTATATTCAAAAATCCCGTTCATTTTCGTTTAACTAAGAAATAAAGCATCAAATGAATTTAAAAGAAGCACAAGAGTTTAAGAAATACGCTGTTAAGCATCATGGTATGAGCAGCGCCGGTTTAGAAGGTTATATCAAAAAAGTATATAGCACCCATCCTATACAAAACCTGACACGCACGGTTATTGAGGAGCGCCAAATGCCCTTTCGCGAGGTTGACGTGTTCAGCCGTTTGATGATGGACCGTATCATTTTCCTGGGCACACCAATCGATGATTATATCGCTGCCATTATCGAAGCGCAATTGCTGTTCCTGGAGAGCAGTGACAGCCGTACGGATGTTCAGATCTATATCAACAGCCCTGGTGGTGAGGTTTACAGCGGCCTTGGTATTTATGATACCATGCAGTATGTAAATATGGATGTGGCTACCATCTGCACCGGTATGGCTGCTTCAATGGCTGCTGTATTGCTTTGTGCCGGCGAAAAAGGCAAGCGCACTTCATTGCGCCACGCCCGCGTAATGATCCACCAACCACTGGGTGGCATAGGTGGTAAAGCCAGCGAAATCGACATTTCTGTTAAAGAAATCCGCAAAATTAAGGATGAGCTTTATACCATAATAAGCGAACACAGCGGCCAACCTATTGAAAAAGTGGCCCACGATAGCGACCGCGACTACTGGATGCGTGCTGACGAAGCCAAAGAATACGGCATGATTGATGAGGTTTTGATCAGAAATAACAAGAAATAGGCTAAAAATTGTTACTTACAAGGGCTTTCTTGTTCTTTAGGGTAGTCTACCCTAGAGAACAATTCAGTAACTTTGCCGTAAATTGTAATTCGAATTTAGCTACATGAAGAAAGAGAACGAACCGTCCTGCTCATTTTGCAATCGTAAAAAACGCGAAGTGCAGATTTTGATTTCAGGTGTGGAAGGCCACATCTGCGAAAGCTGCGTGCAGCAGGCACAACAAATTATTGATGAAGAGCTGTTTCATAAGCACAAAAAGTTTCAGTTCTCTTTACCGCAAAGCGTAAAGCCTAAGGATATCAAGAAGTTTTTGGACCAATACGTTATTGGCCAGGACGAAGCCAAAAAATACATCTCTGTTGCTGTTTATAACCACTACAAACGCCTTAACCAGGCTAAAACCGATGAGGTGGAGATTGAAAAGAGCAACATTCTGCTGGTTGGCCAAACCGGTACAGGTAAAACCTTACTGGCCCGCACTATTGCCAAATTTTTGAATGTGCCTTTTGCTATAGTTGACGCTACGGTGTTTACCGAAGCAGGCTATGTAGGTGAAGACGTAGAAAGTATTCTTAGCCGCCTGCTGCAGGTTAGCAATTACGATGTTAACGCTGCGCAACACGGTATTATTTATATCGATGAAATAGATAAGATTTCGCGTAAGAGTGATAATCCTTCAATAACCCGCGATGTATCGGGCGAAGGTGTGCAGCAGGCTATGCTGAAACTGTTGGAAGGCACTGAAGTATTAGTTCCACCACAGGGCGGCCGTAAGCACCCCGAGCAAAAAATGGTGAAGGTAGATACCAGCAACATCCTGTTTATTTGCGGTGGTGCGTTTGAAGGTATTGACCGCCTTATTGCTACACGCATGAACCAAAGCAAAGTAGGCTTTAAGAAAGGCAAGGATGATAAACCGGTGGATACGGAGAACTTCTATAAGTATGTATCGCCAATGGACCTTAAAACTTTCGGTTTAATACCGGAGTTGATAGGCCGTGTGCCGGTGTTGGTACACCTGGACCCGCTGGACCGCGATGCACTGCGCTCAATACTTACCGAGCCTAAGAATGCCTTGCTGAAACAATACAAGAAGATTTTCAAGAGTGATGGCATTACCCTCAACTTTGAAGACGAAGCCGTGGAATTCATTATTGATAAAGCAATGGAATTTAAACTGGGTGCCCGTGGCCTGCGTTCCATCTGCGAAGCCTTAATGAATGATGCCATGTTCGATATGCCTTCTGCCGGTAACGTAAAAGAGTTTAACGTAACCCGCGAGTTTGTGGAAGAACGCTTCGAAAAAGCCAACGTAAGCAAGCTACGCGCTGCGTAATCTTGATGTGTTACAACTTTATTATAAGCCCTTCCTTTCAGGAGGGGCTTTTTAGTTACTCCTGTTTACTAGTTTAAGTTCCACCGTTATCATACTCTTCTTCAATTCCACTTTAGTAACCATGCCGTTGGTGTAGTAAAAGGTATTCTTTACGCCGTCGCTTAAAGTATAGGTAAAGGCGCCTTCATCGTTTTTCTTAATGTTGTAAAACTCTGCTTCTCGCTCGCTGAATATTCGCTGGTTGGGTTGCGGTTCAATAAAGTACAAGCACAGCGAGGAGTACGCCACCGGCTCCATAAACGTATAGCACACCTTATTCTTATCTACACAATAGCGTGTGCCATCAAATATTACTTTAACGCTGGTGGTTTTATCATCTACCTTGTTATAAGCCGTTACTTTATCCAGTTTACCATTGTGGTAAACCACATCATAATCCTGTTGCGATACGCGCTTAAAGAAAAATACTTCGGCTACGGAATGGCTTCGGAGGGAGTATTGCACCGTATTGCTGTCCACCCTGCGGGTTATGGTGCTGGTACCTATTTTATCGCCAAACAGGTACACGTCATACGTAAAGGTTTGCGCCCTTAATAACAGGCTGCTGAACGCCAATAAAAAAAGTAAAGTATACCGGCCAACCATTAAGGTTGAAAATAAGGAATTATTACCGGCTTGCTTAACGCACCAGGCGCATATACACGCTGGCGCCCTTGCTCATTTCCAGCTCATACAAAACACCATTGCGGTATTTATAGATGTTATTTACGCCGTTATCCAGTTTGCATTCATAAACGCCGGGCGCTGTGTTTTTAAAGGCGCAGTAGTTGCCAAGGCGCTCCGAAAAAATGCGCGTCATGCCCACCGGTTCGGTAAAGTATAGCTGCACTGCGGAAAAGTTAACCGCCTGCGTCAGCTGCATGGTTTCTACCCCTTTTCTGATTACGTACTTGGTTTCCTGCCAAAGGATGTTCACTATTTCCGTAACGCCATCCTTTACGTTTTTTACGTAGCTGTTCATCAACTTGCCATCCTTATAAAGTACGTCAAACACCATGGCTGATGTCTTCTTGTTAAACAGTATGGTAACCTCCGATGAGCTATTCAACTTGTATTGCACTTCGCCATTTCCCTTATCAATGCGCTCCACTACGGTTTGTCCTATTTTATTGCCGAACAAAATCACATCGTAGATGTGTTTTTGGGCTGCAGCAGGCAGCAAGGCAATACACATAAACCCAAGCAACATTAAATTTTTCACGCTTACCATTTTTCGCTTAGTAATTATACTAATAAAACGCCAGTATAAATTCCGGCTTAACGTGCTTTAGCATTGCATAAAGGTCAAATAAAAAGCCGGTAAGGTTAATTACCGGCCTTGGGTATTAGGGTTAGCAAAGGTGGTTGTCTTTATTCAGCCAGCCATGATATTGGCTGATATATTCCACTTACAACTGCAACAATAGGAATACTATAAAATCCGAAGGGTATAAAGTGGCTATGTTTCATAAAACCCGAAACCTGCTCTTTTGGACCTAACTGCGCTTCCACAGCCTTTCTGATTCTGTATTTTCATGCCTTGATTTGCCGGGCTGGGCAAATTTTCATAAATTCCGAAAACTATTAGGCATTTCGGTTGCACACTTTCTCTGCCTACTATTGCCACAGCTAAAAACGCGTTATGAAATCTTCCAACGAACTTTTCCTGCTTATTAAGAGTATGAACAGGAACGAAAAGGGATACTTTAAAAAGTTCGGTACCATCAACAGCAAAAAAGGCGACGGCAATTATTTGCGCCTGTTTGATTGCATTGATGGCATGAAGGAATACGACGAGCGTATTATCAAAAGCAAATTTGCCGGCGAAAAATTTCTGAACCAGCTTAACGTAACAAAGTTATACCTGCAGAAGATGATCATTAAATCGCTGCGCAACTACCACAGCGATAACGACCCCGAGATACAGCGCCTTAACTCAATGGCCGAATTAACCCTGCTCTTTAAAAAGCAGTTGTATGATAGCGCCCTGCGCATGAGCGAAAAGCTGATAAGCGTTGCCGAGGAAAATGAAACCTTCCTTCACCAGTTGTTCCTTATGCAGATTCAATACCAAATTATGATTCGCAAGGGTATGTACCAGGATATTCTTAAAACCAACAAGGCTAAACTGGCGGAAGAAAAGAGACTATTGGAGGCTTATCAAAACCTGTGCGAGTATCGAAACATACAAGGCCTTGCATTAAGCATTACGCAAATTGAAGGACACTCGCCTAATCAATCGGTAAAGGAGATTGAGAAACTGCTGACGAACCCATTGTTGAGCAACGAGAAGGCGCCAAGGAGTTTTAAAGCAGGCGTACACCGCCACGAGATTTTAAATAAATGCTACTTAAAAACAGGCCAGCATAAAAAGGCTTATGAAACTGCCCTGCACATGCGCACCCTCTTTTTGCAGAATCCCGACAAGATAAAACAGTTGCCGTATAACTTTTTTGTGGCCTTAAACGGGCTAACTAACCGTTGCCTGGCTATGGGCAATTACCACGAGGCCCTTACTTACGTTAGGGAGGCAGAGGAATTGGGAGCCAATCCACGCTATGCGTTAAGCGATAGCCAGCGCTTTGAAATTTATACTCAAATCAATGAGAAACGACTTATCATCCACACTAAGTTGCGCGAGTTTGATAAAGGGCTGGAAGATGAAAAACTGCTACAGGAGACGATAAAAGGCAAGCCGGTACGGGTGGAGTTTGAAGTTTCAACACTTTACTTTACAGCGGTATGTTATTTCGGTAACGATAAAATGGAACCGGCCCTTAAACGCATTAACCAGTTAATACATGGGCGTTACGAAAACATCCGTAAGGATATCATCCTTTGCGCCCACTGGCTTAATATCATGATACATTATGAGCTGGGCAACTTCAGCCTAATGAAGCGCCTGCTTACTGTTACCAAAAACTTCATGCAAAAACACTCTTTCCCTATGGAAGAGGCAGAAAGTTTTTTCAGGAAGCTTAATGAGTTTTTAAAAGCCGCTGAAGCGGGTAAAGAAAATCTTCTCCGTCAAAAGGTAGAGCAAATCATCCCCATATTGGATAACTACGAGTTTATTGACGATGATGTTATGAAATGGTGGTTTGAAAAACTGATTGAGCCCGTAAAGGCCTGATTTTAGTAGGGCAACAGCTTTATAAACTTCTTGCTTACAAAATCCAATATAATAGGGTTTACCACACCCGGCTTTTCCTTTTGCGGATAATGCTTAGTGCCCGGTATTACAGCCAGATACCCTTGCTTTACATTGTCAAACATTTCTTTAGTGTGTGCCAGTTTAATTATGTCGTGGTCGCCGGTCATAAACAGGGTAGGGCACTTAATCTTATTCAAATCTTCAGTAGTAAGGGATGGCTCTGTCAACAGCATGGTTTTCATGCGCTGCGTAAATGGTTCTATTAAGCCATAGTTGGGGTAGTTCTTAAAGTGGTTCCTTACAAACTGATAAATTTTATCGCTGTTCCATTCTTCCACCTTCTTTAGAACTTCAGCATAAACCACAGTGGTATCTACCTTATAATTAGCGCCTATGGCTACCAGCTTTCTCACCTTATCGGGGTGGTTAATAGCCAGGTACATACCAATAATACCTCCATCGCCAAAGCCTACAATATTGGCGCTGTCAATCTTCAGGTCCTTCATTACCCCAAGCACATCTTCGCTCATTAACTGGTAGTCCATCTTGCGGTCAGTAAACGTGCTGCGGCCATGTCCTCGGTTATCAATGGCTATTACTTTATTTTTTTTGCTGAATTCCGGAATCTGCTTGGCCCAGTCTTCAATGCTCTCCAGAGAACCATGTAACAGAACAAGAGGGTCGCCCTGTCCATACACCTTATAATGGATCTTTACATCGTCTACCTGCACAAAACGGCTTTTAGTAGTGTCCGTTTGGGCAAAGGTTACTGCAATAAAAAAATGGGCT
>CAZUHU010000215.1:0-6090 GCA_964620645.1 uncultured Chitinophaga sp.
ATGCTTGGCTCGCCGTTCATACTTTCGTAAAAGAAACACTTGTCACCCTTTTTCATGGCCTTAAGGTGATTACGCGCCGCATAATTATGAACGCCATCCCAAAAGGTTTGTTTTTCTTTTTTCATTCTTTCGAAAGAATACGTTTCGGGGTCCGATTTTAAGAGCCAGTACGCCATACAATTTCAGGTTGGTTTTACTTTATAGGTTTTAGGTAGTTAACAGGCACAAATTTATAGCATTGCACGAAAAATTTACTTTCGTAACAAATTGATTTATGGCACAAATTATTTTGTGGGTTATTGTAGGGTTTATTGTGTTTGAGTTTACGCTTGAAAAAGTGTTGAGCTACCTGAACCTGCAAACCTGGGATAAACCCCTGCCGGATGAGGTGAAGGATTTGTACGATGCACAGAAGTATGACGAAGCACGCAACTATGCAAAAACCAATTTCTCCTTTGATATGGTTTCCGGCACCTTTTCGTTACTGGTTTCGTTAAGCTTTTTATTGTTTGGCGGATTTGCCTGGGTAGATTCTTTTGCCCGCTCTTTTTCCAATAATCCGATTGTAATAGGCCTTATCTTTTTCGCCGTGTTAGGCCTTGGCTCTTCGCTTATTTCTCTGCCATTCGGCATTTACCACACCTTTGTTATTGAGCAAAAATTCGGCTTTAATAAAACAACGCCTGGTACTTTTGTTTTAGATAAGCTTAAAGGCCTGCTGCTGGGCGTAATTATCGGCGGTGCCTTGCTTGCGTTGCTTATTTACCTGTATGGCCTGCTTGGCGATAAGTTTTGGTTGGCAGCCTGGGGCGTATTGGCAGCTTTCTCCATCTTTATAGCCATGTTTTACACCAGCATCTTACTTCCAATATTTAATAAACTTACCCCTTTGGAAGATGGCGAACTGCGTAGCTCTATTGAGGCATTTTCGAACAAGGTTAATTTTCCGTTAACCAATATTATGGTGCTGGATGGAAGTAAAAGAAGCAGCAAGGCCAATGCATTTTTTAGCGGGTTAGGTAGCCGTAAAAGCATTGTGCTTTATGATAACCTTATTAAAGACCTGAATACCGAAGAGATTACCGCTGTGCTGGCGCATGAGGTTGGGCATTATAAAAAGAAACACATACTGCAATCAATGGTAATATCGGTAACGCAAATGGGCATTATGTTCTTTCTATTCGGCTGGTTGGCTTCTAATCCCTGGATGGCCGAAGTATTAGGCGCAAAGGAGAACAGTTTCCATCTATCGCTGGTTACTTTCAGTTTGTTGTATTCGCCGGTATCGCAAATAATTGGTTTACTGATGAACTTGTTCAGCCGCAAAAACGAATACGAAGCTGATGCTTATGCCAAAGAAACCTATGCCGCACAACCTTTGATAACCGCATTAAAGAAGTTGTCCATCAACCACCTTAGCAATTTGCAACCGCATCCGGCTTATGTGTTTTTTAATTATTCGCACCCTACGCTACTGCAGCGTATCACTAACCTCCGAAATACGCCTGCTTAAGTTATCTTTGAAGGTATGAGATTTGCAATTCCGGTAATACTGCTATTGGTGTGTTCGTGTTCTAAACTTCCTGTAGATTCTTATATGGGCACTAACACCGTCCACGTACCGGCAGACTCAATAACCTTTGCTTTAATCGGGGACTATGGCACCGGTGAAGCGCCCGAGGCGCAGGTTGCAGATATGGTTAAAAGCTGGAACCCCGATTTTATAGTTACAGTAGGCGATAACAATTATCCTTTAGGCAGCAACGGTACCATCGTTCATAACATTGGTGACTATTATGGCGAATACATTTACAACCCCGATGCGCCCGAAAATCAGCGTTGCCGTGGCAAGGCTACTGATGAAAAAATGAATCGCTTTTTTCCCGCACCCGGCAACCACGATAACTATTCCGTGCCCGAGTTACAACCTTACCTTGATTACTTTACCCTTCCCGGTAATGAGAGGAACTATGAGTTCAGTTGGGGGCCGGTTCAGTTTTTTTCCATAAATACCAAAGTAGATGGTAACATAAAATGCTGCGATTCGCCTGAAGCGGAGTGGCTGACCCGTACCATTGCTACTACCGACTATCCTTTTCGCTTTGTATACTTCCATCATCCTCCCTATTCGGTTAGCAAACACGGAAGCTCCGAGAGCCTGCGCTGGCCTTTTGAGCAAATGGGGGTAGATGTGGTTTTTAGCGGGCACGAACACGTTTATGAGCGCATTAACCCGGTGGGTTCCACCAAAACGGCCTATATAGTGTGTGGCAACAGTGGCCGTACGGAGCAATACCCCTGCAACGTTAACCCGCTTGATCTTACAGCTTATAGCGTTATTTGCGATGATCAGCACTATGGCGCTCTAAAGGTGCGCGTATCTAAAACCAGGGCGATTATCGAATATTTCACCACTACCGACCCGGTGCATCCGCTGGATGTTTACATCATTCAAAAGTAACTATGCTGATAAATGCCTCTATACAGGTGGTGCCTGTAACCAACGAAAAGGATGCCCTGCCGCTTATTGATGAGGCTATTGCCATCATACAGTCATCGGGCCTTAAGTATGTGGTTGGCGCTTTTGCAACCGATATTGAGGGCGAATACGAAGAAGTGCAGGCCTTGCTGCGCCGGGTGGAAGACTTTTGCTATTCTCAAGCTGCCTTCCCCCTGTTGGTTTATACTAAATTGCACCTGCAGTCGGGGGTTAACGTTACTATTGATGGCAAAGTGGCAAAATTCCGTTAGGTACTTGTGTTACTGGCGCGGTTTTTATTACTTTTGCTGTAATTAAATAATAAAACAAGCACATTTGGCAACAAATCCACGTCCCTTCAATCCCCGGTTCGGGAGAGCTCCTTTCAAGAAAGAACCAGAACACAAAATCAACGAATTTATCAAGCACCTTGAGGTGCGCTTAGTAGGTGAAAACGTAACGCCGGGTGTTTACCCCATTAAAAAGGCGTACGACATGGCTATTGAACAGGGCCTTGACCTGGTAGAGATTTCTCCGGGGGCCAACCCGCCTGTGTGCCGTATTGTAGACTACAACAAATTTCTTTACGAGAAGAAGAAAAAGGAAAAAGAGATAAAAGCTCATGCTAAAAAGGTAGAGGTTAAAGAAATTCGCTTTACGCCTAATACCGATGAGCATGACGTGGAATTTAAGGCCAAGCATGCCGAAAGCTTTTTGAAAGAAGGCAACAAGGTGCGCACCTATGTAATGTTCCGCGGCCGTGCCATTGTGTTTAAGGAAAGGGGAGAACTGCTGTTATTACAGTTTGCCGACAAGCTAAAAGACGTAGCTACGGTTGAACAATTACCTACCCTGGAGGGTAAGCGTATGTTTATGACGCTGGCCCCTAAAAGCAAGAAAAAGTAAACAAGCACTGTTTAGAAATATGAAATGCCACCTTTGGGTGGCATTTTTTGTTTAGGCTTGGGCAGTTATATACAAGGATGGGCTGAGGGTCTTTCCCAAACCAAGCTATTGATCTTCAAAGTTTTATTTCTTGCTTTTTTAAGAATATGGCTTCTTAATGAGTTCTTTTGAGCCGTATTTCGCGCTTTACTTATTTTTCCACAAAAATTAGTTGCCGGGAGAGTTGAGTTCGTTTGGTTTTACCAAAAAGGCGGCTATATTTGCGCTCCCAAATTAAAAACGTTTATGCCAAAGCAAAAGACAAATTCCGGCGCCAAAAAGAGGTTTAAGGTAACCGGATCAGGTAAGATTAAGCGCGCAAAAGCATTTAAGCGCCACCTGCTGGGTCGTAAAAGCAAGAAGAGAAAAGAGGAGTTGGCTAAGTCAACTATCGTTCATAAAAGTGATGAGCACAGAGTGAAAATGCTGCTCGGAATGGCGTAAATGATGCCCGGAATTGTAAAACAGTAAAAAAACAAAGAAATGCCACGTTCAGTCAATGCAGTTGCGTCGAGAGCACGGAGAAAGAAGATTCTAAAGAAAGCGAAAGGTTATTTCCTTAGCCGTAGTAACGTATATACCGTAGCTAAAAACGCGGTTGAAAAAGCCGGTGTTTACAGCTATGTAGGCCGTAAGCTTAAGAAAAGAGATTACCGCAATTTGTGGATAACAAGAATTAACGCCGCTGTGCGCGAACATGGCTTGTCGTATTCCAAATTTGTTGCTAAATTAGCATCATCAAACATCGAATTGAACAGAAAGGTGTTGGCAGACTTAGCTCTGAATAACCCTTCAGCCTTCAAAGCGGTGGTAGATAAAGTAAAGTAGTATCCACTAACTTTTAGTGTTTTCATAGGTTCAAAGTTGGGTGTCCGCAAGGGCACCCTTCTTTGTTTATATTCGGCCCGTAGTGATTTCGTATAACGTAGCCATACTTTCCCGCCGCCGCTTACTGGTGTTGTTAAGCACTGCTATCCTTTTTGCCGCCGCCATATGGGTGTTAAACGAAGCCCTGCCTTACCGCAATGTGTGGAAGGGTTTTATCACCGAGGAGGATATTGGCACCTATTTCTGCGAGAAAACCTTTATGGATAGAATTGTGCGGCAGCCGGTAAACACCTTTAGCAATTTTATCTATTGGATGAGCGCTTTGGCCATTTTAAGCCGTGGCTGGAAGGACCAACGCCGCCGCAAAAACGCGTATAACATTATTTCGGCCAATCCATTTTACAGCATTACCTATGGGGTAATACTGTTTTACACGTTTTGCGCAAGCACCTTCTTTCATTCTTCTCTTATACATGTAGCCAGCCGTCTTGATTTTTCTGCAGTTTATTCCCTGGCCCTCTTTCCGCTAATGTATTTTACGCATCGTATGTGGTTGCTGGCTATTGGTGTGCCCAGTAATAAGCGGCATCGCAAAAGCACTATAACCGTTATAGTAGTATTTTCTATCCTTTACTTTCTGTTCACCTTTGGGGTACCTAACGGATGGGATGACTACGTGGTGCTGGGGTTAATAATAATGCTGATCATATTGGGCACCATAATGGAATATGTTGACCGCGGCAAAACCAATACGCGCTACCTGCTGGTGTGCGTGGCTTGTATTTTAATTGCTGTTGTGTGGTTTGCCTTTGATACCCGCAAAATACTGTGCGATCCTGAAAGCCTTATACAGCCGCACAGCCTTTGGCACTTATTTGCCGGTTCGGCTACCTTTTACTTTTACCTGTATATCCGTAGCGAACACCTGGAGCTTAAAACTTCAAATGCTTAACGGTTAATCCGTCGTTTATCAACTGCTTTAGTGAGTCAATACCTATTTTAAGGTGATGCTCCACATAGGACCCTGTTACCTTAATATCGCTTATGTCGGTTTTTACACCTTCAGGCACCATCGGCTGATCGCTTACTAACAAAAGCGCACCTGCCGGTATCTCATTTTTAAAAGCAGTAATAAAAATGGTGGCGGTTTCCATATCAATGGCCATAACCCTTGTTTGGCGCAGGTATTCCTTAAATTCATCGTCCCACTCCCATACGCGGCGGTTAGTGGTGTAAACAGTTCCGGTCCAGTAGTCCTGGTTATAATCGCGTATGGTAGTTGAAATTGCCTTTTGCAGGGCAAAGGATGGCAGGGCCGGCACTTCAGGGGGGAAGTAGTCATTTGATGTCCCTTCACCCCGTACAGCGGCTATAGGCAGTATAAAGTCGCCCACCTCGTTTTTCTTTTTCAGGCCACCGCACTTGCCCAAAAACAGCACCGCTTTAGGGTCAATTGCGCTTAGCAGGTCCATTACCGTTGCTGCATTGGGGCTACCCATACCAAAGTTTATAATGGTAATACCCTCGGCGGTAGCGCTGCGCATCGGGCGGTCAAGTCCGTGCACTTCCACGTTGTGCATGCTGGCAAACATCTGCACGTAGTTATCGAAGTTGGTAAGCAATATATAATCGGTAAAGCTTTTCAACTCTCGGCCGGTATAACGCGGCAGCCAGTTCGATACTATTTCTTCTTTTGTCTTCATTCTCTAATTTGCCGCACAAATTTAAAAAAGTCCGATTCCTTTACAGAAGTAGCCATTAATGACCAGGGTAGCATTCAGTTCATACAATTTCAGGCGAGAACTTAGAGGAGGTGAGGAATACATCTTTGATGAGGT
>CAZUHU010000216.1:0-6074 GCA_964620645.1 uncultured Chitinophaga sp.
TAAGGTTTTGCCATTAAGCACCAATGCTGAAAAACAACCTGCCGGCAAATTAGCAACTATCTCCATCCACTTATCGGTTATGGCAGCGGCCCGCGCAGCATCTACCTTATAAGCCCTAAAACGATGCGCCACCATAGTAGCCGGCGCCAGCTGTGTCCTGAATTTCATTTCCGTTATCACTCCAAAATTGCCGCTTCCTCCTCCTCTGCAGGCCCAAAGCAGTTCTGCATCATCTTTAGAGTTACGCACTATGCCTTGCCCGTCTACCATGGTAACTTCCAGCAGGCTATCGCAGGTAAGGCCGTAATCGCGGCTAAACATACCATAGCCCCCACCGAGCGTTAACCCACCGATGCCAACGCTGCCGCAACTGCCGGCGGGTATTATTCTTCCTTTGGGCAATAGCTCATCATGTATTTGCGCCAATCTGCAAGCGGGCTCAAATTTCACCTCATCGTCCGCCAGCCATTCAATACTGTTCAGTTGCGATAGGTTAATTACCATTCCATCATTATTGCAGCTAAAGCCCTCCAAACAGTGGCCACCGCTTTTAACGGCTACCGGTAAATTATTTGCTTTGGCATACTGCACCGCCTCTGCCACTTGTTCTGTATTACTGCATAAGGCAATAACTGCGGGATACTTGTCAATGCGCTTATTAAAACCCTGGCGCAACTCATCGTATCGTGCTTCCCCCTTTTTAATATAAACTACGCCGCTGTTTGACGTTGTGGTATTTAGTGGTGGCTTTAGTGTTGCGCTATCAAGAGAAGTGCCTGTTTGTGGTTGTTGCCGGGTATTGCATCCCTGCAGGTAAAGGCCCATGCCTGCGAAAGCGGCGAGGCGAATAAACTCTTTGCGCGGATATTTCATTAGCAGCAAGCTAACACAAATTTGCAACTAAAGGCCCTATAGCCTTATTGCTGAAAAACGCTCCCGTATAACTAAGTTAAGGACGCTGCACCCATTAAAGCTCTTGGCAAAATATCGGGGCTTGCAGCGCCTATTTGTATCAGCAGGCCCAGAAAATCGAACGCATTATGTGCTTCTGCAATTTTGCCATCTGCTAATCGTGCGTAGCCCCCTCCTTGAAAAGTGACTGCCTTGCCGGTAAGTTTATGTTTTAGGGTTACGGTTGAAAAGAAGGATACTCTGTCGCCTTCTTCCTTAATATCATTAATGTCAAAGCGAATATCAGAACAGGTGGCCATTATCAGTTGATGAAACAACTTGAAGTTCGCAGGGCCATCGCGGTACGAGTCTCCAAGGCCATAGGCCCGGCCATCCGGCACATAAAGCTCATCAATGGCGCTTTCTTTACCCTGGTTCCAAACTTCATCTATAAAGCGCTTAATAACTTCCGTATTCTTTGCCATAAGCAGTAGTTTGTTTTAAATATAGTTATAGGCGAATATGAAAGCAAGCACGCACTATTACAGCCTTTATAACTCATTCATAATATGAGTGATAAAATAAATGTTTAAACTGATAATTTGCAGGTTCGGCTACTGATAAAGTAAAATAGAGCCCAGGGAAAGGATTAAACCGACTATAAACACCCACATGGTGGCGCGGTTTAGCTTAGCAAATTTGCCCGTTTTACGTGCCATATACCACATTATTGCGCCGGCAAGGCCAACAGGGTAGGCTATAAACAGGGCTGCTAAATAAACCCACATGGCGCCTGTAATTAAAAACCATATAGCGCAGATTAAAGCTACAATGCTAATAGTGCGGGTTGTTTTCTCAGTCATACAGCTAAAGTAATGCCTATGGCGGTTTATTCAATACCATCCGGCATGTATTGGGCTGCAAGTTTCGCAGGAGCCTTATAGCAATAAGCAAGCGTAAGGGCATCCTTAAACATACTCTTCCGTACTTTGCGCAATTCAACTATGGTAGCGCCCTGCCTGCCCCATGTGCCGTTAACAGGGTAAAATACCGTTTTATCAAATGCGCAGAATACGGATTGGTCCTCGGGCCTTAGCATCAATACAGCAATCTGCTGCTTTTCATCCATAGTGCAGAATATCTTCTTCTTCACCCGGAAAGAGGTGCGCTCAAAATGTGGTAGTTCAACCACTTCTTCAAAGTTTAGTGCTGCAACCCGTACTTCTTTAATGCTTATCATCCCCCGTTATTGCCATGTAAATAAGCAAAATAAAAAGCCCCGCACAATTGCGCAGGGCTTGTAATTAGAAATTTGTATGGTCAGTCTTCGACAGGCTCAGACGGACAAGTGATTTTAATTCTCAGAAGGAGCGCCGGCTGGCTTATCTAACAACACCTTACGGCTAAGTTTAAACTTGCCTGTTTTGTTATCAATACCCAACAGCTTCACTTTTACCACTTCGTTCTCTTTCAATACGCCTTCCATGGTTTCTAAACGCTTGTGGCTTATTTCAGAGATGTGTAACAACCCTTGTTTGCCGGGCAGGAATTCAACGAAAGCGCCATAAGGCATTATGCTCTTAACAGTAGCTTCGTAAATCTCGCCAATTTCAGGGGTAGCGGTAATGCCTTTGATTTTGGCAACGGCCTTATCGATACCTTCCTTGTTGTTGCTGAAAATTTCAACCTTACCCTGGTTACCGATTTCTTCGATAACGATGGTGCAACCTGTTTCGCGTTGCATTTCCTGGATAACCTTACCACCGGGGCCTATCACAGCGCCGATGTATTCCTTATCAATCATCAACACAACAACACGTGGTGCATGTGGTTTGTAATCTTCGCGTGGTGCGCTAAGCGTTTTGTTCATCTCGTTAAGGATGTGCAAGCGGCCGCGTTTAGCCTGTTCCAACGCCTGCTTTAACAGGTCGCGGCTAAGGCCTTTAATTTTAATATCCATCTGGCAGGCAGTAATACCATCGGCAGTACCGCACACTTTAAAGTCCATATCGCCTAAGTGGTCTTCGTCACCCAAAATATCGCTAAGGATAACATACTTGCCTGTTTCTTCATTGGTAATTAAACCCATAGCTATACCTGAAACCGGCTTGCGGATTTGCACACCTGCATCCATTAGGGCCAATGTACCGGCACAAACAGTTGCCATTGATGATGAACCGTTCGATTCCAAAATATCAGATACTACACGCAGGGTGTAAGCAAAATCTTTAGGTAATACGATGTTCAATGCTCTCCATGCTAAGTTACCGTGGCCTACTTCGCGACGGCCTGTACCACGCGGTACACGTGCTTCGCCAACACTAAATGGAGGGAAGTTATAGTGCAACAAGAATTTCTTCTCATAGTTGTAGATAGCGCCGTCAATCAACTGCTGGTCAAGCTTGGTGCCCAGGGTTACAGTAGTTAATGATTGTGTTTCGCCGCGTGTAAACAAGGCTGAACCGTGTGGGCCAGGCAGGTAACCTACTTCGCTCCATATAGGACGAATCTCATCCATCTTACGGCCATCCAAACGCTTATTCTGCGCTAACATTACATCGCGCACAGCGTTGTATTGCACCAAGCCCCAATAAATACCTAATAGGAAATCGTTTTCTTCTTTCTCCTCATCAGTAAGGGTTGCTTCAAACTCATCGTAAATAGCATCAAAGCTGGCTGTGCGCAACTTCTTGTCGGCAATTTCCTGAGCAGCAACGGCGGCGCATTTGTCGTAACAAAAGTCGTTCAGGCGCTTGCGCAGGTCTTCGTTATGTTTTTCGTGCTCGTAAGCGCGCTTTTCAGTTTTACCGGTTTCTTTTTCAAGCTCTTTTAATACCGCAACTTGCTTAAAGATGGCTTCCTGGGCAAAAATGATGGCCTCAACCATTTCATCTTCGCTTACTTCTTTCATTTCACCTTCCACCATTACAACTGATGTTGCTGATGAGGCCACAATCAAATCAATAGTGCAGCCGTCGCTTTCCAGGGCGCTCTTGCTTGGGTTGATAACCAATTGGCCATCAATTTTAGCAACGCGCACCTCGCTGATAGGGCCATTGAAAGGTATATCGGTAACTGCTAATGCTGCAGAGGCTGCCAGGCAGGCCAGTGCATCCGGTAGTTCGTTAAGGTCACCTGAAATAAGGGTTACCTGCACTACTACGTTAGCATGAAAATCATCAGGGAATAATGGGCGCAGCGCGCGGTCAATAAGGCGCGAAATCAACACCTCATCATCAGTAGGTTTGCCTTCGCGTTTAAAAAAGGAGCCCGGTATACGGCCAACAGCGGCCATGTTTTCGCGGTATTCAACCGTTAAAGGCATAAAATCAACGCCTTCTTTGGCATTCTTATCAGCGCATACAGTAGCAAGCAACATGGTGTTACCGTACTTAACTACTGCCGAGCCATCAGCCTGTTTGGCTAAGCGGCCGGTTTCAATCTCAACTATACGGCCTCCGCCTAAGTCAATAGATTTTTTGATTACGTTCATCGTCTTAAAATTGATTTGTTATTTATTGTTCTTCTTATCGTCATACGCCGGCTCATTCTGTTTAGGCGGGATTCTCTAAGAGCCTGGCTTTTCTTGTTTATAGTCGGTGTCCATCCCAAAACCTACACCGACTTTTTCGTCTACTTGCCTGCTAATGGCAGGCCACATATAAAACGAAAAGGATGGCTTTTGAGC
This sequence comes from uncultured Chitinophaga sp., assembly GCA_964620645.1. GTDB lineage: Bacteria > Bacteroidota > Bacteroidia > Chitinophagales > LD1 > Bog-950. Next base: position 4,580 of record CAZUHU010000216.1, read on the forward strand.
CATCCCTCTCTTTATCTTCTTACTTTCTGATATTCAGTTTCTCGATCAACTGGCGGTAGCCGGTCAAATCGTTTTGCATCATATAGTTCAGCAGTCTGCGGCGCTTACCTACCATTCTTAACAAAGAACGCGTGTTGGCGTAGTCTTTCTTGTTAGTAGTAAGGTGTTCGCTGATATGGTTAATACGCTCAGTAAAAAGAGCGATTTGAGCAGCTGTAGAACCGGTATTCTTCTCAGAACCACCGTATGTTTTGAATAAATTCTTCTTTACTTCTGATGTAACTTGCATTTCGTTCGTCGTTTAAAGCGCGCAAAGATAACGAAAGATTGAAAATTTACAAGCAGCTATTCACTTTAGTTATCGGGTGGTTAAAAAAACGGACAGGTGTTCCTACAAAAATCTGCCAATCAATTTATTACATTTGCCTTATTGAGGCTAATACAGTTGGCTGCTTACCCCCTTGGCAGCTTTTTCCGGTAAGATCCTTTCAGCGCGGATGATTTAGTGCCCATATTATGTTGTTAACCATCTCGTAACGTATTTTGTTAAAATGCGTATATGAGGTAGCTTTTGGAACTTAGGAAATGAAGCGATCCCTTCTATACTGCCTTTTATTGGTAGCGTACACCCTTTCGGCACAACCCTCCACCGAGGGGCTTGTGGCCTATTACCCTTTTAACAACAGCGCTCAGGATGCCAGTGGCAATGGTAATGATGGTAAGCTACAGGGAAGCTTTGCTCCGGCCGAAGACCGTTACGGTAATAATTGCGGGGCTATGTATTTTAACGGCAGCGACGCCTTTGTAACGGTTCCTAATACTGCCAGCCTGCAAAGCCCTGCCTATGGATTAACGCTTGCTTTTTGGTTTAAGGCGGCAAAAAGCGCCACCGGCGATATTCAACTACCCATACTTAGTAAGGGCTCGCCGGTATCTCAATACCAGTTTTACATGCAGCGGGCCTTTGGAGATTCTTACAGCGAATTTGCCTTAAGCAGCAACTTTATTGCCGAAGATAAAAGCTACAACAGCCATCCCCTTGAGTTTGACAAGTGGTATATGATGGTAATTGTGTATGACGAAGGATGGGTAAAAGCTTATTTAAACGGTAAGTTGTTTTGGCAACAACGTAAAGTGGATGGCTTTATGCGCAATGAGCAGCCTTTGGATATTTGCCGATGCAGCCTGGGCTCAAATTTTAAGTATTTTAATGGTTGCCTGGATGATCTACGCATATACAATCGCGCTTTAGCCACCAACGAAGTTTATCTTTTACTTGCAGATGCATCAGGCAAAACAATACAGGAAAGCTTTAGCTTGAAAATGCCTGCCGATGTTGAGGCGCCAACCGAAAAAGGGAAGTGCCTGGCTGTTGTAAACTACAACATGCCGGAGGCATTCCTTAATTGCGGTTCGTATGAATTAAAACAGTTAAGCGGCCCGGCAAGCGGTAGCACTTTTAATTTAGGGAATACCCTTGTAAGCTACCAGGCCG
>CAZUHU010000217.1:0-6068 GCA_964620645.1 uncultured Chitinophaga sp.
TTCAAGGCCCGGCAGGAACAAATGGTGCTGATGGCGCAACTGGCCCACAAGGTCCGCAGGGGCCGCAAGGCATTGCAGGAACTAACGGCAGCAATGGCGCTCAAGGGCCAACAGGCCCTACAGGTCCGCTTGGTACAGCAGGTGGAGATTTAAGTGGCACTTACCCTAACCCGAGCGTGGTGAAAATTCAAGGCATTCCCGTATCAACCACCGCTCCTACCACTAATCAAATACTAACCTATAACGGAACACAATGGGCACCCGGCGCAGGTGCTGAATGGCTACTTACAGGCAATGCAGGCTTAACTGCCTCTCAATTTTTAGGCACAACAGATGCCAGCCCTATCCGCTTTAGGGTAAGTAACTTTAATGCAGGCTCTATTACCACCACAAACACTTCCTATGGTTACGGCACAGGGTCAAGCGGTACTAATTGCACATTTATTGGCCTAAGCATGGGAACTTTTGGAACAGGAACGGGAAATGTTGGTGTTGGTTTTGGCGCAGGCTCCAACAATGGAGATTATAACGTAGGTATCGGTTTCGGGGTATTAGGCAGTAACTCCGGCTCAAGGAATGTTGGTATAGGACAAGTTGTACTTTCCGACAATACAACAGGACAGGAAAATACCGCCATCGGACACTTTGCAATGACTGATAATATGACCGGCTCATATTGTGTAGCATTAGGCATGTTCAGTCTTAACTATTCTGAAACCAGCGATTATACCGTGGCGTTAGGCTATGGTGCAGGCGCTATTGGTTTTGGCTCTGTTGAAACGAACAGCACCTTTGTGGGCCCCGGCGCCGCAGCAAATAGCGTAGGCACTTACACTAACTGCACCGCACTTGGTTATAACAGCCGGGTAACTGCAAGCAACACCATAGTTATTGGCAACAGCAGCGTTACATCTATAGGTGGTTACGTAAACTGGAGCAATTTATCTGATGGCCGCTTTAAAAAGAATATTCAAAACAATGTTGTTGGCCTAGACTTCATCAACAAGCTGGAGCCGGTCACTTACAACCTTGACTTAACTAAGCTCAGCACCTTTTTAAATGAAGACTCTATCGCCAACCCTGTTAAAGACCAGGTAGTATACAGCGGCTTTATTGCCCAGGATGTAGAGAAAGCAGCCAAGGCCGTGAACTACGACTTCAGTGGAGTAGCTAAACCTGAAAACGACCACAGCGCTTACGCCTTGCGCTATGGTGATTTCGTTCCCTCTTTGGTTAAGGCCGTTCAGGAATTGAGCAAAGAAAATGAAGAGTTAAAAAAACGATTAGAAGTATTAGAAGAAAAATTAAAATAAAATACCATGCGTAAAATCTATTTATTACTCGCACTGTTATTTGCAGGCTTTATTGTTGAAGCACAGGTTTACCAGGTTATAGAGGAGAACTCCGGAAATGGGTACAGTAATTATGCATGGATAACCGGTATAAATAACAGTGCTTATTTTTGGGCCACACGAACAGTAGCCTCAGTTAAAACCAGCCGCCTTTATAAAAACAATGGCGCGCCGGGAGACAATACCCTAATTCTTGAATCTGACTCTATTGATATGCTGAACACACGCGGAAGGTTCGTGGTTTGCAACAACAAAATGTATTTTCTTGACAAGTATCAATGGATTTGGGTAAGTGATGGCACCTCCGGTGGAACACATAGGTTGAGCCAGGTTTACCGCGATACAACTCTAATGACACTGGATAATTTAAGCGTAGCCGGAGATGATTTTGTATATGTACGCCTAAGCGATAAAGGCGTCGGTAAAATAGATGCACATACTGACGCTATTGATACATTCTACACGCCGTATAACAGTGTCATGTTACTATTTTCTACCAACAAACATGCGTTTACCTGCTTCGACCCATACAATCCAACTTCGGAAACGGGCCTTTACGATTTGAATCAATCAAAATTTTTATTGACCTACTCTATAGATTCCTTCAGTTATGCCCAGCCTAATTTTTACGATCCCAACGTAGCATTTTTAAGTCCAACGGAAATCATTGCCGTAGGCGGCAATAATTTTACCTACCCTGTAAGGTCACACATTTACTATTACAATCTGGCAACTAATGCTAAAACTCTTTTAGCCGTTCATCCAAGGTTTTCGGGGCTATCAGGAGGCATGGTCAGTTCTTCAAATGGCAAGGTGTTTTTTAACTACACTATTTGGGGAGCAAACAACATTTACAACCGCGAAGATGTATTATATGTTACCGATGGCACTATAAATGGAACAAGCCAATTGGATGTGCCGGGGGCGTTTCCATATTCCTCTGCTTCAAGCCTAAAGGATTTCAATACCAAAATGTTTTTCAAGATTGATGCGGAAGAGTCTTTGTCACACAAAGAAGAATTGTGGGTTACAGATGGAACACAGGGCGGCATGCAAAAACTTATGGAGAACGACTCTTTAAAGTTTTTATACATAGGTGCAGGAGATACGCTGAATGGAGAGATGTATTTTTCTGCTCACCTCAGCCCAATATGGAAAACGGATGGAACGAATGTAACTACTGCCGAATTCTGTAGTTATAACACACTGGCCCAATCCACCAACTTTGAAAACATCAATGGGCAACTTTACTTTACCGCGAAGCATAATGTAGTAGGCACTGAATTATGGGCCACCAACGGCGCAAACTGCAACGTCGTATTGCTTAATGGAGTTGGTGTTCATGAGGTAACTGTAGAACCGGTATCTATCTACCCCAATCCTGTTTCCGATTTGCTTACGATTGAATTACCGCAAAACGAAACGGCTAAAAACATTTCCTTAACAGCTGTAGACGGCAAAGTTTTGAATTTTACATTACAACGCAGCTCTAATAACTACCAGGCCGATGTTTCCGGCGTGGTTAGCGGAATTTATATGGTAAAGATCGAAACTGAGAGTGCCATTCGTACTGCACGAATTGTAAAATTGCCGTAGGCAAGTTCACTTAAACACCAGCCAAAGTCCATTAAACAAAAAGCCCTTCCGGTTTGGAAGGGCTTTTTACTTTGTCTTTTATGCAAGCTTAGAATTTCAGGATCTTGAATTCTGTTCTTCTGTTTTCCTGGTGTTCAGGGTCGGTACAAGGCACTGCAAAGGTTCCTTCGCACTGGCACTTGTTAACCAGGCGGCTTTCGCCATAACCGGCAGCAATCATACGGCGACCTTCAACACCCTGGCTGGCTATATAGTTAACAGCAGCTTCAGCACGCTTGCTTGAAAGCTGCATGTTGTATTTAGCGGTAGCGCGGCAGTCAGTATGCGAGCTCAACTCAATTTCCATGGTTGGGTTATCCTTCATAATCTTAACCAGTTTGTCCAATTCCTTGGCAGCATCCGGGCGAATAAACCACTTATCTAAGTCGTAATAGATGTTTTCAATTTTAATAGCAACACCTTTACGCACTTTCTCAAGTTCCATAACCTGGTACAAAGTAGCAGGCGCTTTTTTGCCTACTGTACTTTGTGTAGCGGTTACGGTCAGATATTTAGTATCAGGCTCGCCTGTTTCTTTCGATGCCTCAAGACGGTAGTTCACCTCAGGCTCAAGCGTAAACACGCACTTGCCATCCTTATTGGTTGAGCAAACTTCGTCCTTGTTAGTAGTTAAGTTAGTGACCTTAACCTTGGCTGTTTCCAGCGGGTCGCGGGTTTTCTTATCCAATACGGTAATTTCAAGCGTAATACCGCCTTCCATTATCATAGGTATCTTAACCAGTTCAGGCTTTTCTTTTACATCTGCAGTAATTTCAGCAGGCAGGTAGCCAGGCTTGGTAGCAAAGAATTTGTACTTCTTGCCGGGAACAGCAGGGAAAGAAAACTCACCTTCTTTGCCTGATTTTGCTTTCCCCTTTTCAACATCAGCTTCTTTCATTACCACTTCAGCATCCTGTATAGGCAGGCCTGTAGCAGCATCGTAAACAATACCGTTAAGTATTACGCCCTTCTTGCTGAAGCTGTAAATATCATCATCGCCCTGGCCGCCTTCGCGGTTAGAGCAGAAGTAACCTTTCTTATTCTCCTTATCTACGATATAGCCAAAGTCATCAGCATTGGTATTAATAGGGTAACCAAGGTTTTCAGGCTCTGTCCAGGTAGTAATTTTGTTACCGGTTTTAATGCTGGTAGTGCTAAACACATCTAAACCACCAAGGCCGGTATGGCCGGTTGAGGCAAAGTAAAGTGTGCCGTCTTCAGCAATGTAAGGGAACATATCATCACCTGATGTATTCACCTTAGCGCCCAGGTTAACCGGTGTGCTCCAGGTACCGCCAATTTCGCGGGTACTAACATATAAGTCTACACCACCGTATCCGCCCGGCTTATCGCTGGCAAAGTATAGGGTTTTGCCATCCTTTGTTAATGACGGGTGGCCAACTGAATATTCCTTATCATTAAAAGGAACGGCCTCTACCATTTCATCTCCCCAACGGTTTTGGTCCTGCAACCAAACAATACGGTAAATTTTCAGTTTCACAGTTTTATCTGCAGAAGGGAAAGCCCTCTTGCCGTTGTAGTTACTTCTGTCGATGTACAACTCCTGCATTTTTTCATTGTAGCTGCTGGTGCCTTCGTGGAATTTACGGTTAGGTTCGCGGCCGCTCATCATTTTAGGAGCCTGTAGGGCACCATCTGCTGTGTCGCTTTTAAAAGATTGGAAGATTTGCAGGAAGCTTGCACCGGTCCAGTTATCGCGGTTTACAACATAAGCATCCGGTATACGGTTGCTGCAAAAGTAAATGCCGGTATCCTTATAGAAGGTAACACCAAAGTCAGAATATTTTGAGTTAACCGCTGTTTCGTTCTTAATAGCATAGAACCCTTTATCCTTGCTTAAAGACTCTACCTGGTCAACACCTTTCAGCCTCTCCTTAACACTGTTATCAGTAGGCACCTGGTCCAGGTATTCCTTATAGTAAATTTTAGCCTCAGCATATTTTTGGGCAGAGCGGAGAGCTTCTGCATAGTAAAGCTTATTAATAACGTTGGCATTTTCCATTTTAGCCAACTGCCCATAATAGGTTTCAGCATTTACGTTATCGTTCATTAAACGATAACTATCTGCAATACGCTGCAACACATATACGTTCTTCTCGTCCTTCTTCAGGGCGCGCTTGTAAAACTCAATAGCTTTACGAAAATCAAATTGCTTATAGTACCAGTCGCCGACCTTTACAACGGGTTTTTCCGCCACAGCCAATACCACAAGTAGCATAGCGGTGAACAATGTCAGGGATTTTTTCAGGCGCATAAGTTTTATTTTAAAGGGTTTACCTGTTTAATTCTACTAGAAATACTTTACGTAACGCGGTGTAACAAAACGCTTCTTATCATACCAGAAATCGTAGCCTAACATAATTTCATGCGTGCCGCTGGTAAAGTGGTGCAGGTCACCAATCTGGCCGTCATAGGCATAGCCAACCTGCAACTGTGGTGTAATTTTAAATTGTAAAAAGCCGATAACGTTCGTAACGCTGAACGGAATTTTCTTTCCGGCCAGGGTATAGGCATCACCTTGTGTTCTTGCTGATACACCAACCCACAAGCGGTCGATGAACAACAATGCAAGGCTAAGGTCAATTTGTGGTATGTTATGCGGTAAGCCTTTCTGGTATTTCAACAATACAGTAGGGCGGAATTTTACGATAGAAGGATCTTTACCGAATACATAGCCGGCTGTAAACACGTAGTAGTTATAAATACGGGCAATATCAGTATTGTATTTAGCTACGTTGGTTTTACCGCGCAGTGCAGATGGCATTAAGTGTGGCACGCTGAAACCGATAAAGTAACGCTTGCCATAAGCATAAATACCAGCACCTACGTTAGGCACAAACAGACTGGCACCCAAATCAAGGTTTTCAGGATTGTTAGGGTCTGCCTTTGCACCGTTTTGGTAGAAGTAGTTAAAAGATGCCTGAATACCGAAGCACAAGCGGTTATCTTTTGGTAAACGCAGGCGATACGCAAACGCCGGTGTTACGCTAAAGTTGTTGCTTAAGCCCAGCTTATCATTAGATACAGTAAGGCCAATAGCATATTGGTCTCGGCGGAACG
>CAZUHU010000218.1:0-6045 GCA_964620645.1 uncultured Chitinophaga sp.
TCTGCACGAATTGAGCGCTCGGCAGCCTTTAAATGGCGAATGCTACTTTTATAACGGAGTAGAGTTGTCTTTAAGAGATTGGGCAATTGAGTACTTGAAAGATAGTGGTGTTTTGTCTTCAAGACAAGATATCAGTCAACTGGATTTTGCTTCCCTCAAAAAGCTGGTTCAAAAATTTCGTTGGCAATTGTTTCAACAGTTTTGTGCAAAGCTAGATAAGCGTAATGCGCTAGTTTCTCGACTATTGGGGAGGCCGTTCGTCAGTAAAGAAATCCACAAACACTTTATATCAACCATTTTTAAGTCCCACAGCAGCAGTTCTACTGATGAAGAAGACCACAAGTTCTTAGCAGAAAACAATAAGAATTTTTGGTATAATTTTTCAATAGAACAATATGAACAAGAAAGAAAAGGAAACACACATTTCCATTTTAAAGAATATAGGGAAGCAGCATAAGTTAAATAACGAACAGCGCAAAGCGCTTGAAGCGGCGATTAAAGAATTTGAAAAAGAAGGATCGGAGACCAATTGGTTTGCCATTTTAGAATGGCTTACAACCGTGATAGGTGTTGGTGTAGAGATTTACGATAAAATAAAGTAGTTATGAATATAGGTCAGGCTGTAAAAGAAATCAGGCAGTTTAAAGAATTGAGTCAAAAGGATTTGGCAGAAGCGATTGAGATATCACAAACATCATTATCGCAGATAGAATCTAATCTAAAAAAGCCCAGCTCCGCTACCCTGGAAAAAATTTCAGCCGTACTTAGTGTTCCTCAACCTTTAATTTATCTAATGGCAATGGATGAAGAAGATGTTGCTAAAGATCGCAGGAAAGTATATAAGGCGCTTTTCCCTACGGTTAAAGCAATTATCATGCAAATAGCCGGCGATGGTGGCATTAAAAAGATAGTATAGTGGGTGGTGTGGCGCACCGCGCCAACACCCATCCACTTGCGCCACTGCGCCATGTGCCAGCCAAAACTATTAAGACCAAGCCGCCATTTTGTCATTTTGATGCTTTTGGCCTCATAGTTGATATATTACTGTAAAAAGTTATGAAGGCTGATGTTTCATACAACGACTTTCGCGGCATAGTTGCGGCAGATATTTCAGATAGAATAGGAGATATTCAAGGTGACGATCTTGAGCGTATTGCTGCATTTTTGCAATTGGACCAAACTAGATTTCAAATCATTGCCTTGTCAATTTTCGGGGTAGAGGCTCCTTGCCTTTCCCTAATTTGTATTGATAAAAAGAAAAGTAGTGCGGAGAAGAGTCATATCGTCAGTATGGGTGTCGATAATGATAAGTTTAATGGGTTTAGATCCCTTTTTAAACGTATGCATATAATTCTACAGGATAGCAATAACAAGGATGTGCCTGCTATTGAAACAATTCATGTTAACGAAGAAGTAAGTTTTGAGTCGTTTCATCCGTGATCTTGATAAGACATTGAAGATAGAAGTTAAAGCATTGAGGAGATGCCACCGCCTGAAAAGCGGCAGAAACGGTAACCAATCCGTTTGGGGTTCGAGTCCCCTAGCTTATTGTAGGCCACTATACGTGGCCTTATTTTTTTTACAGTGTATTTCATGGACAATTTACTATGCCCATCGGTCCTAACGACGCTAGGTGAATATTAAAATAAATTTATATTGTCCCTGAATAAAGGGGTTTCTTGGGGGTAAGTAACCATTAGTTTTGTGAAAACTGTAGCTATGGACAAACTCTTATTATTTATATCAATGTTTATCTTTCTCGTAGGATGCCATGATCAATGCCCCAATAAAAATCCATTATTGGGCGCTAATGCGGAACAGTTCGATGTGAATGTTCAAGAACAATGGAATAGGAGTAAGGTGACCGCAGAAATAAAGAACCTAAGTGCCAAATCTCTTGAAGGCTGCATTAATTTACACATCACCGTTTACCGGTTAGAAGATAGTTTTAAAGTGGCGGAACTAGACACAACTATTGAAAGAAATTGGCCTACTAAAGATATTTTTCTTGTAAGCGCACCCTGGACTTTTTATGATAGCGCAACAGGCAATTTGTCATCTCATGTTGGCTATTCCACTTCTGTAAGCCTCTCATTTCCCGAAATGTGCCCTTGTAAAGCTAAAAAAGCAGTTTCCGCTGATGAAGTAGTTGAATAGATTTATGTAATTCCACCACCTCTACTTTGAATGAGTAGCCATTATTCATCGGATGAATCCTCTCACTTAATTTCTCTTTTGACTTAAGCAACCGCTTTCCCTCAAAAATTCATCCGATGAATGGGTGTCCGCATACCCCTATTAAAGTTCTCCGGTATGCTATCGCGTCTGTGCGGACACAGACGCCGGCGGTCGCAAGCCTCGTCATACTGTCGCACATTACCCGGAGTTGATTCAGCAACTTAATCAGATTCCGGGTCTCCCGATAGTTATCGGGACGGAATGACGGTTGGGGTATTCAACCACCTCTACTTTGAAACTGCTTCGCACTTTCAAATTCTTCTCCTCCTTAAAAAAGGAGGAGAATCCTAAAACATTAGCCCTTGCTAAAAATTCCCCTCCTTGCCCCGAAACTTCGGGGAAGGAGGGGCAGAGACAAAATGAAGCAGGGCGTAGTCCCGAGACTTCGGGAGGCTCGGGGTGGTTGGTTAGTTCAGTCACGCTGCTTTGAATAAGTAGCCCTTCCGCCATTATTCATCGGATGAATACACGTGCTTAGCAGCACCTTAACCTTAAGCAGCAGCCTTACCCCAAAAAATCATCCGACGAATGGGTGCCCCATACCCTTCCTCAAAACCCATCTTCCGTAGCCGGGCTTATGAGGGTAATTACAAATCCCGCCCTCCATTTCCTTTGGTTGCTTACTTTAGCGCCCGCATGAAGAACCACATTCTGCTTTTGGTTGCAGCACTGGCCCTGCTTACCGCCTGTAACAACGGCAAAAACAACGAGGCCAAAAACGATAAGGAGTACGAAAAGTACCTGGAGTATAAGGACATCTTTAATGCCTATGGTACCGTACCTGCCGATACTACCCGCGTTAAGCTGGAGGATTTTCTGCAGCACTTTCCGGAGAACGCCCCTGCCTGGGTGTTTTACGCCCGCGTTATGTACGATGCCAACAACCTGCCTAAAAGCCTGCAGGCCTACCGCAACGCCATTGAAAAGAACCCGCGTTACAGCGCCGGCTACAGCGGCCTTGGCACCCTTTACCGCATAATGGGCCAAACCGATAGCGCCCAGTATTACCTGGAGCGTGCCTTTACCCTTAAAGATTCTTCAGCCTTTACCTATGTAAACCTATCGGCCGTTTACCTGTTACAAAACAAAAACCCGCTTAGCTTAACCTATGCTGATACAGCCCTGCTTAAAGCAGATAGCAGTGCGGCTATAGTATCGGGCGTAAGTTTTATTTATGCCAAAGCAGGTAAGCCGCAAACAAGCGATAGCCTTTTCCGCCTGGCGTTAAGCATGGGCCTGCGCGATAGTGCCGGCTTCTGCAAGGTGCTTAGCGGCGAAACAAAGCTTGAAGATTACTACCGGAATAATAAATACTGATTACGTGAAAGAGAATGTTTTACAAATTGTGCGCGAGGGCCTGTGGCTTACTATTACAGCAGCCTTGTCGTTTGCAGTGCTTTACCCTATAACCCAAAAGCTGGACCCCTTTATTTACTACAACACCACCTTTGCCTTTGTGTTTATTACCATCACGTACTTTCGCTGGAGTATGATGATAAAAAGCCTGCCGTTCTTCAGGCCCGGGGTTGTGCGCTTTTTGCTGTTTACCATCAACCTTAGCCTGTTCATCTTTTTTGCATCGCGCCTGCAAAAATACCTGGGCTTAATGGATAACTTTTATACCGAGGACTTCGGCTTCCCCAAGGTTATTTTGTTTGATGAGGATAAGATTGTGCTGATGAAATACATCTACAACGTAATGGTATTTTTTGGCGTAGGCAGCCTTATTATGATTGTTGCCCTTAACCTGCGCATTATTCTTGCCTGGTGGCAGTTCTACAAGTACAAAAGCAGCGCCCTGCTGGATGATTGAGGTAGTTGCTACCACCTGCCCCACACAATAACCGCTGCAAGTGCCAGCATAACCAGGTTTACGCCTATCTCTTTATACTCCTGCTTGGTAAAGTGGTAGATAGCCGCAAACAGCATAGTTAAACACAAGCCTGCAGCAGCCAGCGGCGTTAGCACAGGCGCTATGCCGGTAAGCCAGGGCAGTATTAAACCAAGCCCGCCTAAAAACTGGGTAACACCAATAAACTTTACTACCGGTGCAGGAAAGTCCTTTGCCCAGGGCATCTTCTCGGCCAGTTTATCTTTAGGGGTAGTGGCTTTAAATATACCGGCAAAGGTAAAGGCGGCGCCCAGCAGGCCCTGTAAAATCCATAACACAATATTCATAATGTAATTTTTTTTTGATGAAGAATTTGTTTGCGGGGCAAACCTATTTACATTTGCTATACTTTAGTAACTACTATACTGTTGTATATCGGTATACTTAAGTATATCAATCAGTAATTATGTGCCCTTCAACAGCAGCCGCTAACCGCCCAAAGGATAAAAAGGAATGTTCGCAACACATGCAATCAGTAATTGATGCCTTGTATGTGCTTAATGGCAAATGGAAGCTGCCCATAATAGTTGCCCTGCGCCACAACAACCACCGCTTTAAGGAACTACAGCGCGAGGTAACCGGCATAACTGCCCGTATGCTTAGTAAAGAATTAAAGGAACTGGAGATTAACCAGTTGGTTAAGCGCACCGTTTACGACTCAACCCCTGTTACGGTAGAATATGAGCTTACTGAATACGCCACCAGCCTTGATAATGTAATTATGGCCCTTTACGATTGGGGCCAAAAGCACCGCAAGCGCATTATGCAGGTTAAGCGGTAGGGTATGGCGCCGGCCCCAAAACAAGGTGCATAAGTCAGGCATAACTGTGCTGTTTTTTGCCATATTTGCGCCGGTTTAAAACTACCCCATTATATGTCGTTACTTACCGTAGGCACCGTTGCCTTTGATGCTATCGAAACCCCATTTGGCAAAACAGATAAAATAGTAGGCGGAGCAGCCACCTACATTGCATGGAGCGCCAGCTACTTCAGCAAAAAGGTAAACATTGTATCTGTTATAGGCGATGACTTTGATATGAAGGAGTTGGAGTTGCTTAAAGCCCGTGGTGTTGATACCACCGGTATTGAAATTAAAGAAGGCAAGAAAAGCTTTTTTTGGAGTGGCCGTTACCACCTGGATATGAACAGCCGCGATACGCTGATAACCGACCTTAACGTATTGCTGGAGTTTAACCCCATTATACCTGAAAGTTATAAGGATAGCGACATACTGCTGCTTGGCAACATTGACCCTAACCTGCAAATGCGCGTTATTGAGCAACTGCCTAAGCGCCCTAAGCTGGTTGTTATGGACACTATGAACTTTTGGATGACGGATGCTTTTATCGGCAAGCTGCGCGAAGTAATTGCCAAGGTAGATGTGCTGGCTATTAACGATGCTGAAGCACGTCAGTTAAGCGGCGAATACAGCCTGGTGAAAGCAGCGCGTAAAATACTGGCTACCGGCCCTAAGTATTTAATTATTAAAAAGGGCGAACACGGTGCTTTGCTGTTCCACGAGAATCACGTGTTCTTCGCTCCGGCACTGCCTTTGGAAGACGTATTTGACCCAACCGGTGCAGGCGATACCTTTGCCGGTGGTTTTTGCGGCTACCTTGATAAAACACGCGACATCAGCTTCGATAACATGAAGCGCGCCATTATTTATGGTTCGGCTATGGCTTCATTCTGTGTAGAGAAATTCGGCACCGAGCGTGTCAAGAGCCTTACGCATCATGATATTGAAGAGCGCGTTAAGGATTTTATTGATCTTGTTCAGTTTGATATTGAGTTGGAGGATTAATTAACCACCCTTATAAAAAAACAAACCCCCGATACTCCGGGGGTTATTTATTTCAGCCTGTTCTGTTTTAGTTAGCCATTTCGCTCATGAACTTGATGCGTATAAGCTGCAG
>CAZUHU010000219.1:0-5247 GCA_964620645.1 uncultured Chitinophaga sp.
GAAACGTGGCAGCCATTGGTTTAAATGCTGCTAAGTATCGCGCAGCCTTTGTGTCGTTCATCATTTTTGTAATGTTTGGCGCCATAGTGGGCTTGGTATATGCCGGAGCCCTTGAATTAGCCAACGGCAGTATGAAACCCGGCGACCTTATCCAGTTCTTTCTGCTTACCATATTTATAGGCAGCTCGCTGGCGGGCTTAAGCGAAAGCTACACTGTATTGCAAAAAACCATTGGCGCTTCGGAGCGCATTAATGAGATATTGGATGAACAGGACGAAACCAAGGTGGCCGATGAAAACCTAACGGCACCTATACAAGGCCACGTGCAGTTCCGCGATGTAAACTTTGCCTATCCTTCAAGGCCAGATGTGCAATTGTTTCAGGGGTTATCATTTGAAGTAAAAGCAGGGCAAAAAATTGCCCTGGTAGGGCCAAGCGGTTCGGGCAAAAGCACTATTGTAAAACTATTGGCAGGGCTGTATCCTTTTGCGGGTGGCCAGATTTTGATTGACGATAAACCCATTAGCGATTACAACATTACAGCACTGCGCAAAAACTTTGGTACCGTGCCACAGGAAACCATTTTGTTTGGCGGCACTATACGCGAGAACATTGCTTACGGAAAGCCCGGAGCAACAGACGAAGAAATTATTGAAGCTGCAAAACGTGCCAATGCCTGGGATTTTATCCAAAGTTTCCCTGATGGTTTAGATACCGTAGTTGGCGAGCGCGGTGTAAAGGTTAGCGGCGGACAAAAACAGCGCGTGGCTATAGCCCGCGCCATTTTGCGCGACCCTAAAATTTTGATACTTGATGAAGCCACCAGCGCGCTGGACAGCGAAAGCGAACGCCTGGTTAAGGATGCCTTAAGCAAGCTAATGGTAAACCGTACCACCTTTATTATAGCCCACCGCCTTTCAACCATACGCGAGGCAGATGTTATTTTGGTAATTAATAAGGGCAAAATTGTTGAAACCGGCACCCATGACGAGCTTTCGGAGCTGGAGAACGGTATTTACAGCAATTTGCTTCGTCTGCAATACGAATTAGATTAGCAGCCTCTAACTCTCCTTAAAGGCCATAGGCCGGGGAGGGTGCCATGAAATGAAGATATCGGCATCCATATATTCCAATAAGTCTAAAGGGCTTGAACAAAACATTCAGGAACTGGATGCACACGATATTGATATGTTTCATGTGGATTGTGCCGATAATGCGAAAGTGTTTGACGACATAAAGCGCATAAGGGCTATTTCCACCACGCCTATTGACCTGCACATCATAGCTGCAGAACCTGAAAAGTATTTGCCCACCATTCAGGAATTAGGTATAGAGTATGTGAGTTTTCAGTACGAGAATTTAAAAGCACTGCCGAAGTTACCTAAGGGCACATCAACCAAATTTGGTTTGGCGATATGCTCGCCAACTTCGCTGGATGCATTTGAACAAACCAACGGCGATTATGATTTTGTACTGATGATGGCCACTGTGCCGGGGCAAAGCGGAGGCACCTTTCAGCATGAGAATTTCCAGAAGATAATTGAGTTTAAAAACCGCTACCCCAAAAAGCAGATACATGTTGACGGGGGAGTGAACGCAGAAATTGCTTTTATACTACGATTGTTAGGAGCCCACGCCATTGTTTCAGGCAGTTACCTGATGAACCATGAATCGCTGGGCATGGGTATGCTTAGCCTGCATAAAGCGCCGGGCACCGATAAAGCGCACCCTTTTGTGGTTGCCGATTTTGCTACGCCCTTAAAGTACCTGCCTATTATAAAAGATGGCGAAAGCAGCTTTTTACAGGTGCTTCAAACTATAGAGCGGTATGCCCAGGGCTTCGCCTTGGTAAGTGATGCCAAAGGAGAATTGAAGGGTGTAGTGAGCAACGCCGATGTGCGCCGTGGTTTGCTGAAAAATGCCGGTGATATGAATGCTGTGCAAACGAAGGATATTATTAACGCAAGCCCGGTAAGCATAAGCGAAACCGCCAGCCTGCACGATATGATACGGCTGCTCAATAGCCTCAGTTTTATTGTATTATTTTTGCCTGTAGTAGATGCCGAAAATCACCTGAAGGGTGCGGTGTTGCTGAATCAACTAACGCGTGTATAATGATAGTTCATCTTAAGAAGTCAGTAAGTTTAGAAGAGGCAGAGAAGTTAGCTGCGAAATATAAATCGGCCCTGTTTGAAAACGGCAGTTTGGTAATGGTTACCCCAAGCAAACTAAAAGCTGCTGACGAAGAGTTACAAAAGTATGCTGAGCAGGTTTTTGTTACCGATACCGACATACAATTAGCCGGCAAGCAATATCTAAAAACCAAGCGCGAAGTAAACTTGGGGAAAGTAAGTATAGGCGGCAGCACCAATAATTGCGTAGCCATTACCGGCCCATGCAGCGTGGAAAGCGAAGAGCAGATTGAAGCTGCCGCTAAACTGTGTGTGGAGTTAGGTGTAACCATCCTTCGTGCAGGTGCTTACAAGCCGCGCACGTCGCCTTATACGTTTAGAGGTTTAGGATTAGAAGGGCTGAAGTTGTTGGCTAAAATGCGCGATAAATACGGCCTGCAGATAATTACAGAAGTGCGCGACAGCACACATGCAGATGAAGTAATTGAGTATGCCGATATAATACAGATAGGCGCTAAGAGCATGTATGACCACGGTATATTGAACAAGTGCGGTAAAACAAAAAAGCCGGTGCTGTTGAAGCGCGGCTTTGGAACAACGCTACAGGAATTTGTGCAGGCAGCAGAGTTTATTTTAAGCGGGGGCAACCCGAATGTAATTTTATGTGAGCGTGGTATACGCACCTTTGAAACCAAAACACGTTTTACGCTGGACCTTTGCGGCGCAGCCTGGTTAAAAGAATATACCAACCTGCCGATAATACTCGACCCCAGCCATGCCATTGGTTATGCGTACGGCGTTCCCGATTTAGCAAGGGCCTGTGTGGCAATGGGAATAGATGGTGTGCTGATTGAAACGCACCCCAACCCTAAAGTGGCATTAAGCGATGCCGACCAGCAATTGAATTTTGATGAATTCCGTGCACTGCATAGCAGCCTTAAAAAGGTAGCAGATGCCGTAGGATATAAGATAGTTTAACCGATTGAAGAGCCCCGGCAGTAAAATGGAGAAATACGAAAAGCGCGGCGTTAGCGCAGGCAAAGAAGAAGTACACGCAGCTGTAAAGCACCTTTACCACGGATTGTTTCCTAAAGCGTTTTGCAAAATATACCCCGATTACCTGGGCAACGATGACAGTTACTGTAACGTGATGAGCAGTGATGGTAGCGGCACAAAATCGATACTGGCGTATTTATACTGGAAAGAAACGGGCGATATAGGCGTATGGAAAGGCATTGCTGTAGATGCTATGGTAATGAACCTGGACGACCTGTTATGCATTGGCGCTACTGATAACTTTTTATACACCTCCATCATCAACCGCAACAAACATTTAATTACCGGCGATGCAATTGCCGAGATAATTAAAGGCGGTAAGGAGTTTATGGACCGCCTGAGCGATTTTGGTGTGAATGTTCACCTGATGGGTGGCGAAACGGCCGACCTTGGCGACTGTGTGCGCACTACTACAGTAGATGCTACCATGACCGTACGCATGAAGAAAGACAAGCTGGTGCTAACTCAAAACATAAAACCCGGCGATGTTATCGTTGGTTTAGCCAGTTACGGCAAAGCAACGTACGAAGACCAATACAACAGCGGCATAAGCAGCAATGGCCTAACCAGTGCGCGCCATGATGTGTTGAGCAAAGTATATGCAGAGAAATACCCTGAAACATTTGATGCGGCAGTAGATAGCAGCCTTGTTTATAGCGGCAGTAAAAAACTGACGGATGTATTGGAAGGAACGCCACTGAACATAGGGCAGGCACTACTCTCCCCTACCCGCACCTATACACCGGTAATAAAAAAGATACTGGACGAGATACCCGGTAAGGTGCATGGCCTTGTGAATTGCACAGGCGGAGCACATACCAAGGTGCTGCACTACATTGATAACTTACGCATAGTAAAAGATAAACTACTCCCCATCCCCCCTATTTTTCAATTGATACAAAAGGAAAGCGGCACCGACTGGAAAGAAATGTTTAAGGTGCTGAACTGCGGTACACGTTTAGAAGTTTACGTTGAGCCACAATACGCCAGCCTGGTGATTGATGTGGCTTTAGGTTTTGGAATAGACGCCCACGTTATCGGCCATGTTGAAGCTGCCGAACAGAACGAGGTAGTGGTGAAGAGCGAGTATGGGGAGTTTAGGTATAGTTAGGTTCTAAACTGTAGCAGAACAAATTTATACACATTACTTTTTATATAATTTTTGCCACATTGTCAGATTTTCTTTTGGCATGAGTTATGTGATTTAGCCAAGAAAACTTACAACTATGGCTAAAAAAATCACACCTCAAAACAATGCATCTAA
This sequence comes from uncultured Chitinophaga sp., assembly GCA_964620645.1. Classification (GTDB taxonomy): domain Bacteria; phylum Bacteroidota; class Bacteroidia; order Chitinophagales; family LD1; genus Bog-950. The sequence goes on from CAZUHU010000219.1 coordinate 4,453, forward strand.
CATGCAGAATCCTAACTCCGGAACTTCTGGAACAAATAAGCAATACGACCAGAATAAAGGGAATACAGGAAAACAACTTAATCCAAATCAAAAGGCAAAAAATTAACCAGTTTTCAAAAGTCTAAATTATGAGTAGCAAAAGACCTCCATTAGGCTCCAACGTATATTTACGTTCCGGCAATTCTCCTTTAATGTCTCTGCAAAGTATAGCCCCAGGGGAGGATAACTATGTTATTTGTTTTTGGTATGATCAGGATCAAAACTTTTTTGAAAAACAGTTTCATTGGGATTCATTAGTTCTCGCTTAAATTTATTTACTCATCGGATGACTTAAAGTCATCCGATGAGTAATACGTCTTTAAGGGCAATGCCTAAGCTACCTTTTTTCACAATAAATTGCCGGTACAGATACGGATGGTGCCGAGTTAACTAAAGTCATGTGTTTTGTTACAATAAGATTAAATATGACCTATGTCGAAACAGAGTAATCAAGAAAAGTTAAAGTCCTGTTTCATAATTACACCTATTGGTGGAGACAACACATTAACCAGAAGAAAGACTAATGGACTTATTGATGCGGTAATAAGGCCCATCCTATTAGAATTAGGATATGATGCCAGAGCTGCACATGAATTTGACTCTCCGGGGTCTATAACCAACCAAGTTATAGAGAAACTACTGAATGACGATTTGGTTATCGCCAACCTTACAGAACTTAATCCCAACGTTATGTATGAACTCGCTGTTCGACATGCGAAAAGGCTACCCGTGGTGGTTTTGGCTGAAGTCGGAACT
>CAZUHU010000219.1:5257-5971 GCA_964620645.1 uncultured Chitinophaga sp.
TCGGAACTAATCTTCCTTTTGATTTAGCATCTGAGAGAACAATATTTTATACTGATGATATGGCTGGGGTAGAATCACTTAAACCACAATTAAAGCGAGCAATAGAAAACGCTAAGGATGAAAAAAGTCCTGACAATCCAATATATAGGGTTATAAAAGACACAGTTCTTAAAGAAAACATTGAGAAAGGAAGTAAAGAAGAATTTATTGTAGATATGTTAGAACAAATTTCAAGACGACTGTCAAAAATTGAAAACAATCAATTAATTGAACAATCTCCAAGCAACCTTAAAGCTTTGAAATTTGTTATGGACAAAGATGCTTATAGTAAAAACAGCTTTGATATTAGCTTACAACTAACGCTTATTAGTGGTCAGAAAGATTTCAAACTAAACGTATCCGGAGATAAAGCGATTTTAGAGTTTAGTCCAACAATGCACGGAAGAGCATCAGAAATTTGGGATATACTCCGCAAGTATGATCTTTCAGTTGGTATTATGACACCATTTTAAATTAAATCGCTGTACAATACTCCCCAATTATTTTCTACCGATTGTTAGTTGCCGGGTTACAACAATAAACTGGTTTGAAAATACTTGTTGCTGTTGACGCTGATCGTCTGCGAAGACACAGACGATGGCTGAACTTGCCGCCCACCGATTCATCGGATGACTCAAAGTCATCCGATGAGTTTAAGAGGCCTTCTTCTTTTTC
>CAZUHU010000220.1:0-5814 GCA_964620645.1 uncultured Chitinophaga sp.
TTTATTTATTCTTTTTTATCAAGAAAAAAGAATAAATAAAACTTCGATGCTCAACAAGGCTTTTTCTTTTCCGAAAACGAAAACTACCTACACCACAACCTATCGAAGCACACTACTACTTACCTCCCTTCAATATACTTCAAACACAAATCGATAGTGGCTTCAATACCCTTCTTATGCGTTCGCTCCACACCATGCGATGCCGCCACACCCGGGCCAATTAAAGCTACACGGTAATCTTTACCGGCACGTAAAGCCGCGCTGCCATCGCTGCCATAGTAAGGGTAAATATCTACGGCATACGGTATCTTATTCTCCTCCGCTAACTGCGTTAACCTTTTACGGAACTCATAATCATAGGGGCCGCTGCTGTCCTTGGCGCAAATGCTGCACTTGGTTTCCTTGCCTTCGCAGGCATCGCCCAGCACACCCATATCAATCACCAGCAACTCTTCAATACTATCGCTATAGCCAACGGTGCCGCCGTGGCCAACCTCTTCGTAGTTACTAAAAAACAGTTCCACAGGCGGTGCAATGTTTTTCTCTTTGCAGTACCTTGCAATTTCAAACAGCACATAACAACCTGCTTTGTTATCCATAAAGCGGGATTTTATAAAACCGTTTTCGTATTCGCGGTAGCGGGGCTCAAAGGCAATTATATCGCCTATGGCAATGCCTAATTTGGTAACGTCTTCTTTTTTATAGGCTTCTTCATCTATGCGTATGTGCATATTCTCCACGCTGCGGTGTGTGGTTTCCCGGTCCTTATTAGCGTGGGCGCTGGGGTCGTCAAACAATAAGGTGCCGGTATATACCTTACCGCTAAGGGTAATAATGTTTACATACTCGCCCTCGGCGCTGGTAAGCAGCAAGCCACCCAGCGGACTAAAACTTAATGTGCCATCCGCCTTTATGCCCGATACTATAGCGCCAAGCGTATCAACATGGCCGGCAATAGCCAACGTAGGTTTGTCACCCAGTTTACAGCGCACTGCGCCCTTATTGGTGTATTCGGCTTTGTAACCTATATCGGCCAATACCTTTACTATATACTTACAGGCCTTCTCCGTATAACCGGTGGGCGAATCAATATTTACTAATTCTTCTAATGTTTTATAACTACGCATAATCGGGTGTATTTAAACTTGCTTCACTATTATTTTTCCAAAGGTGAAATTTGTTGGGGTAATTACAAACTACATCTTAACCGGGTAAGATTCTGTAAAAAGCGCAGCTGTTAATTTGCAGGTAATTCTTGGCACATTCGGTGTATTAGCTACCTTTAAATTAGGTTAATCACTTCTATGAAAACAACTATACGCTTCAGCGCACTTACCGCGCTTTTGTTCACTATGCTTTTTTCTTTCAGCCAATATGTACAGGTTGGCAGTAAACTTACCGGCGCAGGTGCTGAGGGCAACTCCAGCTTCGGTGGGGCAATGGCCCTTTCGTCCGATAGCAGTACCCTTATAGTGGGTGCTACACAATTACGCTTAACCGCTATGCGCGGAGGCGCCTGGATTTTTATTCGCCAAGGCAACTCATGGACACAGCAGGCTATGTTGGTAGGTTCTTCTACAGCCGTTTTAAGCAACCAGGGTTGCTCAGTGGCAATTTCTGCCGATGGCAATACAGCCATTATAGGAGGCAGTACCGATGGCGATACACTGGGCGCCGCCTGGGTTTTTACCCGCAGCGGAACGGTATGGACAGAGCAGGCTAAACTGGTAAGTGCCAACACAACAGCCAAAGCTATGCAGGGGCACAGCGTTGCACTTAGTTACGATGGTAACACGGCTTTAATAGGGGCTCCAAAAGATAACGACAGTATTGGTTGCGCCATTGTATTTGTGCGTACCGGCAATAGCTGGAGCCAACAGGCTAAAATTGTTGGACCTAATACCATAGGCAAATGTGCGCAGGGTAAAATATTAAGTCTGTCTGCAAACGGTAACATGGCCGTAATAATGGGCCCTGAGGATAATAACTGGACAGGCGCCGTATGGACCTACACCCGTAGTGGAAATACCTGGAGCCAACTAGGTGCTAAACTTGTTTTACCGGCAGCCTACTCTCCGTCCTTTTGGAACGGCCTCTCGCTTTCCGGCAATGGCCAAAGGTTGGCTATTGGTAATCCATATGCAGCAGCTAATGGAGGCGTTGATTTATACAATTTAAATGGTAACACCTGGCAGCTCAATCAAAGCGTAACAAGTACGCATTATATATCTCTTTCGGCAGGCAGCCTGGGCATGTTCGCCAGTTTATCTTACGATGGCAAAACGCTGGGCTTTACCGGTCCGCGCGCTTATAGTTCCGGTTACAACTACGGCTATGCTTATATTTTTGAAGATAGCCTGGGCACTATGGTAGAGAAATATTCTACATTCGTTTTGCAGGGCTCCTATGGTCCCGGCTATATACAGGCCGTTAATGTTTGCGGTGGTGGTAGCTTTATAGCATTTGGCGCCACTTGGGCCGATGAATCAAATGGCCATGTAGTGGTTTACCATAAAACAGCCAATAACTGGAGCGGCATGGGTGTTCTGCAGGGGCATGGTGATAATGGTACAGCGGCGATTGGAAAATCCATTACCATTAATGCAGCCGGCGATAAAATTGTAGCGGGTGGCCCGCAGGACAATGGCGGCCGCGGAGGCTTTTGGACGTTTACAAAAAACGGTAATAATTGGCAGCCGCAGGGTGGCCGCACCACCGTTTCCTTTACAGGCAACAGCTCTTCCTTTGGCGAAAGCGTAGGCTTAAGCGCCGATGGCAAATCATTGGCCATACAGGGTTACACGGGTTGGGTGTTTTTTCCAAGCAAGGTAGGCTTTTGGGTTTTCAAAGATAGCGCCCAGCAATGGTTGGTTGATGCCGGCCCGCTTCATGCCGATTCAGGCCTATCATACAACTTTGGTGGTGGCGGATGCTCAATGGCAGCCGATGGCAATACTGCCTTTTTTGCCAATAGCGGTGAGGACAACGATACCGGAATTATCTACTCCTACGTAAAAAGTGGTAACAGCTGGGTGCAGCAAGGCCCGGGCCTGCAGGGTGTTGGCGGTAAAAAAGACCAAGGCCATTACACCTCGCTATCTAATGATGGCAATGTTGCCGTATGGTGTTCGTATAGCGATACAGTGGCATATGTTTTCAGGCGCACCGCCGGTGTTTGGCAGCAGGAAAAAAAGCTATCTCTTTATTCGCCAAACACGCCTTATGCAGTAGATGTAAGCGCAGCCATAAGCGGAGACGGTAGTACTATTGCCGTAGGCAATCAGGCCGACTCATCAACCGGGGCCGTTTTTGTTTTCCGCTATGTTAACAGCCAATGGATATTAGAAGCTAAACTGCGCGCATCAGGCGTATCTATAAATCAAAGGTTTGGTATCTCGGTTGATTTGTCTGACGATGGCAATACCCTTGCAGTGGGTAACGGTATCTATGTTTCAGATGTAGGCGGCGGTGCCTGGATATTTAAACGCAATGGAAGTACATGGACACAGTTTACGAATAAATTGCTGCCTAACGATGCCCAGGGAAGATCTTACTTCGGCAGTGCACTGGCGCTTTCATCCAATGGCAATACGCTGGCAGTAGGCGGCAGCTACGATGATTTCGGAAAAGGAGCTGTTTGGGTATTCCAGTTTAATGGCCTGCAAATTTCTACTTCAGCAGTAGTTAATGCTACCTGCAATAACACTGCCGATGGCAAAATTGTAGCACAGGTTACCGGTGGCAACGCGCCATACACTTTTAACTGGAGTACCGGTTCAACAGCAGCCGATAGTTTGGTTAACCTTAGTGCCGGCACCTATTACCTAACCGTGCACGATGCTAACGGCGACTCTGCAACTGCCTTGTTTAACGTTGGCGTATCAGGTTCTTTGCAAACCAATGTAACCCATAATGCTATTTGTAATTCAGCCAGCAGCGGTTTTGTAGCGGTTCAACCTTCAGGCGGCACATGGCCTTATACGTATGCCTGGAGCGTTCCGCAACAAACTGATTCTATAGTTACCGGCCTTTCAACAGGCACATACTTTTATACCGTTACTGATGCCTCCGGCTGTGCGGTTAGCGGTAACGCTACCATCCCTTACACCGCATTTTGGTCATCGGTTTATAGTGCCGAAGAACAATGTGCACTGGGTAATGGTTTTGCCACTATTCATCCTTACGGGGGCACAGCGCCGTACACTTACGCATGGAGCACTACGCCACAGCAAACCACAGCCACAGCTACGCAGTTGGCAACGGGTACGTACACCTTTAGCGTAACCGATGCGCAGGGCTGCGTAATAACAGGTAATACCACTATTACAAACAACTGCGGCAACGTAGTGCAAGGCACTGTTTATGTTGATGCCAACAACAACTGCCAGTTTGATAACGGCGAAACAACCTTAAGCGGCTATCTTGTAACCGCAGCAAGCAACAACGGCGGAGATTATGCAATTACCAACCAACTGGGGCAGTTTACACTACAGATACCTGCTGTAAACACAGCCAACATATCGCTTGCAGGCGATGGCTCTTCCTGTGCTATAACATCCGGCTGCACCTTGCAAAATGTACCGGTAAACTTCGGTAGCGCTCCCGATACCTTAACCAACATCAATTTCGGCATTCAGCAAGCCAACCAATACGATCTGCAAATTACAGGCTGGACCAGCGGAGGCATACCCGGTGGCTCCTTAACCATGTATAGCAACTATACAAACCTTGGCGCTAACAGTTTTTCAGGCCCCGCTACCATCACTTTAGTGCACGATGCGGCCCTTACACTTCAAACTACTTCGCCCAATTACGATACGTATAATGCAGCTACACACACTGTAACCTGGCAAATACCAACGGGCAGCCCTGCTTTGTGGAACGCTAATAACTTCGCTTATGCCAACTTCGCTATTCCTTCAGGCATGCCACTGGGCACTACGGTGCATGGCACCTGGCATATTGACCCTACACAAAATGATTGCTACACCACCAACAATACGCACGAAAGCAGCAGGATTATTAATGGCTCTTACGACCCCAACTTTAAAGAATGCACGCCTGATTCGTTTATTACCGTTAACGATTCTGTGCTCACTTACACCATTCACTTCCAGAATACCGGAACCGACACCACGCACTTCATTACCCTGCGCGATACACTTTCCGCTAATGTTGACCCTGCAACTGTAATGGACCTTGGCGCAAGCCACCACCCTTACAGCTTTAACCTTAGCAAAAACGGAATCCTAACCTGGTATTTCGATCCTATCTTTTTACCCGATAGCGCTACCGATCCCATCAACAGCCAGGGCTTTGTGCAGTATAGTGTAAAAGTGAAAAACAACCTGCCCAACGGCACCATGGTTACCAACCGCGCATCCATCTACTTTGATTATAACGAACCTGTTGTTACTAATACAGCTATTAACGTAGTAAACAAATCGGTGGGCATTACAGAAGTGATTAGTTGTGTAAGCGTAAAAGTGTATCCTAACCCGCTTAATGATTACTGCCTGTTTACTGTAAATGGTTTTGAAGGCAACTATACCTTAGAAATATTTGACGTTACTGCCCGCAAAGTATTCGAACAACAGCAGATAGGCACCAACCTCTATCGCTTTAACCGCAAAACTTTAGCCGCCGGCACCTACTTCTACAAAATAACGGACACCAACGGCAACAGCGCCGCCGGTAAGTTAAGTATGGAGTAGATGCCGTAATCTATGTTTGGCTGTTCTGCATTTATTGTCCCCCTAACAGGGGGACGAGAAGTTAGCGTAGTGCAACGCAGCTAACGACGGAGGGGGTATT
>CAZUHU010000221.1:0-5803 GCA_964620645.1 uncultured Chitinophaga sp.
CGGGAAAAACCATACAGGGTTTATTTAAATAAGTAGTAGATGCTACTCAAAGAAGCGCCACTTAATACCAACGCGGAAGCTGAAATCAGGCGCTGGGTATAGATAAGATGCATAGTAACCTTTAGGCCCAAAGAATGCGCTGATGTTATCTAACTTAACGAACACGCGCACCGTTTTAATTTTTACATTAACGAAGAAATCCAATACAGGATAGGTCTTGTTTGCTCCATAGTTAACCGGATAGAATGTACCCAAAAGAGGATCGTAATAAGGGGCTGTGTTTTTATAACGGAAACGCAAATCGAAACCAAAGGAAAGCCACATGGCCTTTTTAAACACCCGGCGCTCATAATAAATGCTGTGGCGCGTATAAAGCATAGGGTACGACTGCTTTACAAAACCGTTGTTTGCCGTTTGAGTGTACCAAATATCATTATCAATATGCAGACCGTAGAAGGAATTGCGGTTACCGGCATGCAACACAAAAAAGTTTTGGGTATTAGTGTTTACCACTCCCGGATAAACAGGCATATTATCTACCTGGTAGTAATTAAAGTCGGCAGTTATACCGGCAATAGGCAATAGATATTTGCCGCCAATAACCAGCGTTCGCATTTTAGGCAGGTTGTAATCCCAATCCAAAGGGTGCGAACGGTAGCGCTGAAAAATGTACGGCGCCTCTTTTAGCTGAAACGTAGCATTACCTGTAATTATACCGAACTTCCCGAAATCGTATCCTGCATAACCATCAATCATTAAATCGTTTTGGTTAGAACCAAACGGAAAGTACTTAACTGCCGCACGGTAAAGAATGTGCGAACCCGAGGCAAGGTTATTGCGCACTACCCCATCAACGTAAAAGTTATACGTATTGTATTTAAGTTTATTCTGCTCCAGCCATATATAATCAAAACCTGCCTCGGCTTTAATAATCAGGTTTTGCTCCTTATAACTGGTGTCAGAGTCCAGTTTACGCATGTGGTATTCCGTAAATAATGAATTACCGATGCGCAGGTCATTTACATCATTGGCTAAGGAATCCTGCGTATACAGGAATTGGTTGTAGTATTCCTCTAAAGGACTAAAATCCCGGTACTTACGCCAGTTCTTCTCTACATTAAACTGGTGGCCGAAACTGAACAAAGGCATCAGTGCCGGAACCAGGGCGGTATCTTTACGCTCTAAGTATTTTTTACCAAGGTGGTAAGCCGTAGTTAAGTAAAAATCAATCTGTCGATAATTGTTTTCTGCCTTTGATAGATTAACCGGCACCAATGTTTTAGTAAAAAAAGCAGAATCGAAAACGTTGATGGTTACACCGCCATTCTCTTGTATCTTAAATGAGTTAAAAATCAAATCAGCCTGAAGACTCCAGTGCTTATTGCGCGAATTGAAAATGCCATACAGATTAAATCCATTATCATTTGTGCGCTGATTGGTATATGCACCTTTCGAAAATATGCGACGGAAATCAACACCATAACTGATTAAGCCTTTATGCTGGTTAGCAAACTTACCCTGGAACATTTGCTCGTTCTTAAGGCCAATTATCATGCTTAACTCAGTATAGGGCCTTATCACCTGGTAATATTTGGCAGAGTCTTTTGAATAGCGATAAAGGTCGAACTGATTGTACCCTACATTAAAATTAAGGCGGCGGTTTACTTCGTACACTAAAGGAAAAGCAGCGCTGCCGAAGTTGCCGGCATTGGTATAATCAGCCCCCTCGCGTTGTATTACATTATACTGCTCCAGATCAATAATGCTGCTGTCAATTATATAGTGCTTATCCGGTTCGGCGCCTAAATACCAGGTATCGTTTTGCGTACTGGGTTTTCCGCTGTTCCAGAAAAAACCATGGCGGTGCGTTGTATCAGCCTGTGCAAAAACGGATACAGAGTAAACGAGCGCTGCAATAGAAAGTAAAACTTTTACCGGGCGTAGCTGGGTCATATATCCCGTAGCAGTTCTATGATAATTTTAGTCATTTTAGGTTCCGCTTCGGCGGCTTTCTCCAATACAAACTGGTGCGTAACCTTGTCGGCTTTTTCCGGTGGAAAACCCATATCGCTTATAACTGAAATGGCGAATACTTTAATGCCGGCATGGCGGGCAACCACCACTTCTGGCGTAGTGCTCATGCCTACTGCGTCACCACCTAAAATATGAAAGGCTTTATACTCAGCAGGTGTTTCAAAGGTGGGCCCTTGTACACCAACATAAACGCCGGTGTGGCAGGTAATTTCATTATCAAGCGCAATCTGCAGGCCCTTCTTCACCAACTCATGGTCGTAGGCATTATTCATATTCGGAAAACGCGGCCCCAGTTCTTCAAAGTTCTTGCCCCGCAGCGGATGTTCAGGCTGCATGTAGATGTGGTCGGTAATAATCATAAGGTCGCCCACTTCAAATTCAGCGTTCATACCGCCTGAGGCATTGGAAATAAGCAGGGTTTCTACTCCCAGATATTTCATAACACGTATAGGAAAAGTAACCTCCTCCATACTATAACCCTCATAAAAATGGAAGCGGCCGCTCATGGCTACAATATTTTTACCACCAAGCACACCAAATATCAGGCTACCCTTGTGCCCCTCCACTGTAGAGGTAGGAAAGTTAGGGATAAGACTATAAGAAATTTGATAGTGAACTTCTATTTGAGAAGTAAGGTTGCCAAGGCCTGAGCCAAGTATTAAGCCGAACGGATATTGCTGGTCTAACTTGCTTTTCAAAAAGGCGCCGGTTTCTTCAATCCGTTGCAATAGGTTTTTCATAACTCGTTTGTTTGATAAAGGTTGCGGCGGGTAACTTCTATATACTGAAAGATATCGCTGTTGAATTTTGCGCCATCTTCCCCCAGAAACTGTACCTGAACCGGCTGGACAAATATTTCAATTTTATTTTCTGAAAACCAATTCCGGTGTTCAGCAAGGCGTGTGGCATCCTTTTCGGTGGTAACTATTACCTTTCTAACATCTCCCAAATTGCGGAAGGTATCGCGTATATTTTCCAGATCAAAAGAATCGAAGCGGTGGTGGTCGTTATAATCCCGTACATAAACCTTGCGCGCCTTGCTCTCCAGGTAACTTTTCAGTTCCCCGAATTTGGCAATGCCACAAACCAGCAATACATCAAGTTCTTTATCTAACCGCAGTTTATACAGTTTGTCATTAAACGAATAAACATCGCCATATTGTAAAGTGCTGAAGTAAACTTTTTGGTAGCGGAAGGGCTTTATCTCATTTATTATGGCTGCGCGCTCCGGCTCGCTAAGCGTCGGCGGGCACTTGGTTACAATAATTATATCGGCCCTGTGATAATTCTTTTTTGGTTCCCTTAGCCATCCTACGGGTAATAAACTATCGCGCGTAAACAGGTTGCCATATTCAGTTAAGAGTATAGAAAGGCCTGCGCGTATGGCCCTGTGCTGAAAGGCATCATCCAAAAAAATGATGTCAGTATCGGGCTGGGCATCTAAAATACGGGGAACGGCCAGTACGCGGTCCTCACCTACGGCCACCATAACTTCCGGAAACTTCTGCTTGAACATGGCGGGCTCATCACCTACCTGTAAAGCGCTGGCAGCGGCATCAGCAACAACAAAGCCGTGCGACCTGCGCCCATAGCCCCTGCTTAAAGTGGCAGCCTTTAAAATGTATTGCGTTAAAGCCAGCAGATACTCAATATGCGGGCTTTTACCCGTACCTCCGGCAGATAAATTACCTACGCCGATGATGGGATAATCGAAACGGACCGATTTGAAAATTTTACGGTCGTACAAAAAATTACGGATGGCAATAATTAACCCGTACAAAAGAGCAAAGGGATATAAGAGTATTTTTGAGATGCTATTCTATTTTAGTTTCTGAAATTAAATGTATGAAGATTCAAGACATCACCGACTACCTTGAAACGCTTGCCCCGCTGGATTACCAGGAAAGCTACGATAACTGCGGCCTTATTACCGGCGATAAAAACACAACGGTAAAAAAGATATTGATAACGTTAGACGTAACAGAAGACGTTTTAGAGGAAGCTATCAGAGAGAAGTGCAACCTGGTAGTGGCCCACCACCCCATTATTTTCGGCGGGCTTAAAAAGCTGAACGGCAAAAACTATGTAGAACGCGTAGTGATAAAAGCCATTAAAAACAACATTGCCATTTACGCCATACATACCAATTACGACAATGTGCTGCATGGCGTTAATGCCATGATTGCCGAAAAAATAGGTCTTGAAAACTGCAGCATACTTGACCCTAAGCGCAAAATGCTGAAGAAGCTATACACCTTTATACCGGTAGCCCATTACGAAAAAGTAAGCAAGGCTGTATTTGAGGCAGGCGCCGGGCATATTGGTAATTACAGCGAAACAAGTTTCAGCAGTGTTGGCACAGGAACTTTTAAAGGAAATGAGGCCAGCAATCCTGCCTATGGCAAAAAGGGGATGCTTGAAAAAGTAGAAGAGATGAAGTTTGAGACCGTCTTTCCTGCAAACATTGAACGCAAGGTAATAAGCGCACTTTTAAAGGCACACCCCTATGAGGAAGTGGCTTTCGACATCCTTAGCCTGGATAACGCTTACAGCAAGGTAGGCTCAGGCATGGTGGGCAGCCTGAAAAAACCGATGGAAGAGATGGCTTTTCTGAAAATGCTGAAAAAAGCCCTGGGTACCGGGGCTGTTAGGTATACCGCACTGCGCGGCAGACCCGTTCAAAAGGTGGCTGTTTGCGGGGGGGCAGGGCGCTTTTTGTTAAATAACGCTATTGCCGCAGGGGCCGATGTTTTTGTTAGCGCCGATTTTAAATACCACGACTTCTTTGACGCTGATAATAAGATAGTTGTGGCGGATGTAGGGCATTACGAAAGCGAGCAATTTACCCGCGATTTACTGGCCAAGGAAATTCGGCAAAAATTCCCTATCATTGCCGCCCTAATTTCAAAAGTTAACACAAACCCGATTAAATACCTATAAAATGGCAGCAACCAAAGAATTATCGGTGGACGAGAAGTTGAAGCAACTATGGGACCTTCAGCAAATTGACTCAAAAATCGACAGAATACAGATTTTGAAAGGCGAATTGCCTATCGAAGTAAAAGACCTGGAAGACGAGATCGAAGGCCTTAACACCCGCCTGAAAAACAGCCAGGATGAATTGGTTGAGCTGGAAGAGGAGATTAAAAACCGTAAAAACGCAAAGTCGTTAGCGAAGGAGTTAATTACCCGCTACGAGAAGCAGCAAAACAACGTTAAGAACAACCGTGAATACGATGCGCTTAGCAAAGAGATTGAACTGCAGAAACTTGAAATACAGTTAAGCGAGAAGAAGATTAACGACGCTACTGCTAAGATTGATGCCAAAAAAGCTGTTTTAGAAGAAACAGAAAAGGTGATAAGCGAACGCGAAAAAAACCTGAAGGCAAAGAAGAAGGAACTGGACAAAATCATCGAGGAAACTGAAAAAGAAGAAAAAGAACTTCAGAAAGAATCGGAAAAGCAAGCTAAAAAAGTGGAAGAGCGCTTATTGAAAGCCTACGAGCGCATCCGCGGAGCTTATAAAAACGGCCTGGCAGTTGTTGCAGTATTGCGCGATGCCTGCGGCGGTTGCTATGCAAAAATACCACCACAACGTCAAATGGAAATCCGCCAGCGCAAGCGTATAATTACCTGCGAACACTGCGGACGCATACTGATAGACTGGGAAAACAAAGAAAACTAGTACTACCTGCTAAAGACCCTCCTAACGGAGGGTTTTTAGTTTGCCTAAAGCGGATGTATTATATTTCAGCCGTGTTGCGCAAAG
>CAZUHU010000222.1:0-1637 GCA_964620645.1 uncultured Chitinophaga sp.
ACGCAGATTGCCTTTGGTGGCGACTCAGCAGGTGGTGGTGTAACGCTTGGCACCTTGCTTTACCTAAAGGATAATAACATACCACTTCCTAAATGCGCTATTGCGCTTTCTCCATGGACCGACCAAACCCTGTCGGGCGAAAGCTACCGCACCAAGCATGATGAGGACCCCATGCTGGTGGCCGTGGCCTTTCCGATATGGAGTAAAAACTATATGGGCGATGCTGACCATACAGCACCCTACGCTTCCCCTATCTTCCATAATCTCAGCGGTTTGCCCCCTACCTACATACAGGTTGGTGAGGAGGAGATGTTGCTTGACGACTCAAAGCGGTATTATGAAAAAGCCAAAGCTGATGGTTCCGATGTCCGCATGGAGGTTTTCCCGAAAAAATTCCATGTTTTCAATGCCTTTTGGCGTATATTGCCTAAAGCGCGCGAGGCCAATAAAAAGCTCGGCTCCTTTTTAAAGGAGCAACTGGCGGTTTAGGTCTTGCGTCTACCATCTAAACCCCACTGCATGAAAAAAGCATTACTTCTATTGACTGTTATCGCCCTTGCATTTTCAGCCTGCAAAAAGGAAGAGGCGGCCCCAAAGCCTTATAAAGTAACCTACAGCATTGGATGTACGGATTGTATGGTTGCTTACATAAAAGATTCGGAAGGCAACCAAGAAAGCGAATACCACAAGGCTACGGGCTGGACCTACAGCTTCGAGTCTAAACCGGGGCAGGAGGTTTTGCTAATGGCTTATAACACCAGCGACCACCCACAGGGTGTTACTGCCACCATAAAGCTCAATGATTCCATATTGGTTACCGAAACCAATTACTGCGCCATTTCCGGTGTTTCGTTTGTGGTAGATACCGTACGTTAATACCTTCATTTTCGCCCTTTTATAGCCGCCTGAACGAAGTGCCTTATTAGTCGCAGGTTCCTTTTATATTCGCCCTTCCAAAATTTTAAGAGTATGAGCCAGCATTTGAGCGATCAGGAAGTATTACGCCGCGAAAAATTAAAGCAGTTAGAGGCCTTGGGTATTGACCCATACCCTGCTGCTATGTTTGATGTAAACTGCAACAGTAAACAGATACTGGCCGAGTATAATGATGAGCAGAAGAACTTTGCCGATGTTTCTATTGCCGGCCGTGTTATGGCTATGCGCCTTATGGGTAAGGCGGCTTTTGTGGTTATTGAAGACCAACAGGGCCGTATACAGCTTTACATCAGCCGCGATGGAATTGCCCCCGGCGAAGACAAAACCTTATATGACCAGGTATTTAAGCACCTGCTGGACATTGGTGATTTTATAGGCGTAAAAGGCCATGTATTTAAAACCAAAACCGGCGAAACCAGCATACACGTAACCGACTTTAAACTATTGAGCAAGGCGCTTAAGCCTCTGCCAATTGTAAAAGAGAAAGACGGTGAGATTTTTGACGCCTTTACCGACCCTGAGTTACGCTACCGCCAACGTTATGTTGACCTGGTAGTGAACCCGGGTATAAAAGAAACCTTTATCAAGCGTACAAAAATGATTCAGGCCATCCGCGATTACCTGAACCAGCATGGCGCTATGGAGGTAGATACTCCTGTATTGCAAAATATACCCGGCGGCGCCGCTGCCCGTCCGTTTAT
>CAZUHU010000222.1:1737-5764 GCA_964620645.1 uncultured Chitinophaga sp.
TGATGGAACGCGGAGACGACGAGGCTATGTTTATTGATCATGACTTTTTACGTGCCCTTGAATATGGCATGCCGCCTACTTCGGGTATTGGCTTTGGTATTGACCGCCTTTGCATGTTGATGACCAACCAACCAAGCATTCAGGAAGTGCTTTTCTTTCCACAGATGAGGCCGGAAAAGGAGAACAAACCGGAAAATGAAAAGGCTGCAACTGAAAAGTAGTGTTAAGGCTTGTTACTTAACCCGCCAGAGCACCTTTTAAACATTACACGCTCGTTTTTAACTTTACACATAAATGCCCCATTCATGAGCAAATTCTTATTTGCATTTCTATTTGCTACTGCAGGTTTTATTGTCAGCGCCCAACCCGGTGGCTCTAACAAACAGTATAAAGAACCCTTTACTGAGGATGATTGGAATAAGTTGCCCCAATCAGCCAAGGACAGTATCAACAAACTGATTCTTCTTGAATTTCAGGAGGCCCGTAAAGCTGCTGAAACTACGGATGAGGCCAACGCCAATCAAATTATTGAAGATGCGCTTAAAGATATTAATGGCACTACCAGGCTCAACTTTATAGCTTACCCCAAGGCGCAGTTTACTGATGCTATTGCCCAACTTAAAAACGTGGAAGAATTCAGTTGTCAGCGCTGCAGGCAGCTGGAGTTAAATGCACTTTTTACCCAGCTGGCCAAGCTGCCTAAACTTAAAAAGGTAAGTCTTGAACAGGGAAACTTCAAAGCTATTCCCAACAGCATCCGCCGGCTAAGCAATCTGCAGGAGTTAAACCTGAAGGATAACAACATAACTACCCTACCTGATTCGTTTGTGCTGCTGACTAATTTGCGGGTACTTAACCTGGAGCACAACGCCTACTTGTATGATGAGGATGTATTTGAACGAATCAAAGGTTTACAGGTGCAGGAAATCAATTTTGCAAACAGCGGCCTGTTCGAAATCAATGATAAAATCGGGAATCTCACCTCACTGAAGTCCATCAACTTTTCAGGTAACGATATTCATACATTACCTGCAACCATTAACCGCCTAACCGCATTACAAAACGTAAACCTAAGCCGCAACCTTAAGCTGGACCTTACTGCAGTGGTAACTTCTCTTTCCATGATCTCCTCACTACAGGAGCTAAACCTGAGTGAAGCGGAAATCACTTCCCTGCCATTGGACATAAGCAAACTAATCAACCTTAAAAAGCTGGATTTAAAAGGCAACAGACTTACAGAACTACCGTTAACGTTCGGCTCGCTGACCAAGCTGGAATACCTGGACCTCGGTTATTTTGAAATGGGCTCGCGCATGAATAAAATTGCGGATCTTACACCTACGTTCGGTAATCTTAAAAAGCTGAAGTACCTCAACCTTGCAGGTAACCAATTGGCAGCTTTACCTGATGCATTTTCGGGCCTGTTAGAGTTAGAGGAGCTTAATGCCAGCCTCAACAAGCTGGTTAGCTTTCCTGTAGCTATTACTAAGCTGCCCAAGCTTAAAACGCTTGACTTAAGCCTAAACAGCTTTAGCGCTGTGCCGGCAGAAATAAGCGGCCTTACCAATCTTGAAGCCTTAAACCTTGACGGCAACTTTTTCAATAAAGCTGATAAGAAAATTGCTGCCTTACCGGCAAGCATTTGTCAACTGCCCAAGCTAAAGGTGCTAACCCTTAAGGATAACGTAATAGAACAATTACCGGACTGCTTGGGCAATTTAACGCAATTAGAAAAACTGGATTTGCGCGACAACGTGTTAACCGCATTGCCCGCCTCTTTCACACAGCTAAAAAAGCTGCAGTGGCTGGATCTAAAAACTAACAACATTGCTCAACTGCCTGCGGACTTCGGCAATCTTACGTCGCTAAAAGAATTTAACTTTTCTATGAACCCCGAAATGAAATATGAAATAGAGAAGCCCAAATTCATGAAGATGGCGCAATTGCAATACCTGGACCTTAGCTACAACAACATTACCAAGGAGCAGATAGAACCCCTACGTACCGCTTTGCCAAATTGTAAGGTGGTAAACTGGGATTACAACAACGCCCCGCTGCCAAAACCTAAATACTAAAGTTTCAACACATAGGCGCCCGACTCAGCCACGTCATAGTAAGGTTGGTTTAGTGCGGCACACTCCTTCTTCCAATAAGCCACTTGCCTTTTGTTATTGGAAGAATCAAAAACAATCAGGCTGCAATCAATGGTGGCCTTTAGTTTATCTATATAAATCCGCGGGCTGTGTGTTATAATGCAGATATCTGTTTTCAAGCGTTTCTGCACATTCGTGTATCGTAATTCTTTATCAATAATCAATATGCGCTTGTCTTCAAATTCAACTAGCTTACCAAAGGGCAAGCCAACAGCGGAATCAAGCGCAAGCGTTTGCCTTATACCTCGCTGCCATAAATAAGGGCGTATGCGATACTGCAAGGTTTTCTCATCTGCCAGAAGGCCTTCATCAAAATCCCGGATAAGCGTTCTTCCATTCATAAAGCCTATCGCCTTTTTACCTTTAACGCAATAAATTATCAGTTCCTTTTGGTTTACCGCCTGCACCCTATCAAGGGCAAAAGAACAGCACAGCACAAAGCATAGCGTTACCGACAGTACCGCTACTTTACTTCGCCTTTCCACCAACAACCAACAGCACAACAGCATTACCGCATACAACAACAGCATCTCAAATGCTGATATACTTATACCCTTAGTTTGGGCAAATGGCAAGGCATCTATCCAAAAAACAAAGCGGTTCATTAACCACAGCAGCCATTTAAAACAAAAGCCGGTTAATGCATTTACCCCAGGCACCCAACTCACCAAAAACAGGGCAGTGCCGGATATAAGAATGAAATTACTTAGCGGTATTACCAAAAGGTTGGAGAACAGGAAAAGGTTAGGGAATTGATGGAAGTAATAAATGCTTACCGGAAATGTGGCTAACTGTGCAGCAATAGATACCGAGGTAAGTTTCCAACCCCAATCAAGCAGTTTGTTTTTAAATGCAAGCAGCGTATAGATGCGGGGTTGTAAAAACACAATGCCCGCCACTGCCAGGTAACTCAACTGAAAACCTACATCCGTTATAATAAATGGGTTGAACAGCATTAGCAGAAGCGCTGTTGACGCCAGGATGTTATAAATACTGGCATCTCTGCGAAAGGCCAGGCCGGCTTGAAGCATGCTGAACATTAATGCTGAGCGCAGTACCGATGGACATAAGCCTGTAAGGCAGGCATACACCCATATAAAACCTATGATAAAAACGGCCTTGCCTATTACGTACTTCCTGCCTTTTTTATCCAGCCAACCCAACAAAAAGTTAAGCATCATAAACATAATGCCTACATGCAGGCCGCTAACGCTTAACACATGTAAAACACCACTGCTGCTATAAGCCTGCATCAAATCGGCATTCACATAATCGCGATAGCCCAGCATAATAGCGGTAGCTACCCCAAAGTCGTTTTCATCCTTTATGTACTGCGCTATTACATTCAGAAATTTTCCGCGTAGTTGGTAAACCGTGGCAAAAAAGAAATTACCATCATCTCTCCTCAGGAGTTTCCAATTGCCTTCGTTTACAAAAGCGCGGTAGTGCACATTGCGATTAGCCTGGTACCTTTTATAGTCAAATTCCGCCGGATTGGCCGGCCCATCAAAGGTTTCTATTTTGGCATTTATCAGAAGCACATCACCATACCGCAGGCCCAGGGCATTGCTATCCTTAATGAAATTGACTGCCACTTTACCTTCAACATTAGCCCATGCGGTATCACCACCTAACTCCTTAACGATAACAATAGCGCTTATGGTTTTATCTTTTTGTACGGGTGGCTCGCTTATTTGCACTATGGCAGTAGTGCCGCTGTTTAAATGGCGCTCAAAAAAACGTGTATCGTTTTTATCGTTGTAGTTCCAGGCCAATAAATAACCAAGACCAGCTAACATAGTTACAGTTACAAGCCCCTGAGTTGCCTGCAGTTTAAACTGCCATTGAAGAGAAAGAAAATTAGTTGCCAGTTG
>CAZUHU010000223.1:0-5655 GCA_964620645.1 uncultured Chitinophaga sp.
CTGCCTTCAAATTCTTTAACCACTACAACCTGGTTATCCATGCCCTTGTCATCCTGTGCGTAGGAGAGTAGGCTGAGCAGGGTTGCCGCGCCGGCTAAAAGAAATTGTATGTGCTTTTTCGTTCTCATTTATTAATGATTATCGAATCGCTTTCCATTATTAAAGTATCTGAGGGGGCTATAAGCATCAACTTAGATTTGTTCAATTCCTCGGCCCGTATCTTCTCCAGTTTTTCTTTTGCCTCAGTTAACAGGGCCTGGTCGCCTTCATAATTAGCTACAATGCTTTCCAGCGTTGACTTAGCCTGGAATAAATTGCTTTGTGCGGCATAGTTGTCGGCCATTAGTATAAAGGTTTTTACTACCCAGTACTCGTAACTGGCATACTTGTTCTTTAACTTAAAGCACGTATCCAAAGATTGCTTGTAACTACCTTGCTCATAAAGTATGCGAGCCACCATGTATTTGCTCTCCACGCACTTTTCATTTACGGGGTATTCTGTTACGCGCTTAAAGGCGTTCTGTGCAAACTCCTTATTGTCCATAGCGTAATAAGCCTTGCCCTTGCGGTAGTAGGCATCCTGTATGTCAGCTTCCTTGGCAAAACCGCTGTTAATCAATTGGTCGGCCAGTTCAATTACCTCCTCGTTTTTGTTCAGCTTAACGGCTGATGCCAACATGCCGGTCATGGCGCTGTAGGTATTTTCCTGCTTGCTGCTGGCAACGTACAATTGCTTGTAGTAGTCCAGCGCCTTGTCGTAATTCTTCAACTCAAAATAGGCAATGCCTGATGCCTTCAATAAACTGCTTTCGTAATACTTGCTGTATTTGCTTTGGATAACTGCTTCCAGGTCGGGGAAGGCTGAAGCATAATCTTTAACCTTTAAGTGGCACTGGGCTTTTTTCCAATGGGCTTCACTGGTTTTATACGTGCCCGGGAACTGCTGGATGTAAGATGAATACAAGCCAATGGCTCTGGTGCAGTCGCCGTTGTTGTAAACATTCTCGGCAGATTGATAAGTGAGCGAGTCCTGCTCGTAGGTAGATACCTGTATGTTGGTATTGTTCTTAAGGAAATCGAAGTATTCGTTTGCGCGGCCTACTTCAACATAAATTTCTTTGAGGGCGTCAACAGCTTCCTTTTCTTCTTTGCTACCCGGGTATTTTTTCACCACGGCTTTATAATCTTCCAACGCTAGATCCTTCTTGCCCTGGCTGTAATCCACAATAGCTGTTTTCATGTAGGCAGAAGGAACCAGCTCACTTTGTGGGTATTTGCTTATAAGGCTTTGATAGGCAGTTCTTGCTGCTGCATAGTTGCCATCATCCAAATGGGTTTCAGCAATTTCATACATAGCGCGGTCTGCATATGTAGAGGCCGGAAATTTCGTCAGCAGAAAATTCATGGCGCTTATCTTCTCGGCGTTCTTATTCTGCAGGCCAAGTATTATGCCTTTTTGAAATTGTGCATATTCTGCCGAGTTCCAGCTATTGTCCACTATCATAGTGTAAGCATCAATAGCTTTTGAGTAGTTCTTGGTTATAAAGTTGCAATCGGCTAAACGTAAGTATAAGTCAGATTGTAAAGCTTTAACGCCCTTTTGGTCTAAAGTTGTTTCTGCTTCCTTGGTTGCTGCATCAAGATAAACAGCTGCATCATCGTAGCTCTTCTTTTTAAAGTAGCAGTACGCTGTATTATACTGTGCGCGGAATTTCGATGCTTCGCCTTTCTTTTCTACATCGGCGGTAGCCAGTTGGCTAAACTTCATATAGTTAAGGCGGGCATTATCATACTCTCCTTTACCGTACTGTATCTCAGCTTTAAGGTAGGTGGCTAGTGCGGTAATCACAAGGTCAGTTCCCCCGCTAAGGCTTTTATCGCAAAGCTTTAAGGCTTCATCAGCTTTGGTATCGTTATATAACTCCACCGCGCGGAAATAAGTAACGCGCTGATAAGCTTCCTTTATCATAGGGCTGCTCATCTTCATGTTCTCCATTATGCGGTAGGCCTTGTCGTAGTTTTTGGTTTGCACCAGTGCGGCAGCCAGCAACTCATTCACATCATCTACATAAGTGCCGTTGCTGTATTTCTCCAGGTAATCTTCAAAACTCTGTATGGCTTCGCTCGTATTTCCCGCTTCAAACGAGAGCTTGCCATAATTGTAAAGTGCATTTTGTTTGATGGTTTCATCGTAGTTCATGCTGGCAGCGCTTTGAAAAGCCGAGCGCGCTTTATCCTTTTGGTTTGTTTTCAGGTAACAATCTGCCAAGGCGTAGGTGGCCGTTTGCCCCAGCGGTTCATCCAGTATATTCAGTTGTTTAAAATTGTCAATTGCTTTGGCGAAGTTGCCGGTTTTGTACTGGCAATAGGCTAACTGGTAAACATCTTCTTTGGTAGATTTTGGCGCTTTATTGATGTATTCCTCTAACAGCGGTAGCGCCTTGGCATACTCATTCTTTTGAAAATACACCTTGCCCAGCAAAAATTTCATTTCGTCCTTATAAAGCACTTCGGGTTTGTCCAGGTTCTTTTTGATGTAAGGAGTCAGGGTGTCGTATTCCTTCTTAAAAAAGTAAATCTGCGAGATGTAATAAGGTATTACGCTCGAATACATCTTTGAGTCTTCTATATCCTTAAAGCTTTTCAGCGCCTCGTTGTAGTCCTTCGTAAAAAAACTGATGAAAGCGTAGTAGTAGGTGGAAGGGTAGTAGTATTTATCTTTAACATCTTTAATAGAGGCAAACAGCGGTTTGGCTTCGGCAAACTTCTTTTTGGTAAAGTAGGAGTAAGCAAGCATAAAACGGTAATCGTACAACTGTTGGTTGTTAAGGTCTTCTGTTTTAACCTTAGCCAGGTAATCAATTGTTTCCTGGTATTTTTTGTTGCGGTAATAGTATTTGCCCAGGTACAGGTAAATCAAACGGCGCTTATCCGTTTCATGATACTTTTTAAAATAACCCAGCAATAGGGTTTCAGCATCCTTATCGTTTGTTTCGGCAGCGCAAACGGCAATGTAATACTCCAGGTTCTGCATCAGCACAGTATTACCATGCCATGCAGCCCCATGTGGTTGCTTGTATATTTCTTCAAACTTTTCGCGGGCGGCCAGGTAATTGCGTTCGTCAAACAACTCAAGCCCGTTTTTAAAAGCCTGCTCGGGGTCTAAATAAGTTTGCGTTTGCTGGGCGCCAGCAAAAAACGTACTCATTAACAGTAAAGCAATATACCCGCATTTCTTAAGCATGCACCCGATGTGATTGATATAACGCAACAAAGTTATTCTTTAGTATAGGGCGTACAGGAAGCTGAGGCTGTTCAATTTCCACTAATCAGCTAAAGTGTCCAATGAAAAAAGCATAACGCAACTATTTGCTGTATCTGGTGGTGTTAAAATGTTTATCAGAGGCAACTGCAAGCGCGGGCTTTCCGGTTTTTACAGATAATTGTAGGGTAAAACCGAGTTGAGGTGTACTATGATGTTTTTACCTTGCAGGTATTATTTCAGCAAAATGAACAATAAGCCGGTTAAATGGGGCGTGCCTACTTCTTAACAGCCTTGCTGCTGCTTTGCTTTGGGCTGCCGTATACGCTGCTTTGCTATCCCGTAAACAGTTTGCGCCTGGCAGGTGCATTTATGGCTTACGGTGGCTGTTGCCTATTTAACCTGCTCTATTTTTTACTAATGCTGCGGCCTGCCCTGCGCCTGTTGTTACCCGGTGTTTTAGGCATAGTTTTTTTTACGGCGATTCACCATGGCTCTTCCGTGGAGCGCAACTTCTTTAATGTATTTGCAGTAACTAACCTGCTGTTGGGCATTGTATGGCTTGTAGCAAAGCCCTCTAAAAGGTAGGCAGGTTTATACCGGGGGCTAAAAGCTCAAATCCCTCCACCTCTACAATCGGCTAAATTACATTAATGTGTTACCACAAATGGCCGCATGGTAATACCATCTTCTGTTTTTATACGCAAT
The DNA here is from genome assembly GCA_964620645.1 of uncultured Chitinophaga sp. Lineage (GTDB taxonomy): Bacteria > Bacteroidota > Bacteroidia > Chitinophagales > LD1 > Bog-950. The sequence continues at coordinate 3,971 of CAZUHU010000223.1, forward strand.
AGGTAAGATGCAGCGTCAAGGTCTTTTACATTCATGAGGTAAGTAGGGGAATTCGCTTTTATCTGTTTTACTAATTGGCCTGTAGTAGTGAACACGCTGATTTCATAAGCAGAATTAAATACCGTAGCAATGGTCAAATACTCCGACACCGGATTAGGGTAAACCGCAAGCAGGGAGTTTGATAAGGTGTTAACCGAAGTGGGCACCGTTAAGCAAACTGTATCAACCTGGGCTGAACAGCCTAAAGCATCCTGAACATTTAAAATATAGCAGCCAACACCCAGGTTATTGTAAGCCGTATCAAACATTGTGGTTCCGCCGTTTATTGATACCCCGTAAGGTGTAGAGCCACCTGTAATGGTTAGCACAATTGATCCATCGTTACTGTTTTGCGCAGTAGGGTTGGTTGGTTGAGCTGTGAAACTTACCTGTGCAGGCTGGTTTATTGTAATGGTAGAGGTTAACGAGCATTGGTTGGCATCTGTTGCTGTTAAGGTGTAAGTTCCTGCCACTAATCCGCAAATCTGGCTGGTATCAGGGCCTGCATTGCTCCATGCATAATGGTAAGCCGGTGTGCCACCACTTAGCGATAAACTAATACAACCACTGGCGCTGCCAAAACAAGTTGCATCGGTAGCACTGATATTTAAGTTAAGCGCGGAAGGTTGAGTAAGCGTTACCTGCAAATTAGCCGTGCAGTTGCTGGCATCGGTAACGGTTAAGGTGTAGCTGCCTGCGGTAATATTGCAAATGTCCTCTGTGGCAGCCCCGTTGTTCCAGCTATAGCTATATGCCGGGGTGCCGCCGGTTACCGTTACGTTTACACAGCCTGTGCCCGCACCAAAACAGCTAACGTTAGTATGCGTTTCGCTAAGGTTTATTTGCGTAGGCTGTGTAATGGTAAACGATGCAGTGGCCGAAGCGCTGCTATTATCAGTTACAGTAACCTGGTAGGTGCCGGCGCATAGGTTTAACTGTGTGCTTGTGGCGGGTAAACTGTTGCTCCAGCTATAGGTGTAGGGCTGTGTGCCTCCGCTAACATTCAGGCCGATGTTTCCATTGCAAAGGCCAAAACAGGTAACATCAGTTTTAACACCACTAACTGCAAGTGCGCCAACGGCAGTGGTGCTGTCCATTACCACAAGGCTGTCTATATCTACAAAGTAATCGGTAGCGCTGCCCTTGGTTACTACAATTTTTAAATTACCCGATTGCCCGGCCAGGCTGCCTACCGGTATTGTCACTTTTTTAAAAGTGGTAGAGGCCACGTGGTTAGCGCTGGTAATGCTGTAAATGCTCTGGTAAAAGTTGATTGCCTGGCTACCGGCAAAAATCTCCACCTTATCATTTGCGCCAAGTGTGGTAGCAGTAGCGGGATAAAGGCTTTGGTCCACTATGCGGTAGTAGAACGATACCCTGCTGGTGGCTGTAATTGGCCCAATAAGCGGGCTTACCGTAGTGTCGCGCGTATTAAAGTTGCTTATTTGTGATATTAGGCCCTTGCTGCTGCCCATGCCATGCGTTTGATACACGCTCATATCGCTTGAATAACCGCCCTGTGTGCCTAAGGTGGTAAAGTTGGTGTAGGTTTCAAATGCATCAACAAACGGATACGTTTGCGCTGTTGCAATTAAAGCTGACAATAAAAAAACGGCAATAAGCAGGCGTTTCATAGTTGTAATTTT
>CAZUHU010000224.1:0-5631 GCA_964620645.1 uncultured Chitinophaga sp.
AGAAGGAAAACTGATTTCGGCAGACCGCAACTGCCTCGACTTCTTAAAAGGCATAGCCAACCTCTTCCACCTCATATTTTATACCGATACAGTTAAGCAAACAGTTTACATCGAACCATTCGATACGTTCTTTACCGGTATTGCAAGTATTGAGGATACGATTGACCTGAGCCAAACGCACAAAACATCGCAATACTCCGATACAGTAAAAAACGTTTTCTACAACTGGAAGGAAGATTCCTTCGGTAACTCCTACCAACAGTATATAAAAAACATACTCAGTACGCCTTCCCCCATGATTCCTGAACCCGCATTAGTGTACGACGAGGGTTTCTACAAAGGTGGTTTCCGTTTTAATAACGATAAAGAAGAGAATAGCTACGTCAGCTACTTTAAAGGGTATATGACGGGGCAGTTGCAGTTAGACTCTGACTTTAGCATCTATGTTCCCTTTCTTTTGGATGGGCAGGTGTCAACAGTTACAGCCACAGGCTACCTTGGTTTTGTGCAGGCCATGCATCCTATGCCTGCCCAGGCCGGCGAAAGCGATCCTTGCTTTGCTTATTATGCAGGGCTAACGCCTATGATAAACACCGGCGATTATACCACCACCGCGCCGCGCTTTCGCTATCATAACGACACAGCAAGAACTGACCGCCCCTTCGCCTATATCTGTGATTATATTGGCGAAGAGCACCAAAATAATTTCCATTTCTGCGATCAATGGAATTCTGTTTGGATTGAAGAGCTGCGCATAGCCGGTTTGTATGTATTTCCTACAAAATTGTTGCCCGGCCTGGTCAGCAAGCACATGAAAAATTTTCTCTACTCATTATACTACGGCCGTTCTATGGAAGTTCCCGTCCAAATATCGCCGCTTGATATTAACAGCGATATCCAACGTAAGCACATACAGTTTCTGCAAACACTTTGGGTAATGCTTGAAATAAGCAACTACAACGCAGCCTCTTCAGGCTCCGTTACCTGCAAAATGCTGGAAACACTGGTTGCCGACAAGCCTTTCAGTGATAGCCTGGTGTATGGTGGCGATTTCACAGTTATGTATAATTTCTAAACGAACATATGGCACAAAACGAAGTAGCGGTTTCCATTAAAATCATCGGAACCGATAAAAGCATTGACAACATCAAGAACCTTAAAAAGGAAATTGAAACCGTTACCGAAGAATTGGAGAAATCCGACATCGGCTCAAAGGCCTATAAAGATTTGCAACTGCAGGCTGCGCAGTTAGGTGCCCAGTTAGGAAAGCTTGAAATGGAAACTGAAAAACTACAGGATAGCTTTAAGGGCGCTCAGGGCATTAAAGAAACCTTGGATGGTATTTCAAAAGTAAGTGAGGCCTTTTTGCAGGCTTCGGAAATTACCACTTCCTTTTATGGCAAACTTTCAGGCAACGCAAAGGAGGCGGCTGAATTTCAGGAGGCGCTGGCAAAGGGCGTAGGTTTTGTAAAGTACGTTTCTGCGCTGGCATCAGCCGCTGAAGAAGCAAGCCTTATAAAAACCATCGGCTTGCAGAGGATAATGGTTCTGCAAAAAAACCTTGAAGGCGCTGCCGAAAGCAAAAACATTGTTATCCGCAATGCAGCAACAGCAGCACAATGGTTGCTGAACGCCGCAATGGCTGCCAATCCTTTTGGGTTAATAGTAACAGCAGCGGCAGCCGCTGCGGCAGGCTTAGCCGCTTACATGGCAGTGGCCCGCGAAACTTCCCTTGTTGAAAAACAAAGTGCCGCTGCCAGGCAGGCCGCTGCCGATGTAGATAAAGAAGCTACCGGCGATATAATTAAACATCGGGTGGAGTTGGAACGCCTGCGGCAGGTTATTACCAATAACACCATATCCGAAAAGCAACGCACCGAGGCGCTTAAGGAATACAACAGCCAGGCCGATGCCGGTAATCGCTTAACGGTAGATGAGATAAACAATATTGACACCGTTAACAAAAAGATAACCGATCAAACAAAGCTGTTTGAACTGCGCGCCAAAGCACGCGCTGCCGAAAACATCTACACCAAGCTGTTAACTGAACAGGCAGAAAAGGATGTAGAGAACAGTACAAAGAAAGGGATTGGCGTGGCTGAAAGTTATGGCAACGCATTTAAGCAGATTTTCAAGGGCAACCTTTCGGCTTTAACGGCTTTTACCTCGCCTATGGGCCTGGCTATGGCTAACATTCAACAACAAACCGATGAGTTTGTGGAAGCGCAAACCAAAATAGACGCTGCCTATAACGAGTTCATTAAAAAGAACAACGAGTTGCAGGAACAGGAAAAAGCAACTGCTGCCACCACTGCTGAAACGGATAAGCTGGAAAAAATACAGTTGAACAATCGCTTTACAACACAAACACGCGGTGTAGAAGTGTTGCTGAATTTGCAGAAGCAATATGTGCAGCAGTATATAAACAATATAAAAGACGGTCAGCAACGCGAAATAGCCCTCGAAAATCAGAAGTATGAGGATATAAAAACCGGCCTGCAAAACAGCCTGAAAGAAATTGACGGGGCCATAGCTGAAGATGAAGAGCGCAAAAAAACGTTACGGAAAGAAGCGCAAAAGGAGCGCGAAAAAATAGATGAGGACGAAAAATTAACTGCCACTCAGCGCGCACAACAACTGCAGGACATCAACAACCAGGAGGCTACTGGCATTGCCAATCTTAACAAGGATATTGCCGCGCTTAAACAGCAACGTGCGCAATCTGAAAAAGAAGTAGATAAAATAATGGTAGAGGCAGCCAATACCCGCAACAATCAAATTGCCGGGATTGAACACCGCTATGCCGACCAGGCTCAACAGGAACGCTTGAAGCAATTAGAAGATAGCCTTAGCGCTATTGATGAAATGCTTAACCACGAGGTGGAACTGGAGCAGCGTCAAAAAGACCGCAAAAAGCAAACCGAAGAACAATATGAGCAGGACGTTTACACCTTGCGCAAAGAGGCGCTGAAGAAAAAGCTGGACCTGCTGCAAATTGAACTTAGTGCAAAACAGGCCGAGTTAAAAGCTGAAGAAGAAGCAGAAAAAGCCGGTGGTGGCGCTAACTCCCCTCGTGTAAAAGAAAAGGAGAAAGAAGTTAATGCGCTTATAGCACAGCAGCAGAACTTAAACCAAACGCTGCAAAATTTAGAAGAAGACCACACCGATGCCGTTGCCGAACAGGTTGAAAAACGGAAGGAGCTGCGTAAATCAGAAGTTGATAGCAACATTGAAAATACACAGAAGGCCTTATCCGGCATTTCTGATATACTCAGCACGGCTGATTCTGCCATCTCTGCGCTTGGCGAGGCCATGACTGCCCAATACGACGAACGCATACAACACAGCCAGGATAAAATAAGCGAGTTGGAAGAAGCGGTAAAGAACTCCACCGGCCGTCAAAAGAAAACCCTGCAGGCGCAGTTGGATGCTGAAAAGGCGCAACTAAAGCAGGCCGAAGCAGATAAAGATGCCACTCGTAGAAAATACGCCAAAGCCAAAAAGGCAATGGATATAATACAGGCAGAAATTACCGGTGTTAAGTCTGCTTTGGAGGCTTACCAATCCCTGGTGGGCATACCGTACGTAGGCCCAGTACTAGCAGCCATTGCGGCAGCGGCAGCCATTGCCTTTGCGCAGGTGCAGGTAGCAGCCATTGCTAAAACGCCTTTAGCACAAGGGGGCAATCTTGGCAACGGCGATATAGGAAATGTAAGTGGCGGAAACATTCCGGCCGGCGCAGGCATGATTACCGGCCCAAGCCATGCGGGTGGCGGTGTGCGCTTTAACTACCGCGGCAACTGGTACGAGGCCGAAGGCGGCGAGTTAAAAACACATAACGGTAATGAACGATATATTTTTACTAAACGCGTTGCACAGGACCCCGTTCTGCGCAACATTGCGCTGGCAACACATAACAACGTAGGCCATCCTTTAGCGGGCATTGTGGGTAGCCTGGTAAATAGTTACGCCGGTGGCCGCAGCTTTGGCTATAGCATGGGCGGTGTATTGGCTTCAGGTGGCAATTTGGATAACGCAATGGGTAACCCAATGCAGCCGCCGGTGGTTACATCCTCCGGTTCCGATCCTGTAGTAGTAAAGTTGATTGCCGATGTAAACAAAAACCAAACCAGCCTGCGCGAATACATTGACGCCACCAACCGACGTATAGATGAAATGAAAATCGCCGTACCGGTTGACCAGGTTACTGACGTGCAGAACAAAGCCAAAGAAGTCCGCACTGTGGGTTTATTCTAAACGCAGCCTGTAGCTTACTACTTAAAACTTACAACCTAAAACCTTTAAAGTATGAACCACATCCTGCGCTCGGCAGAACAAATCCCCTTACAGGAACGCATACATATTATCGATAACCTTTTCCCTGAAGCGCTTGCAGGAAACCACAGCGCCTTGTCGGAACTGTTTCACCTCTACAACCAATACATAAACGGAGAGGGCGAAAAAAAACACCTCGGCTGCGATATGTGCCGCGCCCTTGTAATAAGCCGCTTCAAAACAATCGTTACTCATTGGACCGATAAACCCTAAACGTAATCAGAACAGGTAACACCAATGCTTATGCAGTAAAGGCTGAACCGGGGTTTTGTCCCCCTCCCGAAGCTTCGGGACAGGGGGACGAAGGCGAGCTTGCCTCGCCTGGAGGGGGTCAAACCAACCATTCACCAATTACTACCTACAACTTAAAACCTATAACCTAAACCTTCACCTAGAACTTAAAACCTCTCAATGCAAACCGAAATAGAACGCAAATTCATTGACAACACCCTGGAGCGTTTCGAGGCCTGGTGCAAACTGCAAAACGAAGAGCCCGACTCTCACCTGCTATTGCAATGGCTCATCAGCAAACACATCCTCCCTAAGGATGAGGTAAAAATCGGCTTTGTAATTAGTGAGATTCAGAAAATGCAGCAGTGCCGTGGCATAAGCAAAACCGCCGCCGTTTGGCAAATAGAAGCCAACTACGGCATACCGGAAAGCACCTGCTTTTACATTCTAGATAAACACCAGAAAAGGCATTGGTGAGCCCTACAGGTTTCATGTCAGTCTGAGCATGTCGAAGACCGGCAATGTCATGTCAGTCTGAGCATGTCGAAGACCGGCAATGTCATGTCAGTCTGAGCCTGTCGAAGACTGACAGGGCTACCTATATAAACTTCTACTAAGCGTATTTGTTTATATATTAGTAATCCCTAACCCCAAAAACCTACCGGCTATGAACCAACCTCTTCGCCTTTTTGTCTTGTTTTTTTCCGTTTTGTTTATTTCCTCTTGCCATAAGGATAAGGACACCACTCCTAATCCTGAAGACCACTGCAAAACACTGCACCCGGTTATTTTTCTGCATGGCTTTTTAGCCAGTGGCGATACCTGGGCCAACCAGGTTATGCGCTTTAACACCAATGGCTATTGCGATAACCTCCTTTACGCCTATGATTGGAACACCCTTAGCGGCGGTAACGATGTAAATGCCCTTAATACCTTTATTGATACCGTGCTGGCCCGCACCGGCGCCACACAGGTAGATTTGGTGGGCCACTCTGCAGGCGGCGGCTTTGGCTACAGCTTTTGCGAAGATTCCTTACGCGCACTAAAAGTGGCGCACTATGTGCA
>CAZUHU010000225.1:0-5591 GCA_964620645.1 uncultured Chitinophaga sp.
GTCCTAAAATAATCGCATGCCACCCATCGGCCTCCCGGTTTCAGCAATCGGCGCATTAACGGCAGGGCAACATCCGTTTTTAAATACTGGAAAGATTCAGAGGTTATCAATGTTCCGAAATGCCCTTCAAACTTCGCGGCATCAATATCTTCAAACTTAGACTCGATAAGCGGGTTAGGGTATTTCTCCCTTATGTGCCTGCATTGGTTCTTATCAGGCGTAAGTCCGGTGCTGTTCCACCCCCGCTTGTTCATCATACCCAGCATACCGCCCATTCCACAACCTATATCTAAAACAGGGCTTTGGGTGTCGGCAACCAGTTCAAGCAGCTTTTCAGCATAACGTTCCTGTGCCTTGTAAATCATATTCAGGCTCATGTCGCCCGGTGCAGTAGCAGGGTCATCAAAGTAACCGTAGTGCAAAAAGTCGCCGGGTAAAAGCTGGTGGTATAGTTTCAATTGGGCATCGTCGTAAACCCGCTGTATCTTCTTGCGGTTGCGCTGCAGGCTGATAACCCTGGCCAAATGCTGCGGGTATAAAAAACGCTTTAAAATAGCCTTAACAATGCTTGGTTTGCGCTCTGCCATCGGGCGAATGTATAAAACCCCGGTTTAATCAGCCATCAGCTTTATGCTAATGGTGATCACCCTGTTACTTTACCGCAAAACCTCCCTTAACTAAATGCACCACCCACTGTACTAAATTGAAACAACCTACCGTATTTGTTGATATTCTTGCATCATCAATCAGGTCAAACTTTTCAATTTGCACACATGAATGCGGGCGGACAAGAGCAACTTTTGCCTGTAATGGAGCATTTTTATACCATTCAGGGCGAGGGCTATTACCAGGGTAGGGCAGCCTACTTCCTTCGTTTAGGGGGCTGCGACGTTGGTTGCCCCTGGTGCGATGTGAAGGAAAGCTGGCTGGCTGATGCCCACAAAAAAATGAGTGTGGCAGAGATAGCCGAAACCATTGCTCAATCAGGTGCAAAAGTTTGCGTTATAACCGGTGGCGAGCCTTTTATGCACGACCTTACCGCTTTAACCACCGCCATTCGTGAAAAAAACATAAGAACCCACGTAGAAACCTCCGGGGCATATCCTTTGAGTGGTTTTTGGGATTGGATTTGCATATCACCCAAGCGGTTTAAGTTACCTCTTGCAGAGTGTTTGAATGCAGCGCATGAATTGAAGGCGGTTATCTTTCATAGAAATGATATCCGCTTTGCTGAGGAGAACGCTGCTAAAGTGAGTAAAGAATGCAAACTGTTTTTACAGCCGGAATGGAGCCGTGAAGATGAAGTGCTGCCGATGATAATTGAATATGTGAAAGAGAACCAGCAGTGGGAAGTATCGCTACAGATACACAAATACATGAACATACCGTAGCCCATTATATAACACCCCAAAAACTGAACCCAAGAATGAGGAAATTGATTTTAGCTACTGCCGTTTTTGCCGTTGTAAGCGCTAAAGCACAATTTAAAACCATTACCACCAAGGACGATGCAAAAGGCGATGCTAAAATGTATTTTGATATGGCCGACCATGACTTTGCTTTCGGTAAGCTGGATGCGGCAGATTCCATTTTCCGTTTAGCCATAAAGGAGAAGGACAATTTTATTGATGCGTGGATAATGTTGGGGCAAATCAATTCAGAATACCGCCGCAAGTTCCCTTTAGCCATTGAGGCCTACGAAAAAGTAAAGTTGCTGAAGGCGGATTACTTAGCCGATATTGACTTTCGCCTGGGCAGTTGCTACATGAATATTGGTGAGTATGGTAAAGCGCGCACGCACCTGCAGGCCTACCAACAAACCGAAAGGCAGGTAGCGCAGCAAAAAATATTGAGCGACAAAATGCTTAAGGATTGCGACTTTGCTGAAGAGGCGATGAAGCACCCTGTTGATTTTAAGCCGGTGAATCTTGGCCCCGGTGTTAATACGCCCGATGACGAAAGCATGCCTACCATGACTGCCGATGGCCGCTATTTGTATTTTACCCGACACATAGGCGAGGGGTTATACCAGGACGAAGATATTTACTTTGCCATTTCAACTTTAGCCGGTTTTTCAAAAGCCAATAATGTAGGCGAGGTAATAAATACCGAGCAGTTTATTGAAGGTGCACAAAGTATATCGCCAAGTGGTAAATACCTGTTTTTTACTTCAGCCGACCGTAGAGATGGTGTGGGCCGTGCCGATATTTATATGAGCCGTAAAGTGGGCGACCAGTGGGAAAAGCCCAATAATATGGGTATGCCGGTAAATACGCCGGGGTGGGATGCTCAACCCTGTATTTCTGCTGATGGACGTTCTTTGTATTTCTCATCCGTACAAGCCAATGGCAAAGGCGGTGCCGATATTTGGGTAAGCAACCTTAACGACGACGGCACCTGGGGCAAGCCGCAAAATCTTGGCAGCAGTATAAACACCATGTACGATGAGATGCGGCCGTTCATTCATCCTGACGGGCAAACGCTTTACTTTTCATCAACAGGTTGGCCGGGCATGGGCGGTTACGATACCTACGTGAGCCACAAGCAGGCTGATGGCACATGGGGCACGCCTGTAAATTTAGGTTACCCTATAAACACTGCAGGCGACGAAATAGGGATTTTTGTAAGCACTGACGGTAGCCAGGCGTATTATGCATCTGAACAAAAAGATTCCTACGGGCAAATGGATCTCTACAGTTTCGAAATGCCTTCAACCGTTAAGCCAACTTATACCAGTTATATAAAGGGTAATGTGTACGACAGCGAAACTAAGGATGCTGTTTATGCCAATGTACAGGTTTACGATTTGGAAACAGGCAAGCTCTATTCTTCTTTTTCTTCGGATAAAGTAAACGGCACGTTTTTGAATACGTTGCCCGCAGGCCGTAATTACGGTATTATGGTTCAAAAGGATGGTTACCTGTTTTACTCAGCTAATATTTCCTTAAAGGAAGTGGAGAACAACAAGCCATACGAGTTCAGTATCCCTTTAAAGAAATTAAAAGTGGGCGAAACGGTTGTGTTGAACAATGTGTTTTTTGAAAGCGACAAGTTTGATTTAAAACCAGAGTCGAAGGCTGAACTTGGCGTTATTAAAAAACTAATGGAAAAGAATCCCGCTTTGAAAATTGAGATTGGAGGCCATACTGATAACTCGGGTACCGATGAAAAGAATAAAACCTTGTCAGAAAACCGTGCAAAAAGCGTATTCAGCTACCTGTTAGGCGAAGGGATTGACGAAGCCCGTTTAAGTTATAAAGGCTATGCCAGCAGCAAGCCTGTAGCTACAAATGATACCCCCGAAGGAAGAGCCAAAAACCGCAGAACGGAGTTTATAGTTACTGCTTTGTAAAAGCAGATAAAACAAAAAAGCCCCTGAACTTACAGGGGCTTTTTTGTTTTATCTGTTTACAGTAAATCGCCCTAAGCTTCTTCGGCTTTCATTTTTATCTGCAATGCTTGCCGTATAAATACCTTGAGGCAACCCACTTACATTTATAGTAATTAATTTACCCTGCGGGCTTAGTTGCATTACCAATTGGCCTAGTGCATTGTAAATATAAATTGAGCTGTAGTTAGTGCTTAAGTTTTCAGTGTTATTACGCATGTCAATGGTGATGTGCGTGTTTGCTGGGGTTGGATAGAAACGAATGCCAGTAAGAGGGGAATCATTAATGCCTTCGCACCAAGCTTCCATAGTGTCGCATTTTGTGCTGCTACCAAACTTATTTTTAACGGTTAAACATACTTCTCCATTAACGCTGCCGAATGATATACCTCCATTAACAGGTAAAGTTATACTGTCACCAGTTCCGGAACTGGTAAAGGATGATAATAGATCTCTAACATTCCAAAATGAACTATCCGCCCCAAGTGAAGTTGAAATTAAGTCCACGGCACTACAAGGATCCAGTGAAGTTGGATGCCAATAAAAACTTGCCACCGGCAGCAGTGCCGGGTTGGCATTTACAGTAACTACATACATAGCTGTATCGCATAATTGAGGCGCACCGTTATCGCATATAACATACCAGCAGGTGTCATTACCGGTAAAAGTGCTATCAGGCGCAAAGGCAATAGTTGTGCAGTTGCCTGTAGGCGCTATGCTGAAGGCCGCTGAGCCATATACAAGTGTCAGGCAGAAGTTATCGCCATCAGGGTCGCTATCGTTTGTGCCAACATTAAAATATCCGGCGCCCGGTTGTAAAGTAGTATTGGCATCATTAACTGCATTAGGGGCATGGTTAATACCCTGCACGGTAAACACCACCATACCCGTATCGCATTTAACCGGGGTGCCGTCATCACAAATCAAATAATAGCAGGTGTCTGATCCTGCAAAAGATGTATCGGGCGCATACAAGATCATATCGCAGCTGCCGCCTATATATTCAGTGGCATAAGGCGAACCCCAAACACTATCTACACAAATATTATCGCCATCGGGGTCAATATCGTTACCGGCTACATGAATTATTTGCTGGTTACCCGCCACTATACTTAATGTGTCATCAAAAGCCACGGGTGCGTTGTTAGCTGCTGTAATACCGCTTACCGTAACAGTTTTACATATCTGGTTGCTGCCGCCTGCATTGGTAGCAGTTAAGCAAACATTGTAATTGCCATTTGCAGTATAGGTATGGTTAGGATTTTGAAGGGTTGAGGTGCCACCATCGCCAAAAGTCCAACTCCAGCTATCGGGGTAGTTGTCACTATTATCGGTAAAGCTTACCAACCCACCACTCACATTGCTCCATGTAAAATCAGCAATAGGCGCCGTTGGCGGCACCATAGAGTAAGTAGCGGATATAACATTGTCCAGTGAATCGAATTCAAAGGTCATGTGCCCGCCTTTGGCTTCGCGGGTATAATAGCCATAACGCAAAGTAGTATCGCGCGTATCGGAGGCAGTTGACCATGGGCTGAATGAAAACAGCTTAAACTCGATTACAGTATGAGAGAACTCCTTACGGTTTTGGCGCAAGCATTTGTAGGAGCCAACAGGTGTTTTCAACCTGCCCCATCCATCAATAGTATCATTAAAGGTAGCGGTAAAAGTTACGCGCACCTGGTAAACCGGTTGGTTAACAGCGCTGCCCGGTACAGTAGTTTGAAAACCCCAGCTACCGGGGAACGTATTTCCATATTGTGTAGGGAACTTGGCTATTTTGTTTTTGGGCGAGAACACCGCTGAGGCCGGCACACCGCTAAGCACACCCTCTAAGCCAACCCATACTAATGAGTCAGTGGTGGTTTTGGTATAAAGAAAGTTAGTGCCGTCGGAGGTTATAGCCAAATCGCAGCCCGGGAAATTGGTTTGCTGCGTGCCGGTTGGTGTTAAGTAGTTAGTGGTGTCGTATTTAAATACCTGCAGGTTGCTGAAGTCGTAAAGTTGGTTGGCGCCTTTATTGCCCCAGTTAATGGTTGGCATGGGCAAGGTGTCTTTGGCAACGCGTTGGCTCCATCCTGCGGTAGGCATGTTACTGCTGGTAAGCACAATCTGGGCAAACGACAGTAGTGAAAAGGAGATAAGCAAGCTGAGGGTAAAGAGTTTCTTCATTTCAGGGGTTATTGTAGCGCTAATTTAAAAA
>CAZUHU010000226.1:0-5572 GCA_964620645.1 uncultured Chitinophaga sp.
ACGATATCCGGATGGTATTTAACACCCTCGCTTTCCAATCGTAAAAGTATTTGATCCTGGCCGTAGCCATGCACAGCTAAGTTAATAACCTCAGCGCTATCCATTGCTATAGAAAGATAATGCGGAAATGTTTCGCTGTCATTAACGCACTCCCCAAAAGTAAAGGAGTCACCAATGGCCAATATGCGGAGCCGCTTACCCTTTGCATAGGTGTGCTCTTCAATCCCGCGGCATCCTTTGGAATTACTACTCACCTTCCATCCATAAACCTCTGCATTACGAAGGTTTTCTTTCAATGTCCACCCAAGTAAACTGTCATATCGGTCTATACAGTAGCCTGTCAGGGTCGGGTCGGGGTTTTCATGGTTCTCCAGCCATTTTTCCTTATACCAAACAGAAGAGTTAGGGTAGTCGTTACCTAAGTGCAACCATTTACGCGCAACAAATTCAAAAACAACCATTGAAACGATGACCGACAACACAAAAAGTAATGCATTATAAAGGGTTGACTTTCTTCCTGACATAATTCAATACTGCCTGCCGTGTTGGTCGGTTTAGTAAAATGCCGCGCTTAAGTTATACTTGTCTGTTTAATTCTGAGCCATAGATAACAAATATGAGTGAGTCTTTGCCTTATTTATCGGTTGTTGTAGCAGCTCGTAACGATAACTACGGTGGGGACTTTGAGTTGCGACTTCAGAACTGTTTAACATGGTTTACATATTATGCCGATAAGTATAGACTGTCTGCTGAGTTCCTTATAGTAAACTACAATCCTGTTAAGGACCGACCTCAGCTGGCTGATGCCCTTAAATTTCCGAAATCTGCTTTTGTTCGCTTTCGTCTTATCACGGTGCCGGTTGAGTTTCACCAAAAAATTTCTGACGGTTCAATAAGAAAGACAGTTCCTTTGTATGAATATGTAGCTAAAAACATTGGTATCCGCAGGGCAAAGGGCAAATTCATCCTATCGGCCAACCCGGATATTTTAATTGATCCCGCTATTATTCGCTTTATTGCCGATAAAAAATTGAAGAGCGATTCCTATTACAGGGCTAATCGTTGCGATTACAAAAACGATTTGCGGCTGGTTAACCCTGCTACTGACCTGACAAAAGTGCGCAGTAAAGTGTTTAGGATATTTATGAAAGGCTTTATGTGGCCGTTACAGATGGGTTTCTTTTGGCCAATTCAACTGTGGTGGCTTGAGCGCAAAAACCGTAAAAAACTTGATTACGAATTTTGGTTGCTTGACAACGAAAAATTCGCGAACGAAAAATTAATTCCTGTAACCTATGATAATATGTCCTTCAAGTTCCACAGCAATTGCAGTGGCGATTTTATGCTCATGGGTAAGGAAGCCTGGTATAAGCTGCACGGGCATCCTCAAAACACCTACCTATCTATGCATACCGACGCCATTGCCGTTGCCATGGCTTTTTACAGCGGTTTAAAGGAACAGGTTTTCTTTCCACCGGTATACCACCAGGATCATGAAAGAAGATTTGTGGCAGATAACAGCCAGCCCGATATATTTGCTATGTTTCGTCAGTTTGAGGACGATAGCCGGAAAATGGAAAAGGACGGTAGGCCCATTATATACAACGATGAAAACTGGGGATTTGCGAATGAACCATTTGAAGAAATTGAGATTACCCAATGAAGCCTTACCTAAGCATAATTGTTAGTTCAAGAAACGATAACCATGGCGGAGACATGGATAAGCGGCAGCGTATTTTTATTCGCGGATTAATTGACCAGGCTAATCGTTACAAATTACATATTGAGTTGATTGTAGTGGAGTGGAACCCCCCACAGGAAAAACCCTATCTGCACGAAATATTGCCGCAACCAAAGGAGGGCGATTTTCTTTCACTTAGGTACATTGTTGTGCCCACCGAAATACATACCCAATATAGGTTTGCCCATACCATGCCGCTGTATCAAATGATTGCTAAAAACGTAGGCATACGGCGGGCAGCGGCAGATTTTATCCTCTGCTCCAATGTAGACCTCCTTTTCTCTAACGAGTTGATGGAAATTCTGGCGGCCAAAAACCTTGATAAAAAGTGCTTTTACCGCGCTAACAGGTCCGACATCCCCGAACAAATTGACGAAACCCTTGACACACAACAGCAGCTTGCGCTTGCCCGAACCCGCATTATGAGGCAGTTGGGCCGTGATCCCGATTACCTATATCTTTTAAACTGGCCGGGCTGGATTTACTTTTTCTCTACCGTAGCAAAAACGTTGAATTACCTGATGAGCAGATTGAGAAAAGCCACCATGAAGCCCGTGGATTTGTTAATGATGAACTTAGACACCAACGCCTGTGGTGATTTTACCCTGATGCACAAAGATGCCTGGGTGGACATACAAGGTTACCCGGAACTGGACCTTTATTCAATTCACATTGATAGCATGGGGGTAATTGCCGCTACCGCAAGGGGGTACCAACAACACCTGTTTCCTACCGAGGCATGCACTTTTCATATAGACCATTATAATGGATGGGAGTCGTTAAGCGCTATTGAAAAGATTAGTTTTATCAATAACCGCCCTGGTATTGGCTGGGATATTGTAAACGAAGCCGGCAAAAAGCTGATAGAAGAGAAACTGCGTTACGATTTCAATAAGCCCGACTGGGGCTTTGCCAATCATCAATTCCGCGAGTTTGTTTTTAATCCTTTCTGAATAGTTAATTTCGCGGAATCTTAACATGAAAATAGCTGTATTAGGTGTGGGCCGTTTGGGCCTTTGCTTTTCGCTTAATCTCGAGCAGGCTGGTTACGAAGTTTGTGGGGTTGATATATCCGACAAATACGTTAAAAGCCTTAATGATAAAACATTTACCAGTCCTGAGCCGGAAGTTTCTGCCCTATTAGGTAAAAGCAAAAACTTTTCGGCTACCACTCATATTGCGGAGGTATTAAAAGACGACTGTAAGTTGCTTTTTATAATGGTGGCAACCCCTTCAAAACCGGATGGATCCTACGACCACTCGCAAATAGAACGAATTGCCGGCGCCCTTATCAACTTTGGCAGAAGGGATGAGCGGATTGACATTGTGATTGGGTGCACCGTAATGCCCGGCTACTGCTCTCAATTAGCAGAAACACTTAGGCCCTATAACTACACCGTAAGCTATAACCCCGAGTTTATAGCCCAAGGCAGCATCATTCGCGACCAGTTGTATGCTGACCAGGTTTTAATTGGTGAGGCAGACGAAGCCATAGGAGATACTATTGAAGGCATTTATAAAAAACTTTGCCGCAGTACGCCAACCATTTGCAGAATGGATTCTTTAAGTGCCGAAATATGCAAATTGGCTACCAACTGTTACCTCACCATGAAAATATCTTTCGCCAACTCTATTGGTGATATGGCCAAAACAGCCGGGGCCGACGAACAAAAAATTCTGGCAGCCATTGGCGCCGATTCAAGAATTGGAAGCAAATACCTGAACTATGGCTTTGGTTTTGGGGGTCCTTGTTTCCCGCGCGATAATCGGGCTCTGATATTGGCTGCTAAAAAGCTGAATATGGAATTACCATTAAGTGAGGCCACAGATAAAATAAACAAGGCTCATTTGCAGTTTCAGTTAAACCACTATTTAAACAACACAGACCCTGCGCAAAAAATAGTTTTTGACAGCGTTGCCTATAAAAAAGGAACAACAATTCTTGAGGAATCTCAACAGCTGGCGCTGGCAATTCAACTGGCAAAGGCAGGTCGAATTGTACATATCAAAGAAAATTCCATTGTTATAACACAGCTAAAACAGCTTTATGGCAAGCTGTTTAGCTATGAAGAGGCTTAAAATTTTTTATGGAAACCGAGCCGGCTATTATCGTAATTGCCTATAACAGGGACGCCTGCCTCCAACGCTTACTATCCTCTTTAGCGCGTGCGAATTACCCTACAAACAACATAACTCTTGTTATTAGTATAGACAAAAGCGACAACAACAGCGTTAAGGAGGTGGCTGAACAGTTTAACTGGCCACACGGGGCCAAAGAGGTAATACTACATGAGCAAAGGTTGGGGCTAAAAAAACATGTGCTTAGCTGCGGAGCGCTTAGTGAAAAATATGGCGCTGTAATATTACTGGAAGACGACCTCATAGTTTCACCTTACTTTTATAGTTATGCAACAAGGGCGCTTAGCTACTATTCAAACGACCCCCTGATTGCCGGCATCTCACTTTACTCTTATCGTGTTACAGAAAGTGGCTTCAGGCCGTTTTTCTGTGTTGACGATGGCAATGACATGTATTTTATGCAGTTGCCGTCTTCGTGGGGTCAGGCATTTACAAAAGTGCAGTGGCGGACGTTTAATCAATGGTACTCCAAAAACAACAACCGCGCAGCCTCTAACCTTCCCGAGTATATTCAACAATGGTCACAAAGCTCATGGAAAAAGCACTTTGTGCAGTACATGATTGAAAACAATCTGTTTTTCGTTTACCCCCGTGTTTCTCTATCAACAAATTTTAGCGAGCCCGGCGTTAACTCTGTCCAAAGGGGATTGTTTCAGGTTGAGCTTGCGGATGCCGAACGTTCCTGGACTTTTAATCGCTTTAGCGAATCACAATCTATATACGATTGCAGCTTTGAAATTGCTCCTGATTCTTTAAAAACGCTTCTCCCGGATTTAAGTGCCTACGATTTTGAATGCGACTTATACGGAACTAAGAAACTGGAAGACATCAGTCGTCCCTATTTGCTCTCCTCAAAACAATGTGAGGAGCCAATAGCAACTTTTGGTAACGACCTCATAAGCGCAGTCCAAAACATCCGGTATAGATCTGCCGGGTCATTCTACAGTTTAGCCCCAACGCAGAAGTTTACCAGCCAAACACCTGAACTTATTGACTATTACGTTTCGGCAAAGTCTATTTACCCCAATCTTTTTCACCGTCTTCAACAGTCAGAATCCGATAAAGTAGCTTATGAGAAAACCCGGGCTTCGTGGAAGCAATGGTGCGATGAGTTTCTGGCTCAGTTTAAGTTAAGCACCGAGTTCCCTAATATCGAAGTAATAATTTTAGCCAATAGCTCCGTTAAAGACACCTCCGACACCATTAACTCCATCCGCAAACAAAGTTACCCCGAATCGCAATACCACATATCTGTATTGGCTCAAAGCGATGAACTGCTTGAATTTGAAGCAGGAAACACTTCGGTATTGCTTTCAAAAAACAAGGAAGACCTGTTATGCAATTTCTGTAAAGTAATGGAACGGCAGAAGGAGAATTGTTATTATGTAATGGTTAGAAGTGGGGATGAGTTTTTTGATAATAGTTTTAAGGAAGTAAACGGCATCTTCCGCAGGTATCCGGATATAAACTGGCTTACAGGTATCCAAACCCTGCGCAGCGCCAATGGATTTAACGTTATTACGGGCACCACCCCCATGCGAAGGTGGAACCGACACATTTTCGAGCGTAATCTTTATAAAAACGCAGGCCGAAGCCTTTCGCCGGGCAGTACCTTCTGGAAAAAATATCTGTGGGATATTGCCGCACCGCATGTTTCCCTTGTTTCCATAAACAGCTTATTTGATGACCTTT
>CAZUHU010000227.1:0-5565 GCA_964620645.1 uncultured Chitinophaga sp.
ATCTACCGCGGCACAGGAAGCCAAAAACCCCAAGAAGGATATGCCTATAGGCATACTGGTATCGCTGGTTATTTGCACAGTTTTATACATTCTGTTTGCGCATGTTATGACCGGCATGGCTAACTATACCGAGTTCAAAGCTGACCCTACTGATAAACTCGCTCCGGTGGCTACAGCGCTTAATCATACGCCATACGCCTGGTTAAAGCAGGGCATTATAGTAGCCATACTTGCAGGTTACTCATCCGTTATATTGGTAATGCTTATGGGCCAATCGCGTGTTTTCTTCTCCATGTCAAAAGATAAGCTGTTACCTTCCTTCTTTAGCGAGGTGCATCCTACCTTTAAAACGCCCTGGAAATCGAACCTGTTAATGTGCCTGTTTGTTAGCTTATTTGCTGCTTTTGTGCCGGGCTCAATAGTGGGCGAAATGACCAGCATCGGCACTTTACTTGCCTTTATTTTGGTATGCGTTGGCGTTTTAATTATGCGCAAAACCATGCCCGATGCACCGCGCGGATTCAGAACACCGCTGGTGCCAATAGTACCTATACTGGGCATACTAACCTGCTTTGGTATGATGGCCTTCCTGCCTTTAGATACCTGGATTCGTTTGATTGTGTGGATGGGCATAGGCTTTATTATTTTCTTCCTGTATAGCGTTAAACGGCTTGAAGGCCACAAATAGGCCCTATGGCACAACACAAACCTCTTAAACTGGTAGATGCCGCGCTTATAGTTACCAGCGGCATGATTGGTTCCGGTATTTTTATTGTTAGTGCCGATATAAGCCGCACCCTTGGCGGGCCCGGTTGGCTGTTACTGGCCTGGGTAATTTCAGGATTAATGACGGTGTTTGCCGCCCTTAGTTATGGAGAACTGGCCGGCATGTTTCCGCAAGCCGGTGGGCAATACGTTTATTTAAAGGAGGCCTACAATCCCTTAACCGGTTTCCTATATGGCTGGAGTTTGTTTGCCGTTGTGCAAAGCGGCACTATAGCAGCAGTAGCGGTAGCCTTTGCCAAGTTTACCGGCGTATTGTATGAACCTTTCAGCGAAAAAAATATACTGCTTACACTGGGCAGCTTCAAAATTTCTGCAGCGCAAATACTGGCCATACTTTCCGTATTGCTGCTCACCATAATTAATGCACGCGGCATTAACTATGGCAAACTAATCAACCGCTTTTTTACCTCAACCAAGTTGATAGCGCTGTTCGGCATTATTGTATTGGGCATTTTCTTTTTTGCCAATACCGATGTTTGGAATAACAACATGGCGCACTTTTGGGACCACAGCACTACCACACAAAATGAGGACGGTAGTTGGAGTAATAACCCGCTAACGAGCTTTGGATTGGTAACGGCAATGGGTGTTGCATTAGTTGGTTCGCTTTTTAGCAGCGATGCCTGGAACAACGTAACCTTTATTGCCGGCGAAATTGATGAGCCGAAGAAGAACATCCCCCGCTCTCTGCTTATAGGCACTTTTGTGGTAACACTGCTTTACCTGTTGGCCAACATTGCCTACCTAAAACTGCTGCCGTTTTTCGGCAGCCCTACGGGTACTGATGTAATGAGCCGCGGCTTACAGTTTCCTTTAAACGACCGCGTAGGTACTGCTGCAGCAACCATGATATTCAGCGATAAGGCCGCTTACATAATGGCTGTGCTGATTATGATTTCCACCTTTGGTTGCAACAACGGTATTGTATTAGCCAGCGTGCGTGTTTACCAAAGCATGGCTAAGGATGGCTTGTTCTTTGATAAAATGAAACACAACAACAAATACGGCGTGCCGGGTTTTGCGCTTTGGGTGCAGTTTGTGTGGGCTTCTCTCCTATGCCTTTCAGGCCAGTATGGCAACCTGCTTGATTTTGTAATGTTTGCGGTAATGCTGTTCTACATCTTTACCGTTGCAGGCATTTTTATCCTTCGCAAAAAACAACCAGATACACCACGCCCTTATAAAGCTTTCGGTTATCCTGTTATTCCCGCAATATACATTCTGTTTGCAATAGCCTTTTGCGTAAATCTGCTTTACATGAAACCCTTTTATGCCTTTGTGGGCTTGGGCATAGTGTTACTTGGTGTGCCGGTTTATTTCTTTTGGAAGAGAGAACTGGAATAGTTGTAGTTGATAGCATGTTGAAACATCCAGAAAAATAGGACACAACGAAAAATAATTCACTAACCTTTGCAAGTTGCCCATTGCAAACTGCTAATTACTATAATAAATGAACATTGAACAAAGATTAGACGTCGCCATCCGCACGGTGCCCGACTTTCCGAAACCCGGAATACAGTTTAAAGATATTACCCCTATATTTTTAGATGCCAAACTGTGCGATGAAATTGCAGAAAACATCATTAATACCTTTTTGCATAACCACGGAAAGATTGATGCCATATGCGCTATCGAAAGCCGCGGTTTTTTTATCGGTATTCTCATAGCCAATAAACTAAACGTGCCTTTATTTCCGGTACGCAAGGCGGGCAAACTTCCTGCAAAAACGCGCAGCTTCTCTTACGATTTGGAGTATGGTTCAGCTACCCTTGAAATACATACGGATGTGGTTAAACCAAGCTGGAACATTATGATACATGATGACCTGCTGGCTACCGGCGGCACCGCTATGGCTGCTGCTGAACTGGTAAAAGCAGAAGGCGGACATGTGGCAGGTTTTTCATTTATCGCCGAGCTGGATTTTCTGAAAGGCCGCGATAAAATACTGCCTTACTCTCAAAATATTGTGAGCCTGATGAGGTATTGAAGAAATACCTTATTTTTAGGGGACTATGAAAGCCTTACTCCACACAAAAACTGTTGCGCTTTACAGTTTATCCTTGTTCAGCCTTATTTTGCTTTTACTACCGCAATGCAAAAAACTGGACCACAACATCTTACCTCCTCCACCAACGCCCGACACTTTTATAGCCAACTATAATGTTGTAAAAACCGGCTTTTTTTATGGTCCGCCAAACATTACCCCGTGGGATACAGTTTATGGTCCCCGTTCAGTACAAATAATTATTTCTGACTCCATTGGCACTTTTATATCTACAGAAGATTCACTGACTTTTTACGGCATGTATTCATCACAAATGAGCAGCCATTATCATGGGAATTATTATGATGGCGACCCTTCTTTTAAATATATAATAACTTATAACCATGGTGACAGTATACGGGTATTTTACGGCTTTATACATACCAGCGGTGGTAATGGCTGCTATTGGACCGGCACAAGAATCCAGTAACAATAGCATACAGTTACGATACCATGAGTACTTAACTACAGCCGAACGCTAATTTTTTTACCCCTGCTATTCAAACCTTTACCACCCACCCAACTTGGGGCTTTTTTGCTATCTTCGCCACCTCAAAAAATAACAAACAAATGGGCGCAACAGCATCCGAAAAACCCGCTACAGGTATGAACTTTGAATACAGTGAGAACCAACTAATGATAGCGCAAAGCATACGCGACTTTGCCGAACGTGAAATACGCCCGAACATCATGAAATGGGATGAGGAGCAATACTTTCCGAAGGACCTATTCCACAAAATGGGCGAACAGGGCTACCTGGGCGTTTTCGTTCCTGAGAAATACAAGGGCGCCGGTTTATCGTATTTCGAATACGTTACCGTTGTGTCAGAAATAGCCAAGGTGTGTGGTTCAATAGGTTTAAGTGTTGCTGCGCACAACTCGCTTTGCACCGGCCACATTTACTACCACGGCACCGAAGAGCAAAAGAAAAAATACCTGCCTAAGCTGGCCACCGGCGAATGGATTGGCGCCTGGGCGCTTACTGAGCCAAACACCGGCAGCGATGCTATGCGTATGAAGGTTACTGCCAAAAAAGTGGATGGTGGTTATATTTTGAACGGCACTAAAACATGGATTACCCATGGCATTAGCAGCGATGTGGTGGTTGTTATGGCCCGCACAGGCGAGGTAGGCGATACCCGTGGTATGACGGCCTTTATTATTGAGCGCGGCACAAAGGGCCTGTTAGCCGGTAAAAAAGAAAACAAACTGGGTATGCGCGCCAGCGAAACTGCCCAGGTAATATTGGAAGAGTGTTTTGTGCCTGATGCTAACATTTGCGGCGGTATCGAAAAAGTAGGAACCGGTTTCCAACAGGCTATGCAGATATTGGATGGCGGACGTATTTCTATTGCCGCATTAGGTTTAGGTATTGCCAAAGGCGCTTACGAAGCTTCAGTAAAATATGCCAAGGAGCGCGAGCAATTCGGCCAACCGATTGCTAACTTCCAGGCTATAGGCTTTAAACTGGCGGATATGGCCACCCGTATTGAGGCCGGCGAACTGTTGACCATGCAGGCTGCCTTCCTGAAAAACGAAGGCCGTAAAATGACCAAGGAATCAGCTTTTGCCAAATACTATACCTCAGAAGTAGCCGTACAGGTATCTACCGATGCCGTGCAGATTTTTGGCGGTTATGGCTACACCAAGGATTTTCCGGTAGAGAAGTTTTACCGCGATAGCAAGCTGTGCACCATAGGTGAGGGCACTTCAGAAATTCAAAAGCTGGTAATAAGCCGCGAAATAATGAAGGGTAACATATAAAAATAAAAAAGGGGCTTAGGCCCCTTTTTTATTGAATCACTTTTTCTTTTCGGCGGGTGGTGCTGCAGCGCTCAAATCCATGCCTACCTGCGCGGCAAAGGTGGCCATATCGGGGTAATCCCAATGTTCATTTGCCAGGCCATCTTTATTAAAGCTCATTATCTCGGTACCGGTATAATCAAAGTGTCCGCCTTTTATTTTCATGCCCATACCATCGGCAGCCATATCGCCGGTGCAGCGGTAATGCGCAAATACGCGCTCTCCATCACTTGCCTTGTGCAGTATTTCCATTTTAACGTTCGAAACGCTGGAGAACCACATTTTAAGCATGGGGGCGATGGAGTCGCGGCCCTTAATTTCGGGCCAGCCCAGTGGGTGGTCCACAGCATCCGGGGCCAGGGCGGCGATAAACTCGTCTGCTTTGCCGCTGTTCATTAACTCCGTCATTTTATCGTATTGCGCCAACGCCTTGGCTGATGGGTCTTCCTTTGGCGCCTCCGCTGTGGTGGTTGTGGTAGTTTGGTTGCAGGAAGCCAGCAGAAGCAGCCCTGCGAATAGGGTAAAAAATTGCCTTTTCATTTTATATGGTTTTATTGGTTACAAGTCCTTTTATCCATTAAGCACTAATCGGTTATAATCGCTGTTCACAAAGTAGCAAAAAGCCCCTTTCGCCTGGCTTTTTACCCCTTTAACACCTAAAAATTTAAAATGTACGATTAGCGTTTGAAAATTCGACCCGTTTTAATACCTTTGCCGACCTAAAATTTAACAACGCATGTTAATCATCGATACCAGAGAATCGGATTCAATTGATAAGGCCCTTAAGAAGTACAAGAAGAAGTATGAGAAAGCCGGCATCCTTCGCGAACTGCGCGATCGCCAGACTTTCACCAAAAAGAGCGTGAAAAGAAGAAACGTAATCTTACGTGCCGGTTATATCGAGCAACTGAAGAGAAGCGCTGAAGGTTAGT
>CAZUHU010000228.1:0-5544 GCA_964620645.1 uncultured Chitinophaga sp.
TATCGCCGTCAATTGGTGCGTGCAATACACGGTCCAGCGCGATACCCGGTTTTTCAGGCACCAACTTAGCCAGGCCGTTAGATTCAGTTAGCGGCAAATCCAACACACGGGCAACGTCTTTAATGCTCATTTTTGCTGCCATGGTGCCGTAGGTTACAATTTGGGCTACCTGCTGTTTGGTGTATTTATTTACAACGTAGTCAATAACCTTATCGCGGCCCTCATCATCAAAGTCGGTATCTATATCCGGCATGCTCTTACGGTCAGGGTTCAGGAACCTTTCGAACAGGAGGTTGTAAGCGATAGGGTCAATATTAGTGATGCCAATACAATAGGCTACCACGCTACCTGCGGCTGAGCCACGGCCGGGGCCTACCATTACTCCTAAGTCGCGGCCTGCTTTTATAAAATCGCCTACGATAAGGAAGTAGCCGGCAAAGCCCATTATTTTAATGGTGTTCAATTCAAAATCTATGCGCTCCTGCACTTCGGGTGTGAGGCCGTCCTTATAACGTTGGCGGGCACCTTCCATAGTAAGGTGACGCAAATACTCCCACTGGTTTAGGGTGTCATCCGGGTGTATTTTAAACTCCGAAGGTATCGGGAAGTTCGGCAGCATAATGTCCTGCTTCAACTTCAGGTGGTCTATTTTACCGATAAGCTCATTGGTGTTATCAATAGCTTCCGGAACCTCTTCAAACAGCTTACTCATTTCAGCCGTTGTTTTAAAGTAGAACTGGTCGTTATAAAAAGCAAAGCGCTTACCTTTAACTGATACGTCATCATCGCTGAACTCTTTCAGAATTGGCGTGCTCTGCTTCTCGCCGGTGTTTATGCACAGCAAAATATCGTGCGCGTTGGCATCCTGTTGATCAACATAATGCGAATCGTTGGTACAGATAATTTTAACGTCGTATTCTTTCGCCCAACCTTTAAGCACTTCATTAACCTTTTCCTGCTCCTGCATGCCGTGGCGCTGTAGCTCAATGTAATAGTTTTCGCGGCCAAACAGATTTAACCACCATTCAAAGGCTTTACGGGCTTCGGCTTCGCCTTTTTTTAAAATAGCCTGCGGCACTTCGGCACCTAAACAACAGGTGGTGGCTATAAGGTTGTGATGATATTTTTCAACAAGGCTTTTATCAATACGGGGGTACTTGCCGTAAAGGCCCTCGATATAACCCAAGGAACATAGTTTTACCAGGTTCTTGTAGCCATCCGCGTTTTTAGCCAACAACAATTGGTGGTAACGGCGGTCCTTTTCTTCCTTAGTGAATTTTTGACGCGTTCTGTCTTCAACTAAATAAAACTCGCAGCCTACAATAGGTTTAATTGGGCTGCCATCAGGTAACTTATGTTTGCCTGCTTCTGCCACAAATTCAAATACCCCGAACATGTTGCCGTGGTCGGTTATGGCCAGGGCCGGCATGCCATCAGCCGCAGCTTTTTTAAACAGCGATGAAATAGGGGCTGCTCCATCCAGTAGAGAGAATTGGGTATGCGTATGCAGGTGCGAAAACTTGGACATAATAAACTGTGAAAATTAGGGTGTTGTGCTGTAAAAACAGGCGGCATGAAGATAGCAATTGTGCGGCGTGGATTTGTTACGAATATTCAACCGCATTGTGGAAAAACACGTGGCCGCTTTGCTGCTGTGGTTTCCAATGGCTTATGTAAGCGTAATCATTTTAATGCAGCAAAATAAACTTTTGTTACCTTGTTAAGTCTATGTTAAAACAACCTATGAAAAAGGTTCTACTACTGCTTGTTGTTGGCTTAGTCTCGTTTAACTCGTTCGGTCAAAATGCGGGCGATAATATTTTTAATACCGGCCAATTGATTCACGAAATCAGGATAAGTTTTGCCACCAATGCCTGGCTTGATACGCTTAAGCAATATTATACCCTAGGCAACCAGTTGGATTCTAACATCTACCTTATGGCTACCAGCGTTCAGTTCGATGGTGTTAGCTATGATAGTGTGGGCTGTAAGTTCAAGGGCAATTCATCTTACAACAACAGTTCTGATAAGAAAAGCTGGAAGCTGGATTTTGAGGAGTTTAAGGCCAACAATGAAATTGACGGGCTTAAACAATTAAACCTTAACAACGGGTTTAAAGACCCCACTTTGCTGCGCGAAAAAATTTGCCTTGATTTTTTACGCTATTACGGTTTGCCTGCTCCACGAGCCGATTATGCCAACGTTTATGTCAATAACCAGCTTTGGGGATTTTACGTGTTGGTAGAAGAGGTTGATAAGGCTTTTGTAAAAACGCATTTTGGTAATAAGGGTGGAAATTTGTTTAAAGGCGACCCGCATGGCGATTTGAGATGGAAGGGAGCTAATCCCACGCTCTATTATGCCGATTACGAATTAAAGACAAACGAGGATATTAACGATTGGAGTGACCTTTTATGGCTTTTGGATAACATCAATAATACGCCTGCAGGGCAGCAATACCGCGATTCGTTGAACGCTTCCTTTAATACCTCCTCCTTTATTAAAAGCTGGGCCACTACCAGCCTTTTTGTAAACCTTGATTCTTATACAGGCAGTGGGCACAACTATTACGTTTATCATAATACAGACTCCAATCGCTTTGAGTGGATAAACTGGGATGTGAACGAAGCTTTTGGCGTGTTCGTAAACGGCATCCCCACTAATCAATTGGAAACCTTGCCCATGAACTATGTGCCCAACCCTCAAACTAACAGGCCACTTACCATGAAGTTGACACAGGATAGCGTTTATTGGAATGAGTTTCAAAATTGTGTTTGCAATGCTTTGAATGATTATTTCAACCCAATTAACATGGGATACGTAATAGACTCTCTACATAACCGCATTAAAACAGACGCCTATGCAGACCCCCGGAAATTTTTCCCTAACAATCAATTTGATTCAAACATTGATACCGACCTGGGAAATACTTTTGGTTTAAAACCTTTTGTACAAGCGCGTTACGATTACCTCACTCAAAAACTGGATTCTTTTAACTGTACGCCTCTATTATCAGGAATACAACAACCTGCTGTTGTGCCATTATTGAATGTTTATCCTAATCCTTCAAATAACATATTTACCGTTGAATCGAACCAGGGGATAAGCTATATCCAGATACTGGATTTGGAAGGGCGGAACGTTTATCAAATAACTTGCAGTGGACTGACAAAGGCCGAGGTAAATTTAATTGGCCTATCTGCAGGCACTTACTTTTATTTGGTAGAAACAAGGGAGGGAAGTATAGGTAAGGGTAAACTGATTAAGCAATAGGGCTATCCGCCTTTGCGTTTGGTTTTATATCCCATTTTTGTGAGTAGCGTAATTACTTTCTCGCGTTGCTCCCCTTGTATAATTATAACTCCATCCTTTACGCTGCCACCAGTGCCGCATTTGGTTTTAAGCTCTTTCCCCAATGCCTCCAGTTCCGCTTCGGGGCCAATAAAATTTTCAACTATAGTAGCCACTTTGCCCCCTTTTAGTCTTTCAAGCGCTATATACAGGGTTTGTTTACCGGGCTCAACACTCTCAGTTGTTTCGTCGTTAGTTTCAAACTTATAGTCGGGATTGGTGGAGTAAACCACGCCGTCTTTACTATCTTTTTTCTTGCTCATAGCTAGTAAGCATTTAAATCTGTAGGAACAATTACGTTAATGCACTGCGGCACTATTTCAAAAGTTACATCATCATGATAAATAACCGAATCGCCGTCAAACTGGTAAACCATTTTCTTTGAACCGTGAATAGTGATTTTTTTTGCGCGGTATGATTCAGCTTCTTTAATTAAGTCGGCACGTTTCATCATCAGGCAGCCCACTATGTAAAACATTTTCCATAATGGAAAACGGTTAAGCACAATTACGTCCATAACACCATCCTTCATGCTTGTGAATGGAAATACGCCGAAGTCGTAGCCATACTGATTGGCATTAAAGGTGGTAAAAAGAAAAAAACTGCGTTCAATGATTACATCGTCAATTTCCACTTTGGCATCAAAGGGCTGGAAGTAAAACAGCATTTCTTTGATAACCGCCCAGGCATAAGATGCCAACCCGCGTATAGTGTGGTGATGGAAGCGCCTGGCAACAGAGGAGTCTATACCAAACCCCGCATTGCTTACAACATACCTAACGTTCGATTTTATCAAATCCAGCTTAACCGCTTTACCGGTATTTAAAACTTCTATGGATTTTTCAGCATTGCGGGGGGGGGATGCGCAGGTGCGTGGCAAAGCCATTGCCTGAACCATAGGGTATAATGCCAAGTGCAGTATTAGGACCTATAAGACTTTGCGCTACTTCATTAACGCTGCCATCGCCACCAATGGCAACGCAGATGTCGTATCCCTCTTCAACCGCCTGCTGTGCAATTAAGCTGGCGTGCCCTGCATATTGTGTAAAGCGGATGGTGTAGTCAAACTGAACATAATCCAGGTAGCGGGCAATTTTTTCGGGCACATTCTTCTTTTTGTACACTCCCGAAATGGGATTAATAATGAACATTACCTTCTTCTTATCCTGAACCTGCATGATGTAAATATAAGGACGAATGGAAAAGACTTAAATTCTAAAATGCCTTAAGGCTTAAATCAA
The DNA here is from genome assembly GCA_964620645.1 of uncultured Chitinophaga sp. Lineage (GTDB taxonomy): Bacteria > Bacteroidota > Bacteroidia > Chitinophagales > LD1 > Bog-950. The sequence continues at coordinate 4,593 of CAZUHU010000228.1, forward strand.
GGCTGTTGAAGGTGTGGGTTAAGGCGCCTACAGAAATAAAATCAACTCCCGTTTCAGCATAGCTACGCACAGTTTGCAGGTTGATGCCGCCACTTGCTTCGGTTTCGTATTTGCCGTTTACCAATGCAACGGCTTCCTTCATTAACTCAGGAGTAAAGTTATCGAACATGATGCGGGTAACGTTGCCAATGCGCATTACTGCCTTCACATCTTCAATAGTTCGCGCTTCAATTTCTACCTGCAGGTTTAATTGGTTGGCCTGCTGATATTTCTTTACTGCATCAATAGCCTGTTCAATACCGCCGCAGAAATCAATATGATTGTCTTTAATCATTATCATATCGTATAAACCAAAACGGTGGTTATGTCCGCCACCAATACGAACGGCCCATTTTTCGAAGTGTCTAAGTGTGGGGGTGGTTTTTCTTGTATCTAAAATGCGGGCTTTAGTGCCTGCTGTTAGTTCAACAAATCTTGAAGTGGTAGTAGCAATGCCACTCATGCGCTGCATAAAATTCAGAGCCACCCGCTCCGCGCGCAGAATTGATTTTACTTCTCCGTATACTTTAAAGGCTACATCTCCTTTTTTGATGCGCTGACCGTCACTCAGTATCTTCTCAAATTTTAATGCTGCATCTACCTTTTGAAAAACAGCTTCCGCAAGTTCAACCCCTGCCAATACGCCTTCCGCTTTGCAAAGCAATTGAGCACGGCCCTCTTTACTATGGGGTATGCAGGCCAGTGAAGTGTGGTCGCCCGTAGGTATGCGCCCGTTAAAGTCAACTATATCTTCTTTTAAGGCTTCTTCTATACTTCTTTCCATCTCCTTATTCATAAACCTGTTTTGCTGAGCGAAATAAGAAGATTTAAATGAAACGGCGGACTGCTAATGAATAATGATATGTGTACCATCCACCCATTGCCGTGCTTCATTGTCGTAGTAGAGGTACGC
>CAZUHU010000229.1:0-5542 GCA_964620645.1 uncultured Chitinophaga sp.
TGGGAACCGGAGCCATCGGCGCCTCGGTTGCCCGCGCGTTCTACCTCAACCAGGTACCATTCACGATTCTCGTGCGCGACAAAAAGCGCAAGGCCGATCTGATCACCCAAGGCATTCGTTACACGCTGAAGAGCACGACGCATATCCAGCTCAACCAGGGGGTCGAAGTACTCACATTGGCCGAGGCGCAGAAAAAAGCGCGCAGTCTCAAATTCGACTACATGTTTTTTGGCATGAAAACTCCTCATTTGCAAGAGGCTGCCAGGACGGCGAAGGGTCTGCTCGCAAAGGGGGGCCGCTTGGTTCTTCTGCAGAATGGTTTGCCTGAACGAGAGCTCCGCAACTATAAAGAAGAAAATATTATTTCGGGGATTGTTGGTTATAACGCGCAGCTGATGCCTGATGGCAGCTATTTTCAGTCGAACCCAGGGCATTTGATCCTGGCGAACGCGCACCGCCCGCCGCAAGAGTTCAAGGCGTGGCTTGAACCGCACCTGCCATTGGTGATTTCCCAAAACCCGATCGGCTTTCGCTGGAACAAGCTGGCGATTAACAGTGTGATCAATGGGTTGGGAGCGATATCCGGTTTGGCGCTCGGCCCGCTCTTTGCCAAACGCACGGCGCGCCGCGCGGCCATTGGTCTCATTCAAGAGGCTGCTGCCGTTATGCGCGCGCTACAGATTGAAGAGGGAATTATGCCGGGCGCGATCTCTGTCTACCGGTTTACAAAATTACCCGCACTAGTGCAGCACCTGGTGCTGTTCGTGCTCGGCCGCAAGTACGCGAAAATTCGTACTTCCATGTTACAGGACGTTGAGCGCGGGGTGAAGACAGAAGTCGACCAGATTCACGGTGCGATTGTAGAGGCAGCGAAAGATGCTGGCATTGCAGTACCACTGACCGCTGCAATGGTTCAGCGGGTGCACGCGCTCGAGAAGGGTGAGTTGAAGCCGGGTTTCGACGCAGCCCAGCAACTACTGATACGATAGGCCAGAGAGCTGAACCGCTGACAGACGCTGATTTTGCGGAATATTTCGCTCTTTCTTCGCTAGAAATAAATTGACAATTTTGCAAAAAAAAAACGGTGACCAGCCGTTTTTTGAGAAGTGTATACTCAAGAGGCTGTTAGCATCAAACTGAACACGGAGTAATCAATGAACAGAGCAAAATTCTTAGGCGCGCTGGTTTTGGCGTCTGCCACAAGCACAAACATATTCGCGGGCATTTTCGGCGACCGCCTTGCGTTGGGTATCGCTGGTAACATGGGGGCACGGCAATGGGATATTGACCAACAGTCCACGCTCAAAGCCAGTCCTTTCACAACCACGAAGAGTGCATATGCAGGCGATTTCAAGACACTGGGGTTCGGCATTCTCGCGGCTATCGAAACGACCCAGCCGGGTTTTAGCATAACGCCGACTGCTATAATAACTTTTGACGGGACCTCTGAAGTAACTGTCGGCGCAAACAAGGTGTCGAATGCTGAGCAGTTCAATATGACAGCGATGACCACTGTAGATTTTGCTTACAATCTGGGCTTTCTCGCTCCCTTTGCCAGCGCAGGGGTGGTCTACTCAGCTATGGGCGAGGTGATGATTGACGGCAAAGTTGCGGCACCAAACCTGAGCTATAATTCTCTCGGCGCAATCGCTGGTGGCGGTCTCAAGATATACATAGGCGATAAATTCTTTCTGCGCGGAGCATACCACCAGCAGCTTGTAGAGGTCTTTGGTTCGAGGGGGAGGCCTGAGGATAGCGCTGCGACAGCAACGTATGTTTTATCACGCAGCTTTGTGAGTGGCTCGAACATAACGATTTCTGCTAACTACATTTTTAGCGGCTCGGAAACACCAGAGGCTAAACCTGCGCCTACTGAAGTACAACCTGCAACGCCTGAAGTAGTCAAGCCCGCCGAGGCGAAGCCAGCAAACGGTAAGAAGAAAAACCGGTAGCCTTCTTAACGTGTCTGCCCGCTCCACATGCCCGGGCGCGGGCTAGCTAACTGAGCCACCCGCAGCAAACTTCTGCGGCCCGGCATCGCTGCTGCGTTATTTCTCTTTCGTTGTCCCGATCTTTTTCGCCGACGCTTCTCCCCAGTCTGACTTCTGGTTGCCGACGGGTTTTGCCGGCCCTGTCGGTTTAACCGGCGGTCCAGGTCGCACTACCATCGTCGCATGCGGGGTTTTCTTCTTTTTGCCGCCGTCTGCGTTCTCAGCAGCGAGCAGTGTTGAAGCGAAGATTGCCAACCCGCTGATTATACCTAATGCATTCACCCTTTATACTTCGGGCAAAAACTGTGCGCCCTCAACCTTAAAATGGTTTTCGTTTCTGTCGTACTCTGAGCCCTTGCAGCATGAAAGTACTCATCGTCGGCGGCAGCGGGGTGGCGGGGCAGTGTGCCATTCGCGCAGTGCGACAATTTGACCCGCAGTCAGAGATCTGGGCGAGCAGTTCAAAAGATGCAGACGTTGCAGGCGCTGACCACACGGTTCACGCGGTCGACATGAATAAGCCCGACGGTCTTGCGCCCTTGCTCGCGCTCACAGAACAATTTGATTATTTGTTCCACACACCCGCATTCGGTTCAGTGGGAGCTCCGGTTGCAGAGGCGACTAAGCCCGAGGTTGAGTCGGCGTTGCAGTTCTGCCTGCAGCCCATGGTTCAGCTGACAGAAAAACTCCGCCCGAAAATGACGGTGGCGTACACGGCTTATTATTTTAAGCCGCACCTGCTGGCGTTTTACGGCGCGCTGGCCTATGTTAAATACGCGACCGAAAAACTTGCGGTCGAAAATCCCGGGCAGTACAAGTGCCTGCGTATCGGTTCGTTCGTCAGCAAGGCGACGCGCGGCATCGGGCTGCTGCTGCAGCGCATGTCGAAAACCGCGCCGCACCTGAAACCGCTCATGGACGAGTATGCACAGTCAGGTATGAAATTCTCTGATTTCTTTTTCGACTACATCGCGCGTCAGGAAAAACAGAATATCGCCGGCACGCGCCCGTACCACATGACAACCGAAGACGACATCGTTGCCGCGCACCTGCACCTGCTGAAAGGCGAAAGCGCCCCGGTCATCAATGTGCTCGGCTCAGAAATCTGGACTGACAATGTTCTGCCTGCGCTGCCTGCCGAGATGGCACGTGCGGCCGAACTGCTGGCCTGACGCCGCACACATTCACTGCGGCGGTGTAGTTTTCAGTTTCCCGACACTGCAGGCAAAAAAGCTTTACGGTCCGCAATAGTCGATTAGGAGATGTTCTAATCGATTTTAAGAAGGCGGGGCTCTCATGGCAAAGGCAGTTAAAAAGCTCTCTCAGGAAAAGACCAGCTACGACGCGATCGTCATCGGCGCAGGTTGCGGAGGCACAACTGCTGCTGCGCTTCTGGCGAAGAATGGCTACGACGTGCTGCTGCTCGAACAGAGCTCGCTCATCGGCGGCTGCTGTTCAACGGCGAAGATCAAGGGTTTCAAGTTCGATCTGGGCGCCTCGATCATCGAAGATGCCGACGTGATCGACCAGGTCTTTGGTCGCCTCGGCACAACACTGGCAAAAGAGGTGAAGCTGGTGCAGTGCGAGCCAGTCTATGACTGTATGCTCTCCGATGGCTCGCGTCTGCAGATACCCACAGATATCGAGGCGACCGCAGCGGCGATTGGAAAAATTTCACCGGCAGACGCGAAACGCTTTCGTAAGTACGTGAAGAAATTTCGCGACACCGCTCGATTTTGAACGACGCCTGCTTTCACCTGAGGGTGCAATTTATGCGCTCAGGCAAGATTTTACGAATGCGAGTATGTTCCGGCCGTCGGCGAAATCCAAAAGCATCCAGGGGCTTTATCTCGTCGGCGCATCGACGCATCCGGGTGGCGGGGTACCGACGACGATGTGCTCGGGCATGATCGACGCCGATCTGGTAATGAAATACCAGCCGCGCAGCGAGGGGGGAAAATGATCTACTGGCCGTATTATGTTGTGGGATTTATTCTTTTGCTGGTGCTTTTACCGCTGCGCCGGCGCGCCACGCGCCGGCATGTCTGGAACCTGCTCAGGCAGTCGGTGTACCTGATTCCACGCTACTTTGTCTGAAGACTCGCAGCCGGAATTATCGTCAGCACGGCATTGCGTACAAAAGGTACGCGTTTAATGCCAGCAGCACGGCACAGACCGGCGTCCATAACAAACGCTCCCTGCGACTGCGCGAAATCGCGTTCATGACCGTACCCAGGCCTGCGTAGACCGAGATCGCCCACTGCAACCTCAGTACGACAATGCCGGGCATCGTTATCATGGTGATACCAGCGGACTGCAGATTGATCAGCGCAAAGCCCAGGAGCACCACCGCCGAAACTGCGCTGCCGAAGCGAAGCGGTCGGGGTAGCACCCCGCGGTGCTGCCCGCCCCACGCGTATTCACCCCACGGTTTGCCCGTGACCAGCAGCACCTGGAAAATAGCTATCGCAGTGTGTATGGCTGCAGACAGAAGCGCCGCTGCGGTCATCACCTGCCTGCCTCTTGCAGAAGAATTGCCCCAATGATGATGACATCCAGGACAAAGTGGATGCTCCATGCCCAAAAGAGGCCGCGCGTTTCGCGTAACGATTTGGCGAGCACCCAACCCAGTATGCCTGCCATCAGAACGCCCAGAAATCCCCCCGGTGCACCGAAGTAGTGCACGCTGCCGAAGATCGCAGCTGACACCAGCGGTGAATGCTTTGCCCAGCGCGAGTCTTCGAGCGCGCTGACCACGGCATGGCGAAAGATCAGTTCTTCGCCCAGTGCGTTCGACAGGGAAAAGAACAGCACGAGCGGCAGCAGGGGCAGTGCAGTGGTGAATTTGAGCGAAGACAGCGGCAGCGGTGCGAACATCACGATTGCGGTGACGACGGCAATCACGAGGCCCAGCTGCCAGCCGACCCGGCGCCAGTCTTCGTTCGCGCGTATGCCCAAAATGGCCGACGGTTCGGCTGCGCCGGAAAGACGGTTCAGTCGTAAGAACTCGCGGGCGCGTGTCCTGAAAAAGGCGAAAGAGAGCCCAAGGACTGGCAGGCCGACAATCCAGAGGGTCGCCTGGCTGCGCCAGAAGCGTTCTATGGCCGATACCGGTGCATTCTGCCAAATCAGACCCGGTAAGATGAGTAGTGAAGTAGCGGCTATGCCGACCGCCACAAGCAAAACCAATGGCTTCATATCTTTCAGATATATCTTTTAGATATATTGTCAACCGTCTTCCGGCTGTAATGCACCATGCTCTTGCCCGGTGGCCATAGGTCAGGCAGGGCTAAACGCGTTGGCGCGGCGCATGCTGGCGAAATCATTGAAGCGCACGCCATAGCGGCGCAGGGCCTTGGTGACAAACAGGGCGCCCCATTGCCTGAGGTAAAAGGGCTGGTTCACGACGAAGTGGTGAATGCCGTGCGTGGCGCCGAAGTTAAAGCAAAAGATGTGCAGCGGCAATACGAGCCATGAGTTCAGCACTTGCGTCTGTTTCACGAGCGAGTCGATCTCTACCGCCGTGGTTGGTGAGCCTGTCGAACCATAGT
>CAZUHU010000230.1:0-5463 GCA_964620645.1 uncultured Chitinophaga sp.
GGCGGAGCCAGTTGGGTAAGCTTCCATCATGGTGGTGGTGTTGGCATGGGTTACTCCTTGCATGCCGGTATGGTAATAGTAGCAGACGGAACAGATGATGCGGCCCGCCGCTTAAAACGTGTACTGCACAACGACCCTGCAATGGGTGTTATTCGCCATGCTGATGCAGGCTATGAGTTAGCCAAAGAAACTTCGCGCAAGTTTGGATTGGATATATAGAAAGTGGTAAGTATTTAGAAAATACAGTTTCATTTTCTAAACAAGTTTCGGGGTAATTCGCCTAGCGGGTTACCTCGAAACGTTTATTGACACTTCCTTTTGTATTCATTAGCCGTAGTGTATAACTGCCGGAAGGTAAATTGCTAACATCAACGGAGGTTCCTGAAAGTTTTTGTTCCAGTACTAATCTGCCGCTATAGTCGTAAACGGAAGCAGAATAAAACAAGTTAGCGTTTTCAATAAACAAATGGTCAGATACGGGATTAGGATAAACCCCAACCACCTCTTCTTCATTTTTAGCAATAGCGTTCGGATTCAAAAGCCACGACTTTCCGTCTAACTTCCATTCGGGCTTTGTTTCAGGATTAATGCCGCTGTTATAAATCAAGTGGTGCAAGGCAGTAACCGCAATATCATTTTGGGCGGGCGCGGCTTTAAGCTTGGCTACATCTACACAGGTTGTATCAAATACATTATTGCCACCACAATTGTACGTGCCGGGGTCCTGCATGCTTAACTGTTGGTGTGCTACGGCATCACCGGAAGCAATCCACCAAATATGGCGTTCCTCATTTGAATTACCACCATGGAAAAAGCTTGTTCCGCCATGATCAGTTATTACCAGAATCAACCAATCTTCATTAGCATAAGTTGGCCTGTTATGTAAGGCAGTAAGCACTTGTCCTATTGCGGTATCTACCCTTTGGATGGCATTAATGTAAAATGGGTTGGAAGGAGAAAATGTAGTAGTGTGTCCCGCTAAATCCACCGCATCAAAGTAGGTAAACAGAAAGTCGATATCAGGGTTTTGCAATTCAACCACGGCCGAATCGGCCGTTGGATAGGTGCTGCCATCTACCGTTCTTATTGTACGGGTCCACCCGCCATTAGTAATGTTATCAATTAAGGGGTCCCATTCGGCAATAATGGATGAGTTCAAATTGGGATTAACCTGCTTTGCAAGTGTTGCTATTGGAGGGTACTGATTGAAATCGGTTGCGGTAAAAGAGTTACTTGTAACCAGGTGCTTGTTCCAGTTAACGCCCGTTAATATGCTTGACCACGATGGGCCCGACCAGGTAATACCCACATGCCAGGTGTCATAACAGTATAAGCTGTTCGGTAAAAGTGCATCTATATTGGGTGTATTGGCCTGTTGAAAAGCATCAGTACGGCAGCCATCAATGCCCAGGAGTAACACTTTTCGGTTTTGCGAACCGAAGGCCAAATGCACGATAAATACGAAGGCGAGCAAAGCTTTAATTTTCATTAACTCAAGTTTACCCAAATGTAAAGCATTCAGGTAAACAGACTAATGAATTACTTATCCTTATTCATATAAAAGGATAAAGCGCCGCTTGGGCACTTTTGTACCTGTTCAACAATTTGGTCTGTAGCTACACCCTCAGGTGTAATCCATGGTTTTTGTTTAGCCTTAAATACCGAAGGTAAGCCGCGCACGCAATTAGCCGAATGTTGACATAAAGAGGCCTTCCATACAATGGTTACCTCCCCGTTGGTATATTCCTTAGTTTCTTCCATAAGCCCAAATTAACTTTTTTCTGTAGTTGTTAAACCTTTGTTAAACAAAATCGTCAAACAGGGCATGAAACAGATTCTACTACTTGTATTTGCAATAGCCTCTACACAGCTAGGAGCTCAAAACATTACCCCGCTATACTTAAACTTTAACTCGCACAACGAGGAAAGCGATGGAGGCTTTGGTAACAGTTATAACCAAAAGCCTGATACGTTTGCCAAGTACCGGGCGCTACTTGTACAAATGTGCGATACCCTGCGCACAAAGGGTGCCAAGTACAACTTTCAAAGCGACTGGCGCTTTTTGGACGGCGTAAAACTCTATGACAGCGGAACGCCATCTACTAACGGAAAAAACGTTTGCCAATGGATGCGTGATGATAACAACGGCCAAATTGAACAGGATGTGCACGCCCATAAAACACAGAAAAATGAAACAGATGTTGTGTGGTATTATCAGCAAATAGGGGTTACACCCTCTAACGTTGTAGGCGGCTTTTTGTACGATACGGTAATGACAGCCTCAATGCCGGGAAGTAACTGGACCGATATGCAGGATAGCTTACCCGGTAAAGTACATGGCAATATGAAGTGGCGGTTTGATGTGGTGTGGGGCGGTGGAACACCGAACCATTCCGGGGACGATTTAAACACATACGGCGCCTGGAAACCCGATAGCATACACGCCGTTTTTACGCACAACACAAACCGTCATTTGGTTTTAATAGGCAACGGATGCTCGCCACTACTGCATGATACCATAGCCGGTGTGGTAAGCAACATTGTAAATCAAATCAGAGAATTCAGCTACGAGATAAATAACGGGCAGTTACCGGCAGGTAAATTCTATACCGCCTGTATACAATGGAATGTGCGCGACCTGAACCCCCTACTGATAAAATATGCAGCGCAAATCTGCGACTCTCTGAAACCTTTGATTGATGACGGACATATAATTTGGGCTACGCATACCGAAAAACTAAACCTGTGGCAGAGTCAATATGGCTCAATACCCAACCAGCTATTGTGCAGTGATGTGCCCGTATGGAATGGGCAAATAAATACGGGTATCAGTGAAACCCATCCTTATAATAGCGCTTTAAAAGTTTATCCAAACCCTGCGGGCGATGTGTTATTTCTGGAATCAGCTACTGAGAACATTAGCGAAGTTGAAATTACAGACCTTACCGGAAGGACAGTAAAGAGCTTTAGTAATTACACTAAAAACCTAAATATTGCTGAAATGCCGGCAGGCATTTACATACTAAGAACAAACAATGCAGTAGCACGCTTTGTAAAACAGTAGGTAGCTACTTAGCTGCGTTCTTGCTGTTATATACTGCTTCTGCCAACCAAACAAACTCATTGGCAAAGGTATGTACGTTATTCGAGAAGGAGTCTTCTACCAATTCTGATTGAGCGTTAAACTTTTTATCAACCGCGGGGACGATTAGCATATTAGGGCAAGGTATACCGAACAAACCGCAAATCATGTTTTGCATTTGCTGTGCGGCGCGCATACCACCCATTGCACCCGGTGAAGCAGTGCTTATACCAAACACCTTTTTGCTTTGCTTCGGAAAATGGTCCAGCAGATTTTTTAAAGCAGTAGAATAACCACCGTTATATTCCGGCGTTACCAGTATAAAAGCATCGGCCTCAAAAACGGACTGTGCCAACTCCTTATGTTCTTCCGGCACATCATTAATGGTTGACCATACCTTATCTACAAAAGCGAGCGGGTGCTCGCTCATAGCAATTAGGTTATACTGGTGGGCAGGGTATTTTTCCTCAAGATATTTTACCAGGAACCGTGCAACGCGCACTGTTACGCTTTGCTTACGCGGGCTGCCCGAAATAATGGTGATTTTCATAAACGGAATTTAAAAACAAGGACAATGGAGACCAACTCACCATTGCCCTTGCGAAAACTATATTAAGCCATTGGCACATCAATCAACAACAATTCGCTGTCTTTGTTCACTTTAACCTCAACACTATCCGCATCGTAAATACCTATGGCATCACGGTCTGAAAGCCGTTGGTCGGCTACTTCTACTTCCCCATTCACTACTACCATGTAAACCCCATTGCTTTTAGCATGTAATTTATAGGTGGGTTTATCGCCCGCTACAAAGTTACCCATGCTTAGCCATGCATCCTGGTTAATCCAAAGTGTGCCTTCTTCTTTTCCCGGAGAAACCAACAGCTGGAATTTGCCCTTTCTTTCTTCTACGGTGTACGTACGCTGGTCGTAGCGGGGTTCAATGTTTTTCACCTTCGGGAAAATCCAGATCTGGAACAGGTTCAGTTCTTCAGTTTTAGAGCCGTTAAACTCAGAGTGCGTAACACCGCTACCGGCGCTCATAATCTGAACATCGCCTGCTTTAATATTACCTGCGCTACCCATGCTATCCTTATGGCTAATTACGCCCTTTAAGGGTATGGTAATTATTTCCATGTTATCATGAGGGTGCGTTCCGAAGCCCTGCCCCGGCGCTACGCGGTCATCATTCAATACCCGCAGTAAGCCAAAATGCACTTTGGATGGATCGTAATGGTTAGCAAAACTGAAATAATAACGGGCTTGCAGCCAACCGTAATCGGCATGGCCTCTTTCGTCCGCTTTATGAAGAACCGTTTTCATATAAATAGTATTAAGTAATTAGTATAAAGTAGTAATACAGCAGAAACAACTTGTTACACAGTGGCGGCTGTTACTTCCGTTGCTTTTTCCAACTGCAGTTGTACGTTAAGGTGTAGTTTCACTTCATCGCTAACTACCACCCCACCGGCTTCGGTAACTGCATCCCAATTTAAACCGAATTCTTTTCTCTTTAGCTTACCGCTTATTTCAAAACCGGCTTTGGTATTACCGTAAAAGTCACCCATTTGGCCACCGTATTCGGCAGTTAATTCTATCGGGCGGGTAATATCGCGTATAGTCATATTGCCTTTAAGCGCATACTCCGAATCGCCTTTCTTTTCGAAAGAAGTTGATTCAAACTTCAACTGCGGGAATTTTTCGGCGTTAAAGAAGTCATCGCTTTTTAAGTGATTATCGCGCATTTCCATTCCGGTATCAATAGAGGCAATATCTGCTGTAAACTGAACTTTAGCGCCTGTAAAGTCCTCTTTAGCATGTTGCAGGCTACCCGCAAACGATTTGAATTTGCCGGTTACCGTGTTAATCATCAGGTGTTTCACTTTAAAGTGAATGTCGCTGTGCAGCGGGTCGATTGTCCATTTTTTGGTGCTCATATACTTTGATTTTTTATGGTTATTGAATTTCGTTTGACGATACAAAGGTAGTAACAATATTTGTATATACAACTATTGTAGTAAAAAATTTTAGTTTCTTAACTTATCCAGTATGCGGTTAAGTTCTTTTGCCTCAGCAGCGGATATACCTTTTAAGGTAGCCAACCACTCTTCGCTCTCATTATCAATCTTTGTTAGTATGGCCAAACCCTTTTCGGTAATGGTAATATCTACCTGGCGGCGGTTGTTGGGGCAGGTTTCGCGGTTTACCAGGCCTTTCTGGCGCAGTTTCTCAACCAGGCGGGTGGCGTTGCTGCTTTTATCAACCATGCGGCAGGTAATATCGGAGAGCATCAAAGCCTTGGGGAACGAGCCTCTTAATATCCTAAGCACATTGAATTGCTCGGGGGTAATGCCATGCTTTTTAAAACGCACAGCATTAAG
>CAZUHU010000231.1:0-5418 GCA_964620645.1 uncultured Chitinophaga sp.
GTATGGATGTGGAGGCTGTGGCGAAAACGGTATTAGCTTAAATTTGTGTATGGAATCTACAGACCTTAGTCAACTTGGTTTATTTGATAAAGCGGCAGAAGTTGTAAAAGCGCAAACCGCCCAACTGGAGTTAAAAAAGCCCCTGGCGTTTTTTGATATTGAAAGTACCGGGGTTGACTATGTGAAGGACCGCATTATTGAAATAAGCGTTTTGCGCTTAAATGTAGATGGCAGCAAGGACATAAAAACTGTGCGCCTTAATCCTACAATACCCATACCGGCTGAGGCATCTAAAATACACGGCATTTACGATGAAGACGTGGTAACATGTCCAACATTTAAGGAGAAGGCTCAGGAGCTTTATGATTTTCTTGACCCATGCGACCTGGCCGGTTTTAATTCCAACCGTTTTGATATTCCACTTTTACTGGAGGAGTTTATACGCGCCGGTTTAAGCTTTAGCATTGATAACCGTGCACTAATTGATGTGCACCGCATTTATACCCTGTTTGAAAAGCGCACGCTTGAAACTGCCTACCAGTTTTACTGCGAAAAAACATTGGAGAATGCCCACAGTGCCGAGGCTGACACCCTGGCTACGTACGAAGTGTTTATGGCGCAGTTAGGTAAATACAACGACCTTAAGCCTGATGCTAAATTTCTGCACGACTTTACAAACGAAGAACGCTTTTTAGATAGTGGCCGCCGCTTTATTTATTTAAACGGCCGCCCTGCTTTTAACTTTGGCAAACATAAAGGCAAGTACGTTGAAGATGTATTGCGTTCCGATGCCGGTTATTACAATTGGATGATGGATGGCGACTTTGCACAGCACACCAAACAAAAGTTGAAAGAGATTAAAGAGCGCCTGAAGAAATAAACGTACATTCTGAAGAGAAAACGATGATCGGTCTTTCGCAGCATTTATAAAATATCCTATTTTTCAATGTGCCTGTATAGTTGGTGGTAAAAAATCCACTGCAAACTTTACATTTGCCTCTCTTTTAATTGAGGGAAGTTGAGCGATAGCATAGTAATTATTCCAACATACAACGAGGCCGGCAATATTGAAAAAATGGTGCGGAAGGTTTTTTCGTTGCCCCGTTCATTTCACCTCCTAATAATTGATGATGGCTCACCGGATGGAACAGCAGAAATTATTAAAGGCCTACAGCGCGAATTTGCAGACAAGCTTTTTTTAGTGGAACGTAAAGGCAAACTGGGCCTTGGCACTGCCTACATTGCCGGTTTTAAATGGGCCCTCCAAAAGCAATACCAATACGTATTTGAAATGGATTGCGATTTCTCGCATAATCCTGATGATTTGGTGCGGTTGTATGAAGCCTGCGCCAATGAAGGTGCTGATCTTTCGGTTGGCTCCCGTTATGTGCCGGGCGGTGGTTTTGTAAACTGGCCTAAGGAACGCATCCGCCTTTCAAAAGGAGCCTCCATTTATGTTAACCTAATTACCGGTATTGGTATTAAAGACCCAACCGCCGGCTTTATCTGCTACAAGCGCAAGGTGCTTGAAACTATAGACCTTGATAAAATAAGATTTGTGGGTTACGCCTTCCAGATAGAGATGAAATTTGCCGCCCGCAAACTTGGTTTTAAGATTGTTGAAGTGCCCATTATTTTTACCGAAAGGGTAGAAGGAGTATCGAAAATGAGCCGAAGCATTGTTAAAGAGGGCATTTTTGGCGTTTTAAAGATACAATGGAGCAGTTTTTTCTCCTCGTACCGTAAGAGTTAATACCCAACTCTTTATAATCATATCATACAAACTGTAATTTGTAACAATTTTAAGCCTGTATGCGTAATAATAGGTGTGAAATTGAAGTGGAACATTGGGAAAGGGATACTTGCAGCCATGGCAATGGTGCTTTCGTATTCGGCATTTTGCCAGGCCCCGGCTTCCTCAGGGCCAACGCCTAATGAGGTGTTTAAAATAGCTTTTGCGGCCTACCAGCAGGGCAATTACGATCTGGCCCTTAAAAACTTCAACCTTGCTATAACAATCGATCCTTCGCGCAACTATTTTTATTACAACCGTGGCCTTACTTATAAGGCTTTAGGTAATAACGATAAGGCCCTTTCTGATTTCAAATTATCCAACGATTTAAAGTCTACTGCCGAAGCCCACTACCAGGAGGGTTTAATTTATTATGAAAAAGGTGAAACGGAAGATGCGCGTGTAGCATTTGAAGAAGCCAAGCTGATTCGCGAAGACCTTGAAAGAATGAACTTTTTGTTGGGTATGATTTATTTCAAATCTAACCGCTACGAAGAAGCTACCAAATGTTTTTACGACTTTACTGAGCATGTAAAGAACAACGCCGACGCCTATTACTACCGCGGTTTAAGCGAGGCCAAAATCGGTAAGTATGCCGAGTCCATCACCAGCTTTAAGTTTGCGATGATGTATAAGAACAACGATTGGAAGTTGTATTATAAAATGTATGAGATTTACCTAGCGATGAATGATAAAGAGAATGCGCTTTACAGCATCTCAATGGTAATAGAACTGGGCGAAAAGAAACCTGAACATTACGAGGAGCGCGCCCGCTTATACTTAGATACCGGTAACACCTTCAAATACGAAGAAGATTCACAAACGGCAAAAGACCTGCGTGCTTCCACCGCCAGCACCGGCAAATCTTAGTTACAGCTTAATAAGCTTACGGCTTACTCCTTTCACTTTTACAAAGTAAACACCGGCTGCGCCTTTCAGGTGCAATTCTGTTTTTGCATTGCTTATAAGTTGGCTGCTTACAAGCTTCCCGTCAAAGCTGTAGATATCAATCTTCTCGCCAACCAGCTTAGCATCCACATCTAAGGTGTATTCGCCAAAGCCGGGGTTAGGATATACATTCAGGGTAAACGGTACTTCGTTCACCTTATTAATGCCTGAAGGCGTAAACACTTTGTTGCTATACATTCCGTTGCCATGCGTGGCCACCACAATAGTATTATCAAAAGTGCGGGAGGTTATCATGTTTATTACCACATTACCGATAGTATTGGCCCCTTCCTGCGCCCATATAGTATTAGCGCCGTTTAACTGGTCAGTGCTGTACAAGCCTGTGCTGCTGCCTATGTAATATTTAGTAGCGCTGCCGTCGTTATAAATATGCGCCCAGGTAATGCTTGGCCCATCGCCCGTACCATCAGGATTTTCTTCCAGGTTGCCGCTAACATCGGTCCAGGTTGTTCCTGCATCGGAAGTGTAAAAAATACTTTTTACGCCATAGTTGCTAAAGGTTACCATAACCTTATTGTGGTTAAGCCTGTCAACCTCAACGCAGCTAACATATGCCCCCACCGGAAAGCTTGGGGAAGTGATACTTACCTTATTAGCAGCATCATTAGTGCGGCAGCTATCCAAGCGGTAAACGCTTCCATCATCAGTTCCAAAGTAAAGGATGTTGGTGTTTGCCTCGCTCATATCAAGGCACGAGATACGTGGTGAACTGAGGCCGTTACCGGTTGAGGTGCCGTTTAGCTTTGTCCATCCCTGAGCCACCGGCGTGTATTCGTTCCCGGTCATAGGTATAGCTCCTAAGGAGTCGTTTCTCCATATGGCGCGGCCTGCATCCAGGTACATCACATTGTCGTCATCAGGTGCCAGAATGAAAGGATCAATAAACAGATAGGCATTGCCACCCCCTGTAGGGTCAATGCGGCTTAGGTTGTTTACCGTGCCATCATCATTAATGCTGTACTTAAACACTTTGCCCGTTTGCCAGCTTAGGTAGAAGTTTGTGCGGTTGTGGGTTATGGCGCAATAGGCTCCGTCGCCAATGCCTACCTTGGCCCAATCCTGTCCGTAATCAATGGTATTGGTAAAAAAGGTGCCGTTATCCTGCAAGCCACCAACGATAATTTCGTTGTTGGTGTTGCCGGGTTCAATAGCGCAGGTATAGAACTGCCCTGTATTGTAATCATTATTTAAAGATTGCCAGGTAACAGGCAGGCCCGTTATGTCTTGCGTTTTCATAAGGCCACCATCGTTTGATGAAATAGCTTTGTTGGTATTGGAAGGTATAAACACCAGGCGGTGCTGGTCGGGGTGGTGGTTAGGGTAAACGTAGTTGCTTAGCTTAGCGCTGTCACACTGGTAGCCGCCAATCCAATCGTAAGCCGCTGTTTTAAAACCGTCAAAACTTCTGTAAATGTTAGTGCCGCCTAAAAACACCAGGTTAGTATCGGTAGGGTGTACTACCACATACATATCATAGGATGTTTGTGAACTGTATTTTCTGAAATCGAAAGTGTAAAAACCGGTGCAGTGGTCGTCGGGGATATTAGTAGTGCGGTTTTCCCATTTGCCGCCGGCAGCGCCGGTGCCATCGCCGCTTAGGTAATGATACTTCCATAAGTTATGGCTGGTTGTTCCGCTGCCCGGCGTTTCAGCAATAAAGAAAACCTGGTTTTCATCGCTTGGCGCAATGCCTATTTCAATACGCTCGTAAGTGGAAGGGAAACCCGCAGGGGTAATATTGGTCCAGTTAAGGCCATCCTCGCTTCTCCAAATACCTTTGCTGGGCGTTTCGTATGATATGGTAGCATACAACACACCATTGCTTGTAATGGCTAAGTCCGCGTACTGCGATATTTGGCTTATGGAGGTATCTAAACCCAGAACCGGGGTCCAGCTTGTGCCGCCATCTGTACTGCGCCAAACGCCGTTAACGGTGGCCGCATAAACTTCATCCTGGTTGCTATTGCTGGCATCTGTTACAATCTCCCACACAAAATCAAAGTCGCGCTGTTGGTATAAAGTAGCAGGGGTGTTTGAAACGGTTGAGGGCAGTTGGGTCCAGTTAACACCGCCATCGGTTGATTTAAAAATGCCATCGCCGCTAAACTGGGCTGAAAAACCGGCGGCGTTCACTACTCCGTATTGCTCGCCGGTGCCATAATACCACACATTGGTTTTGCCGTTGCGCTTGTCCTGTGCTACACAACTAACAGAGTGCAGTTGCTGGGGTTGGGTGCATTTGCTAAAGTGTTCGCCGCCATCGGTACTGCGCCACATGCCACCGCTAACCTGGCCGGCAAGTATGGTGTTCTCATCAGTAATATCTAACGCTAAAGCGCGTGTGCGGCCACCAAGGTTGTAAGGCCCCCGGTTTTGCCAGGTAGTGCTGCGGCTATCATTATTCTTAGGCAGGGTAGCCGCAAAGGCCAGCTCCTTCTTTCTTATGTCTTTAGGTAATTGATTGGTGAAAGGGTTACGCAGGCGCATAAAGTTGTATTCAGCCGCCTCCCCTTCTTCATCATTGCTGTATAACTGCTCCTCGGTGCGGCTTAACGCCTTTTCGTTTGTTGGTTGGTAATAGCCAATGGCAGCAACGCCGGCCAGCAGCAGCATCGCAAAAAAGATAATGCCCTTATTCATCTCCGTCATTTGCGGGT
>CAZUHU010000232.1:0-5396 GCA_964620645.1 uncultured Chitinophaga sp.
TATGAAAAAAATAAACTGGAAAGAAGTGGCTAAGTTTCTGTCGGGCGCATTCTTTGTAACTGCGGGTGCCAGTTGGTATTTTGCTTACTATATGGTAGATGTTCCTTTTATGGGCACAACCATGACGCACCGGTTTTTAGCGGTGCGCGGCTTTCTGCATTTCGCTTTGTTTCTACTTACGTTTTACTACGGTTTCATCCGCCGGTAAAAACCTTATGGTTTAGATAGAAATATCATATATCCGTTCTCCCCGTAAAAGCCGGGGTCAATCTTAAACTCGTAGCTGCTTATAGTTCCTTCAAACGTAACCCTGGCTTTAAATACCCTTAAGCGCTGCCCCGTTAGCATGTCCATTTCCTTTAATGGCACCTCCGTGAGTTTGTTGCTGGTGTTTCCGCGCAGCATAAAACTTATTGGTGCAACAGGGGCAACTATCAGCACAGTAATATCCTGGTACTTCGGGCTCATATTGCCTTGGTACATGTTGCTCCGGCTCCAACCCATGCTGCCATAGCCATCATAGTGGTCTCCGCCGGCCTTGTAAACATCAATCAGCGCAGCCATTAATTCTTCTGCACTGCAGGCAATGTAGTTGTTAAGCGCATATGTTCCCCACAGTGCTTGCGCTTTCTGTGCGGGGTCTTCATCCTTTACTATATCCTGCACATTTTTATCGTTGGCGTACTTGCTTTCGGCGGCCAGGTAATCTTTTACGTCTTCCTTCTCATCTGCCTTATACCGTACGGTTAAAACAGGGGTGTTGGCCGGCACATCAAGTTTTAGCCTCATAAACATATAGGGGAAAACACGCAGCACCACCTTCCAGCCAATTATACCATCCTTATGGTAAAAGCTTTCAAAGCTAACATCGCGGTTGCCAAACAACTGGGGGTGTGTGCTTACTATAGTTCCGTAAATAGTGTTTTTCGTATAATATTTATCTTCTACATAAACGCACAGGGTTACATAATCGCGCCCAAGCCGGTCAAAGTCGTCCCACTCAAAACCGTTATCATAGCTTGTTAGTTTTAAATCTGCCTTGCCCCAGGTTTCATCTTCAGGCTGCTTATCTATCTGGTTCAGCAAATTGTAAAGGGGCAGGCTTACCGCCATCAATTCTTCGGTTTCCTTCTGTTTCATTTTGCGGTCCAGCACGGCCATGTTGAATGGGTTAGGCACCTTTTTGCCACCGTAGTTAAAGTTAGGCTCGTAGCTGGGGTAGTCCCATTCGGCGGGCTTTATGGTGGGGATAGTGTGCGCTTTAAGCGTATAGTCCACCGTGCTGGTGGCAGTTATATACGTGGTGTAAAAAAACAACTTAAAATAATCGGGCTTGCCCGGCTCGGTAAAATACGCCTCATTTCCGCCAAAGCCCTCAAAGTGCAGGTTGCCGGGCACGCTTACTTTTCCAAAGCGCGGATTACCACTGGTTACCCGCCAGGCCACCGCAAATTTTATGTCGTGCTTTTTGGCGGCCTTCTTAGGATCCCACGATAGTATGTATAATTGGTCCTCATCTTTAACATACTTCCAGATAACAGTATCGGTTGGGCTGTAATCCTTAAATACGTAGGTATCGTATTCCTGTAACGAGTCATCGCCGCTATCACCGGTTAAAAAGCGAAAGGTGGCTCCATCAGGCATTCGCTGTACCGATACCCCGCTGTGATACTCCAAAACGCCTTGTGCCTTAACACAGTGTGCTAACGTAAGCAGCAAGCAGGCAAATGAAATAAATTTAATATTTTTCATATAAGGCAAAGTTAAATAACAACGCGTTGCGCGCTATTTACTTTTTCGCCCAATTCTTACTAATAAAAAACTGCCCCCGAAATTCATCAGGAGCAGTCCTCAATTCACCGAAAAAAAGAGTTTGCGCAATTGCGCCTTAGCGAAAATAGTACGGCGGTTAGCCTGCGGTGTATGAGGATGGTCACTACCTCAGCTGATTTTTGCTTGCTTATAATTTGTATGTATAACCTAAAGCGTGTTAAACGGAAAGGTGTTAGGGCCGTTGTTGATAAACGGAAGCACTTGCCTTAAAAAGCATCATTTTAACACAAAAATATATGTAAATTAAGGTAAGCCTGCCTTAAACATGAGAAATAAGTCAAAAAAGAATTGGCGCTTTGGCTAAAAACCTTAGATTGCCGATTGCAAAAAAACAAGACTATGGGAAGACCTCCTACATTACCCGCCCAATTAAGAGACGGATTTTATATTGATGTGCGCTCTAAAACAGCAGATAAAGGGGTGAAGATAAGAGCTGACTCGGAAGAGGAAATGATGGCTAACGCTAACATTTACAAAAACAGCAAAGAAGTTACCATACTGGGCCAATTGAAAAAAGGCGTTTGGTTAAACGATACCAGCAAGGCCGATAAAAAAGCCAAGCAGGCTAAAGAAAAAGCCGAAAAGCAAAAGGCCGCTGCTGCTGCTAAAGAGCCGGCACCGGTTAAAAAGGCTGCAGCCAAAGCCGTTAAGCCGGCTAAAGCCGCTAAACCTGCTAAAGCAGTTGCTAAAAAGAAGAAGTAGTTAGCCCTTACCGGGCCCGGTTAAATGCTGTATTACAGGCATACTGACTAATATCATTCGTTTGCCGCTGGCTACCGCCTATACCTTTACGGTTACATAAGCTAACCGTATGCCGCAATATTTACGAGTGGGCAAAGTGCCCGATAAACGTCACGTTGTTTTCCGCCGCGAGAATGGTGAGTTATACCACGAAGAACTTTTCGGTACCGAAGGTTTCTCGGGCTTGTCATCTTTAGTATATCACCTTTACCCCCCAACTAAAGTAAAGGAGCGCGGGGCGCCCTATTCAGTAAAACCCAAAGTGCTTATACAGGATAACCTGCAGGCGCGCAGCTACATGAGTTTTAATGTAGAGCCTGCTGAAGATTACCTGGAAAGCCGCAAAGTGCTCTTCGTTAATAACGACATGACCATCGGTGTTGCTGCACCAATGGAGTGCATGAACCACTACTTTTTTAAAAATGCCGATGCCGATGAAATGATTTTCGTGCATCATGGTTCAGGTACTTTAAAAACCATGTATGGCAGTATTGAGTTTAAATACGGCGATTACCTGGTTATACCGCGCGGCACCGTTTACCAACTACACTTTGATACAACGGAAAACAAACTGCTGATAGTAGAATCATACGGCCCTATTGAAACACCAAACCGCTACCGCAACAATTACGGGCAGTACTTAGAGCATTCTCCTTTCTGCGAGCGCGATTTCCGCTTACCTCAAAATCTTGAAACGCATGACGAGCTGGGCGACTTTATGATCAAGATTAAAAAGCGTGGCCTCATCTATCCTTACATTTACGAAACACACCCTTTTGATGTGGTAGGTTGGGATGGCTGTAGCTATCCTTATGCCTTCTCTATTTTCAATTTTGAACCTATTACCGGCCGCATACACATGCCGCCGCCAATACACCAAACCTTCCAGGGCAAAAACTTTGTCATCTGTTCTTTTGTGCCGCGCTTGTATGATTATCATCCTGATGCTATACCTGCGCCTTACCATCATAGCAATGTAGATAGCGACGAACTGCTGTATTATGTAGATGGCGATTTTATGAGCCGCAACAACATACAAAAGGGGCAAATAACCCTGCACCCCGGCGGCATACCGCATGGCCCGCACCCGGGCGCTATTGAACGCAGCATTGGTAAAAAAGCCACCAACGAAATGGCGGTAATGATTGACCCCTTTAACCCGGTGCAGATAACTGAAGATGCCTGCAAAATTGAATTACAGGACTACTACCATTCATGGTTAGGCAAAGCGCCGGCCACTGTTTAATAAACCCAAAAACAATTGCAATGGAAACAAAAGACTTAACCGCCGTTCAGAATTTTGCGTATAGCGAAAAAAAGATATTCGATAAGGCGCAGGATTTTTTACCCATTTACGGTACCGATTATGTAGAGCTTTACGTGGGCAACGCCAAGCAGGCCGCGCACTATTATAAAACTGCGTTTGGCTTTCAGGATTTGGCCTATGCGGGTTTGGAGACCGGCCAGCGCGAGTTTACCTCCTATGTTTTACAGCAAGGCAAAATACGCCTGGCGCTTACCACACCCTTTAACCCGGAAAGCGAAATGGCACGGCACCTGCGCATGCATGGCGATGGCGTTAAGGTTATTGCGCTTTGGGTTGATGATGCCTACGATGCTTTTGAGCAAACCACTAAACGCGGCGCCGAGCCTTACATGCTGCCTAAAACAGTAAAGGATGAAAACGGCGAAGTGCGCATGAGCGGCATACATACGTATGGCGATACGGTTCACATTTTTGTGGAACGCAAAAACTATAAGGGGGTGTTTTTGCCCGGCTACGAAAAACTGATTACTGATTACCAGCCCGGCCACTGTGGCCTTAAGTATATTGACCATATGGTGGGCAATGTAGAACTGGGCGCCATGAACCGTTGGAGCACTTTTTATGCTGATGTTATGGGCTTTGCCAACCTGGTAACTTTTGACGACAAGGATATCAGCACGGAATACACCGCCCTAATGAGCAAAGTGATGACTAACGGCAACGGCTACATCAAATTTCCGATTAACGAGCCGGCCAAAGGCAAAAAGAAATCGCAGGTGGAAGAATACCTGGACTTTTACAAGGGTGCAGGTTGCCAGCACATTGCCGTTGCTACAGATGATATTGTGTTTACCATTAGCGAAATGAAAAAACGCGGCGTAGAATTTTTATACGTACCCGGCAGTTATTACGATACCGTACCCGACCGTGTTGGGGTTATTAAGGAGGACCTTAACGAACTGAAGAAATGGGGGATAATGGTTGACCGTGATGAGGAAGGATATTTACTGCAAATTTTTACAAAACCTGTTGAAGACAGGCCAACACTCTTCTTCGAAATTATACAGCGTAAAGGCGCAAAAAGCTTCGGTAAAGGAAACTTCCAGGCTTTATTCGAATCTATTGAAGCTGAACAGGCCCGCCGCGGTACCTTATAAAGTGAAAGCGTTAACCCTGTTGCTTGTAAGTAGTTGCTGCGTTATGCAGTTAATGGCTTACAGGCAATTTTATGTACGCCCACTGCTTACGCAAACCGTACGCGCCCCCTTGCCCGCAAAGCTTAAAGCTTACGAAACCGATTTTGTGCCTGTGGCTTACGATGCTTCCACCGGCAAAAAATTATGGAGGGCCAACTGCTGGGCAGTTGGTTATAACTTACTTGCTGCCTCATTACTTGTTACTATGCCCGAAAACGCCAGCAAGTGGAATAAGCAGGATGTGCGCGCCGTATTGCCGCAGTATAAAAAAACATTTACCGGCCTGCCCACTATTGATAAGGATACCTGGTATATCAATTATGTAGGGCATCCGTACCAGGGTTCCTGTTATTACAACG
>CAZUHU010000233.1:0-5353 GCA_964620645.1 uncultured Chitinophaga sp.
AAACGTTTGTTCGAAAACTTATTTACTCGATTTCAACCGTAAATAAGGCGCCGAACTCCTCGCCCTGCCCTAGCTTTATAACACCCTCTTTCTCAGGAAATTCCACCTGCCTTTCCGCTGTATCGGCACAGCCGAACCAAGGCTCAATGCATACATAGGGCGCATCTGTTTTAGCCCACAAACCCAAATAAGGGAACCCGGTGTAGGTTACGGCCAGGCTGTAGCTGTTGTTAGCGCTTTTTATAGCTACTTTTTTGCTCTTCAAATCTTTAAAAATAAGGGCATCGTCTTTAAACAAATCATTGCGCAATGCAAGGCTGTTGCTGCTATTAAATACCTGTTGCCTGCGGCCGTCAAAAAAGCCGTTGTTATCAATAAAATGACGGTCGGCTGTTTCAGTTTGCTCAAACTCCAGGCGGTAATCGCTGTAACGGTTGCCGGTGGTTGTAGCGCCTACCGGTGGCACTGCAAAAGCGGGGTGCCCACCCAATTGAAAGTACATCGGTTTATCATCTTTGTTTATCACCTCGTAACGGCAATAAAGCATATTACCCTGTAGGCGATAGGCTATTAAAAACTCAAACTTAAAGGGGTAAATCTTAAGGGTATCATCGCTGCTGGTTAAAGAAAAAACCATCTTGGTATCACCCAACTCCAGCAACTTAAAATTCGTTTTACGGGCAAAGCCGTGCTTTTCCATTCGGTAGGTTTTGCCCTCCACCATAATCTCATCGTTTAGGCAGCGCCCTACTACCGGAAACAACACCGGCGCATGCCAGGGCCAAAAAGCAGGGTCAGCATTCCATAGCCGTTCAAGCTTATTCTTTTTATCGTAAATGCTAATCAGTTCAGCCCCGTATTCGCGGGCTTCTACGCGTAAAAACTCATTTTCTATTTTATGCATGCTTGCGGGCCGTAAAAAGTCAATAATTATTTGTTGCAAGTATAAGCTATTGATTCTTTACACTTATGTGTTCAAAATCATTACCGTAAATTTCCTTTTTTAGGGCAAACTGTTAGTTTTGTCATCTCCAAAAACCCTGACACACAATGAAGAAGATAGTTGGCCTGGCGCTGTTAGCGCTATTATTCAGTGCACGTTTAACTGCGCAGGAGCTTTCTAAAGAAGAAAAAAAGCGCCTTAAAGAGGAGCTAAAAAACTACATGAGCGACCTGGGTGGCTACAAGGCCAAGATGGAGGACATCCGCAATACGCTGGATAGCAACGAGGCTGAAATTAAAAGGCTGAAGGACGACCAGGCTTATGCCAGCACCCGCCAGGCTGAATTGGAAAACCGCATTGCTGCTTACGATACCAAAGTAAAAGAGCTTACCCAGGAAAATAAGATGCTGAAAGGCGAAGAAGTTGTGGATGGCGACTCGGCAGTTACTAAAAAGTTTATGGCCGATATGCAACACCCGCCTGTTAAAGGCACAGTTTACAAAGTTCAGATCGGTTTGTATAAGGAGTTTAACATCAACAAATACTTTGACCAGCCACGTTATATTGGTTATGAGGAAGTAGAAGGTATGAACCGCTATATCATCAGCTACTTCCCTGATGAGGAGGTTGCCAAGCAGTTTGTTGAGGACGTTCGTAAAATGGGTATTAAGGACGCCTTTGTTTCAAAATACATAGATGGCCAGCGTGTTTACGAATGGAGCAAAAACCCTAAATACAAAGGCAAGAAAGAGCCACAAAGCTTACAGGAAGCCATTGATATGGATAAGAAAGGCAAGAAGAAAAAAGACGAAACAAGCGATAATACAACGGGCCAATAATCAAAAAAGGCTCTCAGGTAATACAGAAGCGTTGGGTAAGTTACTCAGCGCTTTTTTTATGTGCTTATGGCTGTAAAAAACTCCTTGCAGGGCCTTCTGCAGCTCTTCATCAGCACCGTTAATAGCCATTATCTTCCCGTCCTCAATGGTAATTTCAAAGCCGTTTTTGTGTATTACCGTTTTGGGGCTTCGGCCAAATATCCATTCATCACTTCTGAATTTTTGAGCAGCCAGTTCTTCTATTTCTTTCCATTCTTCATCGCTAAAGGAATAAGCCTCTATTGCGTTTAACTCGGTTGCCAGGTATTGCTTAAGGGCTTCCATGCTTCCCCAACGGTCGTTTACATCTGCAACATTGGTTACAGAACTGCTAACGGAAGCAACGGCCTTAGTTTCAA
Source organism: uncultured Chitinophaga sp. (assembly GCA_964620645.1). Lineage (GTDB taxonomy): Bacteria > Bacteroidota > Bacteroidia > Chitinophagales > LD1 > Bog-950. The sequence continues at coordinate 2,181 of CAZUHU010000233.1, forward strand.
TAGTGAAAGTATTAGGCTTAAGGCAGGCCCTTAATGTGGGCAGGTCTGCTTTATAAAGCAATGTGCCGTGGCTGATGATGTTTTTTCTATCGGTAAACTGGGCGTTACCGCTAATCTTTTTGCCGTTGCATATAATGTTGTTGCGGGCATCCTGTTCCGCCAGTATACCGGCTTTAATTAAGGCGTTGATCAAGGGTTGATTAAAGTGCCTGTAGTTGTTTACCTTATAATCTGCAAAGCCGGATATAAACGCGAAACTCAAATTCCCTTCATCCTGGTAAACGGTACCGCCGCCTGAAATGCGCCTGCAGAGCTTAAGCTTCCCATTCCGCAGGTATTCAAAGTTAACCTCGCGGTAAATGCTTTGGTTTTTGCCCACTACTACGCAGGGTTCATTAACGTATAGCAGAAGGTAGTCGCCCTTGCTGCAATCAGCATGGCGCACTAAAAACTCCTCAATAGCTAAATTGATGTAAGGATTATTGCTGCCGCGGTTGTTAACCAAAATCACAGGGCAACATTAACCAAAAGATACAATACCGGCAGAGTTACACTTCCACCATCTCGCCACGGCGGCGGCGGATGCGCATTTCTCTTCTCTCCTTTTTATAGGCAATGGCCTCCTCTAAAGGCAGTTTGCCGGAGCGGTAGTACATGTATATAAGCATAATACTTACCGAGCAGAACAAGTGCCATAAGGCATGGCCCTGAAACATACTGGTAGGGTTGCAAACCACACTGGTGCGGTCCAGTATCCAAATGATAGAAGCAAGGATAAGCACGGCAAACGCTGCCCACAGGTAATTGGTAAAGTAATGCTCCTTGCTGATGAACATGAGGTAATAAACGCTGGTAATAAAGATGACCACAATAAGAAAAGGGAACAGCACATTGATGTTGATGTTAGGCATCAGCTTGGTAAAAATGAGGTAATTGAAACCTACAGCAAAAGCCACCATCAAGGCATGCGAACTGTGGTATTTCTCCTTAACCCTTACCACCGGAAATATCTTGTACAGGTTAAACGTAATAGCCATTACTATAACCGAGTAAAGGCCGGCCTGGTCTAACTTTTGGAAGAATTCAGTTAAAGAAGCGTGGTATAAAAAGCTGCCCAGGAATACGTAAAAAGCAGAAAGGGCAAACATGATAGAGAAAATAGGATAGCGCACAAGGAAGTTACTGCTTTGCTTACGGTCGGCATTACGGAAATCGTGAATGCCGAGTGTAAGGGTTATTAAACCCACTACAAAGAAACCCAGGTTGCTCCAGGTGTTAGAGGGTTGACGGATTAGCTCGTCCATATGGTTTTGCTCACAAAAATGGAAGGCATTACCGCTGGCCAGGCTAAATGGCGACCACAGGTTTAATGCATGGTTTAGATTGTAATAGCCAATTAAGGCTGCTGTTGTAAGCAGAAAAATAACTGCGGGTAGATAAAATGCCTTAGGCGACAAATATTCCATGTACAAGCGCGTACGTAGAATTTGCCATTTTAAATGAACCCTGAATTTATTCATAGCTGAGCAACAATGGGTATTTGGGTAATTAATGTGTAATTATACGAATGAAGAAAGAGAAAATTTTACTGCCAGCGAATTTTCTCACAAATCCTGCTATTTATTTTACGGCACCGCAACCCGGGCTTAGTTAGCTTGGGTAACTTTTTGTGGTTTATAGGTTTTCAATTAGGTTTGGCGCGTGACTGAGCAGCGAGTTAAAATTATAGAGTGCCCGAGAGATGCCATGCAAGGGATTAAAGGGCTTATTCCTACCGATAAAAAGGTAGAATACATCAATAAGCTGCTTAAAGTAGGCTACCACTCTATCGATTTCGGCAGCTTTGTTAACCCGGAGATTATACCTCAGATGGCAGATACAGCAAAAGTGCTGGACGGCCTGGATCTGGATAACAAGCAATCAAAACTGATAGCCATAATAGCCAATGAGCGCGGTGCTAAGGATGCCTGCGCCTTCCCGCAAATTGATTGCCTGGGCTTTCCGTTCTCGGTTTCCGAAACCTTCCAGATGCGTAACGCCAACTCCACCATACAGGAGGCTGTAGGCCGCATTAATACCATAAAGGAATTGTGCGATAAGCACGGCAAGGAACTTATCATCTATATCAGTATGGCTTTCGGTAACCCTTATGGCGATGCCTATAGCCCGCAGATAGTAGAACGCTGGGTGGGTGAGCTAAGTAAGCTGGAGGTTAAAACCTTTATGCTTAGCGATACCGTAGGCGTTGGGGCGCCCGATAACATCAAGTATCTTTTCTCAACTTTGATTCCTGCTTTCCCGCAGTTGGAAATTGGCGCGCATTTGCACACTGCCCCACACAACTGGAAAGTGAAGATTGATGCCGCCTACCAAAATGGCTGCCGTCGTTTTGATGCCGCCATTAAAGGTTATGGCGGTTGCCCAATGGCAAAGGATGAGTTGATAGGCAACATGCCTACCGAAAACCTGTTGAATTACTTTTCTACCGACCAGCTATACAACCACTTTAATGTGGAAGAGTTTGAAGAGGCGCTGCGCATGGCCAACCATGTGTTTCCGGCGCATTAGTGCATTATTTTCTCCAAACCAGGCAGTCTGTCATTTTATCGTGTAATGCCTGGCGGTATTCAGTGTAACCGGCCATTACATAACCCCAGCAAAGTATAGCGCCTGAAAGTATTTTGGCAAAGTGCCTTCCGCTTGCCTTACCAAATCCAATACGGTTACCCTCCATATCGGTAACATACATACCCAGGAAGTATTTGCCCGGCGTAGCGCGTAAGGGAGAAGACTCAAAGCCGGCGTAAAACACCCATGGCACAATAAAGCTGTAAAACAGTATTACATAATACACCAGGCGGTTGGTAAGCTCGTAGGCTGAATTGTATTCCGAAAGATTGTCCAGTTTAAGAGCCCTGGCATATAACTTCACGGCATCCGGATGAGAGGCGAAATACGTATAAAGGCTTGTTTGGCTTACGTAATACAGTTGCAGGGTAATGAAGGCCACCAGTGCACCATCAATAAAGTAAGATGCAAAACGCGGCCAAAAGCCTGCATAGTCATGTTGAGGTAATGTAGATTCTTCCATAGCAGATTTATGGCGCCAAAATAGCTATTTAGCTAATAGAGCCTAACCATATTAGTTAGTGAAGTATAAAAACTGAATGTAA
>CAZUHU010000234.1:0-5304 GCA_964620645.1 uncultured Chitinophaga sp.
TCACCGTGGAAGACAAATAAATTACTTAATACCGAAAAGAAAAAGAAAAAAGACCCGGGAAGGCCGGCTCAATGGGTAATTACAACAGGACGGGTAAATGAGCCGTTTTTATTGGTAAACCGCAGAAAATAGTGGCCGGAAGCCAATTCATGTACCGCTAACACGCCATTAGGCTTAAAAGTTCCTTTCAGAAGTTCGAGGCCATTTACGTCAAATAGGCGCACGTCATAGTCTTCTGCACTATTTATGTGTAGTAGATCAAATGCGGGCACGGGATAAACGGTAACTTTATTGGCTGCACCTTCTTGCATACCGGTAACTACTTCTATGTCATCCATTACAATGCCATGCGTAATACCATTATGTATATAGCCAAGTTGCTTCACTTCGTGCCAACCCATGTTTTCAAAAGCATCAGAATAATAATAGGTCAATCCCAAACCAGAGATATACTCCTTTTTGTTTCCGGAAGAATTATTGTATTGCACAAACGTGTCGCCGGGTAAACAATATAAAGGGCCAATTACTTTTTGATATTGGCCGGAGTCTGTTTTTGTAACATCAATTACGCGGAATCCATATGTGGTTGTACCCAGGTATGAGAACTCTCCGTAGGGCCACCCAAAATTGTTTTCGAAGTTCAGTTGAAAGGGAGTAAATGGTGTGGCGCTCAAAAAATCTCCTGAGTTGCGTTCAACTTTAAAGGTTTCATCGAAGGATGTTTCGGTAAAATAGTTAAATGTGGAATTGGTGTAGTATTCAGTACGTTGCAAAACATGTGAATTATATATAACGGAGTCGGTATAAAGATTACAGGCTGTAATATTCCGCTTGCGGTATTCTGTTACCGTATGGTTAACAGTGGAAGGTGCAGCATCATAGTAAAAGTCAGTTGCTTTATACATAAAAACATCGCCCACTGTAAAATCCATCATTTCTATAGCATTCGGTATGCAATCGCCGTGGCAGGCAGTATCCCGAACACCAACTGCATTTACGTACATACCTTTACCAAGCGGAAAACTTAATACACCAAAACGCTTGCTCAACAAAATACTATCCCCGTTAGAAAGGCTGATAGTCATTACCGAATCGGGTAAAGCGAAGAGGTTAGCGCTACGGATGCGGATGATTTGCGCACTTATGTTTTGAGCAGTATCATAAAGCCAAACTGTATTTAACGGTTCTGTTGTCTTTAAGCAAAAACGGCCCTTCCCATCAAAAGTATAAGTGCCGCTGTGGTTATATATTTCATTTCCAAGAAAACAGGGCATGAATTGATTGTAACACTGGCGTACACTATCGTAAGCTACTACGCGGTTTAAATGTAACACCGAATCCCCATACCAAGCATCGGGTTTTACGTTGATGACCTGTTGAACAGTATCATTGTTTAAATGAAAAAGGTAATCCACATGTTGCTGCAAGGGTTGCCACGACTGCGCCATGGCAAAGCATGGAAGAATCCATAAAAATATTAAGTGCCGCATAGGGTTCCGCACTAAAGATAGCGAAATACTACCTTTTGCGGGGGCTGGACCTTACATAGAAATCGTTGGGTTTGTTGGCCAGCCATTTTACAAAAAGCTGTATCTCCCCGTTCTGCAGCAGTTTCTCAATGGTATTGTATTTGGTCTGTATCTCGCGCTCAGTAAACAGGCTATGTATTTTGGTGTGGCAAATGTGGTGCATAAGCACGGTTTCGCCCTTGGCGCCGCCTTTAGCCTTGGGCACCAAATGGTGCTTACTGCATTTACCTTCCAGCGGCCTGCCGCATAAAGGGCACAGGCCCGTTTCGTTTTCCATAAGCTAAAAATAATGCAGCGCCGCCTGAAAAAAAGCTTGTAGGTATTTATATTAGTTATCAAACCTACATCAACATGGCAAAGAAAAAGAAAGCAGTAAAAGCGAAAAAGAAGGCAGCCGCACCTAAAAAGAAAGTGGCAAAGAAAGCAGTAAAAAAAGCGAAGGCCCCCGCTAAGAGTAAAAGCAAGGCGATTGCGAAAAAAGCTGTAGCAAAAAAACGGCCCAGGCCTAAAAAGAAAAAAACTACCAGCGAGTTTGAATTTGACAGCGGCGCCTACAAAACTACCCGGCTGGTTTTAGGCGAGGTTAACGGCAGCGGCTACCTAAAGATTATAGACATGAAAACAAGGGATGTTACCTTTTTGGCCTTTGAGCCCGGCGATAACCTTGTTTTAAGCATAGACAACAACAAAGTGGTAAAGGCAACTACTACGGTCTCTTTATCAACCGCACCTGCAATTAAAACGGCGGATGTTGATGTAGTGGCAAGTACACTGGTTACTGAAAACGGGCATTTGAAAGGCAACCTTAGTATAGGTGGCAATTTTGATGAAAGCCTCCAGGGTATTGTAAGTATGGAATGGACCGGCAACGATACGGTTGCGATTGGCATAGTACACCAGGATGATGATAAGGATAATGATTAATGAACAATAAAACATTTAGTAAGGCGCCTGCTTAATGCAGGCGTTTTTATTTAAGGTAATTGCTAACAAATTAAAAAAGGCATCCCTGAAAACCGTGATTTTGCAGTTGCACTTACATTATTACAAAAAGCTATGTTTAGTTTTGACCGATAAAACCCACAAACATGGCAAGCAAAAAGAAAGCAGCAGCAAAAAAGCCGCTAAAAAGAAGGACAGTTACCATTCCTAAAAAGAACAAGGCGGCAACAGCCAGAACACAGAGTTTCAGCGACCGCAACATACCCGCGGGCGATGAAGGACTAATGCGCATCAGCATAGTAACCCTTGGCGGAGAGAAAATGGCGAAGGTAGTTGACATGACCGATACCGTAGGGTCGCCAACGGTGGACTTTTTACCTTTTGACGAATTTTATCCTTTGCTTGTCTCTAAAAACAATGCGGGCGATACGGTAATATCTACCAGCAAAACACCCGGCAGCATTACCTCGTACTATACGCAACTGCCAATAGACCCGGTAACTATGATAGGCGAAAACGGAGTATTAAAGGTTACTACTACCGATACCAACCAAACCTATAATTTACCTATGGACCTTGTTATTTACTGGGCATGGGATGCCAGCAGCAGCAGTATTGCTATTGGTTTAGTACACCAGGATGATATTGATATGTATTTGGTTAAGAAGACCAAGTAGTTAATAATTCCTTCATCATTGCTAAATCCGGCGGGCAATTGGTTTGGGCCAGTTGCCCGTTGGCTTTTACAATTTTACCTGCGGTAAGGTTAGCCTTAAACAATTTAAGCACCGCCGCTAAAAAATCATTACTCAGTTTATTCTCGCGCAACCAACGCTCCAGGTTCTTTACCTGGTAATCGGCCACATCAAAATTATTGAGGCTAAAGTGGGCCATTAACTCCAGCAGTTTGGCATCGCGCAGCAGGGTATTTAATGTTTTATCGCGCCCGACGGCAGCATACAGGTTGCCGATGGCTTTCAACAAATCAGTATAGTTGCGGTTTTGCAAATGGAAGAGGCAAAGATTAAACCTGAAGTTGAGTTGTGTGCGGAAAGGAATAAGCGCAACGTATTTCTTAAGACCGTTCTCAATTTCGCGCAGCAGCAGCGGGGCGCCCTGTTGTTCGCCGCCATTAAGGTAATACAGTAGCTTGTATTGCCACAGGCTTATATATATGCGCACCTGCTCCTGAACGCTCTCTGCCTTTAGGCCGGCAATTTTCTCCAGCATAGGAGGGAATAGATCAAACCGCTCGGCATAGTGGGCGCAGGCCAGGTAATTGGATAACAGTGTACGAAAGTGATCATTATAGCGAGCCAGTTTCATTTGCTGGTTGGTAAACAGTTCAATTACACGCCCGTAAAACTCAAGTGCTTTAAGGTAATTGCCCGAACATTCCTGCAGTATGGCTTTTGAAACCGTAAGGCCAAAATCGGCATAAGCCGTTAGTTTAACGGCCTTTGATTCAAGCGCCACAACTTCTTTTTGAAAGCGCTGCAATTGCGGCTTAAGCTTATTGGCGATGTACAAGTTGTAAATAGTGCGGCGGGTATGGCTTATGGTCCTTTCCAGTTCCAGCATTTGCACTACGCGCTTTTCTTCTTCAAAATCGGCATTGGCTTCATCCACCTCTTTAATGGTTTGGGTAATGCGCGTAAGGCGAAGTTTCCAATCGAACAGTGTAATTAAAGCGGTAAGATTTTCAGTAGCGTAGGCAATATCAAAGGCCTTTTGCAGCAAGCGGGAAGCGCTTTCGGTAATTCCTTTATTAAATAAAAATTCAATGTCTGCCAAAGCATCGCTCAATTTGCCATCCTCGGTTTTTTCGGAGTGGAAAGAACGCATAGCCCGCAGAACGGCATCTTCAAGCAACTTTTTTTCTACTGCAAAATTTTTGAGCCAGCTTTTGCCCTTCAGCTTCTTTTTAAATGCAGCTTCATCGTAAGGCTGCAGGGCATCCAGTTTTTCGTATTCATCAAAAAGGCGTTCGTAATTGTTTTTAGTGCCAATAACATGGCGCGAGGCAAAAATTTTGAAGTACCGCTTCTCGGCCGGGGTTAAAGAATGAATGATGCGAAAGAGATAATCAGTAGGGGTCACGCTATAAATATAAATAAGAGAGGCATTATTTAAACAACTGATAATCAAAGTGAAAACTGAATGCGCAGCAGGTTTTAACCGGCACCTAAAAGCCATTAGTGCAGTTGCGTAAGGGGTATTACGTTAACGCATAAAAGGGAGCCAGACTTTAAATAATGGGCCACAAAACGCTTTGCGCCCGGCGCGCCGGCCCGATACGTTTGCATTACAAAAGCAAACATATGACTACCCCAAACACTGAACTGAAACTAAGCAGCCGCGAAACGGAAGTACTAAAACTTACCGCCGAGGGACTGACTACCAAAGAAATTGCCCAAAAACTTTTTTTAAGCCCCAACACTATTGAAAGCCACCGGCGCAGCATGATTAAAAAAGCGCAGGTAAGGAACATGAACGCAGTGATTTTTTGCGCCATGAATGCAGGTATTATTTAAAACCCAAAGCCCAAACTAATATGCAAATCCAATTTGAAACCGAAAGAAAGGACCTATCGAAAAGAGAGAAGGAGGTTGTAAACATGCTTAGCCATGGGTTAAGCACTAAAGAAATCAGCAACCTGCTGTTCATCAGTTTTTACACGGTGGATACACACCGTAAAAATGTAATGGAGAAGCTTGGCGCAAGGAACATGCCGCACGCTATAAGGCTGGCCATGCAAAAGGGATTGATATACCAGGATTAATTGGCAATGTAACAGCTTTGTGCCGGGTTGTTGTGTGTTACACACTCTAAC
>CAZUHU010000235.1:0-3727 GCA_964620645.1 uncultured Chitinophaga sp.
GGCTATTACCCTGAATTACGCCGAAAAGTGTGGAAAACAAGTGCCTGATATTTACTGCGTTACTTTTTCAAATAAAAAATTAACTAATTGATTATGAAAGGCCTTGATTATGAAAGTTTTTTGAAGGTTAACTTGTTTTTTATCAGTGATAAAATGCTTTTTACTGCCGTTACCTTTTTAGGATAAATACTATCTAACCCCCTTTATTCAGCCCGGTTTATGGCCTTAACGGTCATAAATCGGGCTGTTGCTTTGGTATTAAGCCGCAGATTTTGTTCAGGCGTAACAAACAATGCGGATGTTGTATTTATAAAGGCGATATCGGCATCCATTGTTTCCGGAATGCCGTTTAGGCTATCATACATAAATGCTGTATGAAAAACTTTTTACGCCAAACTCTTTTTTTACTGATTGCTGTAATACTTATAAAGCCTACAACTATTAAGGCCCAGGATATACACTTCTCTCAGTATAATTCATCGCCTCTATTATTAAGTCCTGCTATGGCGGGTATGAATGCGGGCGACTACCGTATATATGCCAACTTTCGTACCCAATGGATGACGGTATCTAATAGCAACACTTACCGCACCTTTGCCGGTGGCGCCGATATGGCCGTTGGCAAAATAACCAGGTATAACAGCTTTGCAGGCTTTGGTATTTCGTTTTTTGCCGACCAAAGTGGTGCCGTGCGTTTAAATACCAACCATGTTGACCTTTCCTTTGCTTACCACTTTATGTTGAATCGCCGCGGAACCATGCAGCTATCTGCCGGTTTACAGGGTTCATTTAATTATAAAAGCTTTGATCCATCGCGCGCTACGTTTGACAGCCAATATGATTTTAATACCGGCCAGGCCGATGTTAATGCTCTAGGCGAAAGCTTTGGCAGAAACAAAGTGGTGTATGGCGATGCTGGTTTTGGTGTGCTTTACAGCGCTATGACCCGTAATGAAACCAATATACATTTTGGTGTTGCTGTTAACCATGTTAATCAGCCAAAGGTTTCTTTTTACCCTAACGGTTTAGAAGGAAGTACAGCAGGCCGTGAACGTATGTATATGAAAGTTACACTGCATGGCGGAGCGTCAATACCTGTGGGCAAGCGCCTGTTTGTAATGCCTAACTATATGGTGCTTGTACAAGGCCCTGCTTATGAATTTAATGTGGGCTGTAACTTTAAAACGGTGGTTGGCAATCCAACCCTTAGCAAAACAGCCGTTCACTTTGGTATGCAGTACCGGGGCTTGTTTGATGCCGTTATTTTCAATACCCGTGTGGACTATAAAGGCTTTAGCTGTGGATTAAGCTATGATCTTAACATCAGCAAGTTGATGCCTGCATCCAAAACAATAGGTGCTCCCGAAATTGCTATTCTTTACCAGGGCTCTTTCCGTAAAAAGCCAAAACCGGGCCACTGTCCTGCTATGTTTTAAAGCAGGTATATAAAGAAATTGCACAGGCTGACAGAATCCCAATTCTGCCGGCCTGTTGGCTTTAAGGGGTATCTTGTTTCTAAAGACACTGCACATTTGAATGTGGATGATTTGCCATGCAAACAGGAGTAATAGCGTAACTTTGTTAGCGTACCAAATGCCTTTGTAAAATGCTGCTGGCAAAAAGAATAAAAAAAATACGGGAGTATCGCGGATACAAGCAAAGTGCAATTGCGGAAGAGATGAAGATAAGCCAGCAGGCTTACAGTTCATTGGAATCCCGGAGTTCTAATGCGCGCATCGGTACCTTACGCCGTTTTTGCCGCGTTATGAAGGTGGACCTTTCCTTTTTGCTGGCTTATGAAGTGCCGATCAACGACGAAACCATGACCCAATTTGGTAACGTTAGTTATAGCAAAGTAATGGACGACTATAACAAAATGAAGACGAAGATGGAAGCCTATGAAGAGCTCTTGCTCCGTGGCAAAAACCGTTAACTCTACCTGGTTTTTCTATCGCCCGATTTTAACATTCAATAGGTATAAAAAAATTTAATAAGGTGTAACACACAATCCGTGCGTTGTATCAAAGTAGTGGAAAAGCGCAGCCACACTTTGGGCGTTTCCGTTTACTCATAAAAATAACGATTATGAAAACGGTTACTCTCTTACTCCTGATGCTGATTGCCTCTGCAGTTATAGCCGAGCCTTTAGTTAGAATGGAAGCCGATAAAACTTCCGGCTGCCAGCCGTTGGTGGTAAATTTTTTAAGTGTTACTGAAATACCTGATGCCACCTGGACCTGGGATTTCAGCAACGGTTATACCAGCAGTCAAAAAACGCCCACTGTGGTGTTTATGGAGCCCGGTGTATACCAGGTAAAGTTAACCGTAGGCAATGGTGCAATGGTAGAAACCATTAATACTACGATAACCGTTTACGCCGCCCCAAAAGCAGATTTTGTTTTAGATAAGCCCAAGGCGTGTTCTAATGAAATAGTGAACTTTAGAGATAACTCTAAACCCGGCGATGCCCCTATTGCCACTTATGTATGGGGTTTTGGCGACGGAAAAACCGCTACCACAGCCAATACAGCTCACTTATATAAGGAGCCCGGGAATTACACCGCTACACTGTTGGTTACTGATGAAAACGGATGTTCCTCCAATAAAACAACTATACCTTCCTTAGAAATAAAACCCGCGCCCAGGGCAAGCTTTGAACCTTCGCCTGCAAGCAGTTGTGCCGAAACACAACAGGTTTTTTTTTCCAACAAGTCCGCAGGTAACATACAAGCCAGCAACTGGTACTTTGGCGACGGCACCAACAGCACCTCGGGCAACCCCACACATACCTTTAACCAGGGCAAGCGCGATGTAGTGTTAGTAGTTAAAGATGCGAACCAATGTGCAGATACTATGACTAAACGTATAAGTGTAGGCAAATTGCAGGCTGATTTTATGGCTGGTAAGGAAACTACCTGCGCAGGAGAGGAGGTGAAGTTTGTGAATGCTTCAAACACGAAAGGCACCAGCTGGATGTGGGATTTCGGTGATGGAACAGTATCCACAGAATGCAACCCGGTTAAAACGTATAATCAAAAAGGAACATACACTGTAAAAATGACTATTAATGACGGAATCTGCAGTACTACTGAAACCAAGCTTGCTTATGTAAGCGTAACACATGGTAGCCCCGTAAGTTTTATGTCGGATATTACTTCAAGTTGCAGTTCGCCTACAGCTATTAACTTTAAAAACACTACACCAAACGGTATGCTTTATTTATGGGATTTTGGTGATGGCACTGTTAGCACCCAGGAAAACCCCGGTAAAGTTTATGCAAAGGCAGGCAACTATACCGTTAGCTTAACAGTTACTGATGTTAACGGCTGCACGGTTAAAGACAAAGTGGAGAACTTTATCCGCACCAGCAAACCTGTTCCCCATTTTGTGGCTGATACGTTTGGTTGCCCCGGCTACCCAATGCGTTTTATGAACTACACCGCTAATGCATCAGCTTACCTTTGGAATTTTGGTGATGGTGAAAGCAGTACAGAGAAAAGCCCGCGCCACATTTATAAAAACCGTGGCAACTATAGTATAAGCCTTACTGCATACGGAACAGGCGGTTGTGATAGCACTGTTGTTTTGGCTAACCATATAACTATTGATACTATAGCAGTAGATTTTGCTATAACATCTACACCTGCTGCCGTGCCTCCATTCCTAAGCACGTTTGTAAATAAAACCAATAAGGCTTGCTTGAAATATATATGGGATTTTGGTGATG
>CAZUHU010000235.1:3827-5248 GCA_964620645.1 uncultured Chitinophaga sp.
TTTGTAAATAAAACCAATAAGGCTTGCTTGAAATATATATGGGATTTTGGTGATGGAACAACTGAAACCGGTGATAACCCGGTACACATTTATGACGTGCCCGGCACTTTTGATGTTCGCCTTGTGGCCAGCACTAAAAATGGATGCACTAATGCAAAAGTTATTACACACTCTTTTTCCATGGGTGGGGCAAGTTTAAACAGCCCGCTTGTAGTGCCGGTTGGGTTTTAATTGCTTTTACCAGCGCGTTCCCTTACAGCGATAGGAACCTGCGGTTTGTAAAATATACAACGCCAAACGTGTGAATCAACAATGAGCTAATACCTCCCGGGTAGCAGCGTTATGAACTGCTACAGCTGTACCTTTTATGGCGTAGAGGGAACGGATGAAAATTTCGTGAAGAAACTTTTTCGGGAGGTATTTTTTTACCATTGTTTCGCAGCAATCGCTTTCGGCACAACCGCTGCATCGCTCAACTTTTCTTTTCCTACTACGGAATATTGTAATGCAAGACGCAAATACATTGCGTAGCACCACCTTTAGTTTGCCATATCGATTAAAACAGCAGGAGAATTCTTCCTTTACGATATGGAGACCGGGCCGGTGGAGTTAGCGTTTTCTCCCCGCGCCCGGGATTCCAACTAATGTTGCTATGCGAAAACTTCGCAGGTGTTAAAGGCGCTTATACTACTAATTGCGTATTTTACTATTTGCGTTAATTCATACTTTTGGTTCATATAAACCAAACCCTTAAAATTATGAAGCAAAGAACCTTACTAGTTGCCCTTGTTTTTTTAATTGCCTCTGCCTTTGTGCAAACAGCCCCGCAAATTCCTGATTTCAAGAATTCGCCAATGGCCATTAACGAAGATGGAACATTGAAAAAACTGGAAAAGCAAAACGCTGAATTAAAAACCAAAGCCAAAGGAATGGGTTACGGTGGTGTAAGCACCTTCATCAACATTGATGGTAAGCAATCCCCCGTGCGTGTAAAAGCTACTACCGATTTTATCTTAAAGGTAGATGCTGATGTGGACCCTGAAACAGTTTTTTATGTGTCGCCTGCTAAAGAAGTTGGTAAAACACGCGAAATTGAAATGACCCGCGTTAGCGCTTTTGCTGCTTATGGTGCTAAAACAAAATCAGTTAAAAAAGACGACATACCATTAGAGTTTGTAAAGATTCAGGATGGTGTTTACCGTATTAAGTGCACCGGTTTAACCCCAGGCACCGAGTATGCTTTCGTTAACGCTACACAAGGCGCCAGCGGTTCTTCTTCAACCGTTTTCTGCTTTGGTGTTGACTAGTGGTTAGCCCATCAAAACTTATTTAAACCGCCTCGGTAAAGGGGCGGTTTTTTTATTTACCCCTCCGTCGTCAACTACACTGCGTTTCGTTGTCTCCTCGTCCCCCTGTTAGGG
>CAZUHU010000236.1:0-5088 GCA_964620645.1 uncultured Chitinophaga sp.
AGGCATGCATACTGGTGGCCTCCACCAGCGAAGTCTACGGCGACCCGCAGGTGCATCCGCAAAACGAAGATTACTGGGGTAACGTTAACCCTGTTGGCCCTCGTGGTGTATATGATGAGGCCAAGCGTTTTCAGGAAGCCATTACTATGGCTTACCACACCTTCCACGGCGTTGACACTAAAATTGTAAGAATATTTAATACGTATGGCCCACGTATGCGTTTGAATGATGGCCGCGTATTGCCCGCATTTATAGGCCAGGCATTAAGAGGAGAGGACCTAACGGTTTTCGGGGATGGAAGCCAAACCCGCTCCTTCTGTTTTGTTGATGACCTGGTGGAAGGTATTTACCGCCTGTTGTTGTCAGACTATCACCAGCCGGTTAACATTGGTAACCCATCTGAAATTACCATCAGCCAGTTTGCTGAAGAGATAATTAAACTAACGGGCACTACCCAAAAAGTTATTTATAAGCCGCTACCTGTTGATGACCCCAAGCAACGCCAGCCGGATATTACCCGCGCTAAGGCCATATTAGGCTGGGAGCCTAAAGTAAACCGTGCTGAAGGGTTAAAGATTACCTACGACTACTTTAAGAGCTTATCGAAAGAAGAATTATATCAATCTAAACATAGGTTTGCGTAATGGAGAACAAAGACTATTTCGTACATGAAAGCGCCTATGTTGATGAGGGTTGTAAAATAGGCAAGGGTACCAAAATATGGCACTTCAGCCACGTTATGCCCAACTGCACTATTGGCGAGAATTGCAATATCGGGCAAAACGTAGTGGTGAGCCCGGAGGTGGTTTTAGGAAACAACGTTAAGATACAGAACAACGTATCTATATACACCGGTGTGGTTTGCGAGGATGATGTTTTCCTGGGGCCCTCAATGGTGTTTACCAATGTAACTAACCCGCGCAGCGCTGTTAACCGCCGCGGACAATACTCTAAAACAACCGTTAAGCGCGGAGCATCAATTGGCGCTAACGCTACTATAGTTTGCGGACATGACATAGGCGAGTTTGCTTTTATTGGTGCCGGTGCAGTGGTAACTAAAAATGTACCTGCTTATGCACTATTAGTGGGTAACCCCGCTAAACAGTTGGGCTGGATGAGCGAATACGGGCACAGGTTAAGCTTTGATAAAGACGGCATTGCTGAGTGCCCCGAGAGCAAAGAAAAATATCAATTAAAAGACGGAAAGGTTTCTAAACTCAAATAAAATGGTTGAAGAATTACTAAGCAAAAAGAAAAAGTTAGCAGTAATAGGATTGGGTTATGTGGGGCTGCCTATTGCATTAGAGTTTGCCCGTAAAATTTCTGTAATCGGCTTTGATATCAACCAGAAAAGGGTTGATATGATGCGGAATAACATTGACCCCAGCAACGAGTTGGAGGCAAAGGATTTTGAAGGCACCGACATACATTTTACAGCCAACATTGACGACCTTAAGGATGCAAACTTCTTTATCGTTGCCGTACCTACGCCGGTGGATAAGCACAATGTGCCGGATTTAAAACCGGTAGTAAGCGCTTCAACCACTATCGGCAAAGTGCTTAAAAAGGGTGACTATGTAGTATTTGAATCTACCGTTTACCCCGGTTGTACTGAAGAAGATTGCTTGCCTGTAATGGAGCAGTTAAGCGGTTTGAAAATGGGTGTTGACTTTAAGCTTGGCTATAGCCCTGAGCGTATTAACCCGGGCGATAAGGAACATACCATTACCAAAATTAAGAAGGTAGTATCCGGTTGCGATGCAGAATCATTGGACGTAATTGCGCGCACTTACGAGATTATTGTAACTGCCGGCACGCATCGCGCGTCTTCCATCAAAGTAGCTGAAGCTGCTAAGATTATTGAAAACACCCAACGCGATTTGAACATTGCCTTGATGAACGAGTTAAGCCGCATTTTTGACTTAATGGGCATAAACACTTACGAGGTATTGGAAGCTGCAGGAACCAAATGGAACTTCCTGAAGTTCTTCCCGGGTTTAGTGGGTGGCCACTGTATTGGTGTTGACCCTTATTACCTTACCTATAAGTCATTAGAGTTGGGTTATAACCCTGAAGTTATTTTGGCGGGCCGCCGTATTAACGACGATATGGGTGCGCACGTGGCCCGTAAACTGGTTCAGGAATTGATTAAACTGCACAAGCAGATTGATGCTACCCGCATATTGGTAATGGGTGCTACGTTTAAAGAAAACGTAAGCGATATACGCAACAGTAAAGTAGTGGATGTTATTCAGGAGTTGAAGCGCTACTCGGTTAAAACAGAAGTTACCGACCCTTATGCTGATGCGGAAGAGTTTCACGAAGAGTACGGCATACACCTTAATAAGGAGTATGGTAAAGATTACGATGCAGTAATTGTTGCCGTTAACCACGATCAGTTCAGCACGCTGGATGATGCCTTCTTCCAAAAAATTCTGAAAAAGGATGGCATTATTGTAGATGTTAAGGGCGATTTGAGAAATAAAATAAAGGCTTTCTCGTATTGGAGCCTGTAATAAGAAAGCAAGAAGCAATGAAAAAGATATTAGTAACAGGTGGGGCAGGTTTTATTGGTTCGCATGTAGTGCGGCTGTTTGTAAACAACTACCCGGATTATGAAGTGTACAACCTTGATAAACTGACTTACGCGGGCAATCTGGAAAACCTAAAGGATGTTGAAGGTAAGCCGAACTATAAGTTTGTAAAAGGCGATATAACTGATCAGGCTTTTATCAATAACCTGTTTGAAGAACATAAGTTTTTGGCTGTTGTGCATTTGGCTGCCGAAAGCCATGTGGACCGTTCTATCTCTAATCCATTAGAGTTTGTTACCACTAACGTGATAGGCACAGTTAATCTGCTTAATGCCGCAAAAAAGGTGTGGGAATGCACAAAGGATAAACCTTTGCGTAAGGACCGTATCTTCTATCATGTTTCAACCGATGAGGTATATGGCTCACTGGGCGATACCGGTTTCTTTTTAGAAACTACGCCGTACGATCCCCAATCTCCTTATAGCGCTTCTAAGGCAAGCAGCGACCACTTCGTGCGCGCTTACTACAATACCTATAACTTACCCGTTGTTATATCTAACTGTTCTAACAACTATGGCTCGCACCAGTTTCCTGAGAAACTGATACCGCTGTTTATTAATAACATCCGCAACAATAAACCGCTGCCGGTTTATGGCGATGGCAAATACACCCGCGATTGGTTGTGGGTGGTAGATCATGCCCGTGCTATTGATACTATTTTACACAAGGGCGAACTTGGTGAAACGTATAATATTGGTGGTTGGAACGAATGGCAGAACATTGAGCTGATAAAGCTGATGTGCAAGGTAATGGATAAGAAGCTGGGCCGTGCAGAGGGAGAATCGGAGAAGCTGATTACTTATGTGAAAGACCGCCCGGGCCACGACCGCCGCTATGCAATTGATGCTACCAAGCTAAGCGAAAAGCTGGGCTGGAAACCATCCGTTACTTTTGAAGAAGGCCTTGAAAAAACGGTGGATTGGTATTTAGCCAATGAAGAATGGCTTAACCACGTTACCAGCGGCGCTTACAAAAACTATTACGAACAACAATATTCAGCCCGCTAATGTTTGATATTAAGTATCACGATAAGGACTTATCGCAATATTCGTTTTTGGTAACAGGCGGCGCCGGGTTTATTGGTTCTAACCTTGTTGAGTACCTCTTAAAATACGGCGCAAAAAAGGTAAGGGTGTTTGATAACCTTGCCACCGGCCGCGAATTGAATATTGAGGAATTTAAAGCTAACCCTGCATTTGAATTTGTTAGCGGAGATATTAGAAGCCTGGAAGACTGCCGCAAGGCTTGTGCAGGTATTGATTTTGTTTCCCACCAGGCGGCGCTGGGCTCAGTGCCACGTTCTATAAAAGAGCCCTGGAATACCAATGATGTAAATGTTGGAGGCTTTGTAAACATGCTTAGCGCGGCTAACGAAGCCGGCGTTAAGAACTTCGTTTATGCGTCATCCTCTTCAGTATATGGCGATGAGGCTTCCTTACCTAAGGTGGAAGCGCGCATCGGTAAGCAACTTTCACCTTATGCGGTAAGCAAGTACACCAACGAATTGTATGCCGGGGTGTTTAAGTCTGTTTACGGTATGAACGTAATAGGCATGCGCTACTTCAACATCTTTGGGCCTAAGCAAGACCCCAACGGTATGTATGCAGCAGTAATTCCTTTGTTTGTTTCTAAGATAATGAACCGCGAAGAAGTGTTTATTGACGGTGACGGAGAGCAAACACGCGATTTTACTTTTGTGGAGAATGCGGTGCAGGCAAACGTAAGAGCTATGCTTTGCGATAATAAAGAAGCAAGTGGCCAGGTATTTAATATAGCAGTGGGCGAGAACTTCTCGGTTAACCGCCTTTATGCCGATATACAACAGTTGCTTGGAAGCGACCATAAAGCCACCTACCGTGCAGCCCGTGCGGGAGATATACGCAATTCTTTAGCGGATATATCGAAGGCGCAAACCATGCTTGGTTACAAGCCTGAGTTTAACTTTGGTAAGGGCCTGGCTTTAACGGTAGAGTATTTCAAAAAGCTATACAGCGCCTGATTTATCTTTGCAACGGGTAAAATGGCCTATCTTAGCCCGAAATACAAGCGGTGCTAAATAAACTCTTGGAAATTTTTGGTGGTAAAAAGGAGGAGTCTTCTTCCCTGCAGGACTACAGTCTTATGGCTGCGGATATACACTCTCACTTAATACCCGGTATTGATGACGGTTCTCCGGATATGGAAACATCGCTGGAGATGTTGCGGCAGTTCGAAAGCCTAGGCTTTAAAAAGATATATACCTCACCGCACGTAGTGGCTGATGGCTACAATAATTCTACTGAGAAGATATTGAAGGGAAGAGATGCAGTGCGCGCACAAATGGCCAAGCATGGCATTAACATAGAGTTTGATGCTGTTGCTGAATACTATGCGGATAACTCCATGTATGAAAAGATTGAAAAGCGCGACATACTTACGTTTGGCAAGAACTACGTTTTAATTGAGTTTTCGTACCTGCAAAAGCAGAATGTGGTATTGGATATTATTTACAAAC
>CAZUHU010000237.1:0-5078 GCA_964620645.1 uncultured Chitinophaga sp.
GCAGTTGGAACGAAGTTGTTTGCGCTGGCGGTTGCTGTGCCTAAACCTGAACCACCTTTTTTCCAGAGAGAAGTCCATGTGGCGCCACAGTTGGTGCTGTACATTACATCCAACGAATCTTCATAGCCCGATTGGGTGTATGGGGCGTAAGCGTAATCCCACTTGATACGGCCGTTGCTTACACCTGAGAAGCTGTAAGATGGGGTAATTAACCAATCCCATTGGCCCGGAGAATTATAGTTGTAGTTGTTTACATAAGCAGAAGCAGAAGAGGTGCCGAAGCCGCTGGCTGATGTTGTGCGAACCCAGGTAAGGTCAGCATCGGTGTTGTTGATACTCCAACCGGTTGGGGCAAAGGTGGTGCCTTCAAAACCTTCGGCTAAAGGAAGAGAAGCAGCGCCTGATACGGTGATGTAAGCGGTTTTTACTTCTGCATCGTTACCCCCTGTGCCTGTAACGGTAAGAGTAACATTGTAAGAACCTGCCGTGTTATAAGTAACTGTTGGGTTTTGGGCAGTAGATGTTGAAGGTGTGCCTCCCTGAAACTGCCAGCTATAAGTAAGGTTAGTGCCGGTTGACTGGTTAGTGAAGGTTACCGATTGGCCGGTACAAATGGTGGTTTGGTTTGCGGTAAACGCGGCTACCGGTGCACCGGATGTGCTGCAAACGTTGTTATTGGTAACAAGGCTTGAACGGATATTGGTTAATACCGAGTTCATGTAATTAGCCTGTTGGGTAGTAAACATTACGGTGCAATCGCTGTAGTCCATATAGTTTTCTACCTGGTCGCCATAGCTTGAGTTGCCTGTACACGAAGCGGTGTTAAGCGGACAGCCAAAGTTTGCAGCTTTAGAGTCAGGGGTATCGCTAAAACCATCATCGGTATCAGGAAATACGTTGCCGCAAGCATTAGCTGAAAGATCGCCCCAAACGTGGTGCAGACCGAGGTAGTGGCCTACTTCGTGGGTCCAGGTTCTGTTACCTGCGCCAAGGCCAATGCTGTAGTCAATAACCACACCATCTATACTAGAACCGTGCAGGCCGTTACCGGCAGCAGGGATATAGGCATAACCCGCAACGCCACCTGTTTGTGGTGAGCTGCCGCAAAGATGCACGATCCAGATGTTCAGGTACTTTTGAGGGTTCCATGCGTTGGCTCCACCGGTGGTAGAGCTTTTCATTTTATCTGTTTCGGTATTTACGTCATAGCAGGCTTCGTTGGTAAAAACGTGTTCGATACCGTTAGTGGCTGAGCCATCCGGTTTTTGCTGCGCAAGGCAGAACTCAATTTGCGCATCTGCACCCAAAGCCTGAACCACTGAACGTGCAGTGCTGAAGTCAGAGTTCAACTTACGGTAATCAGCGTTTAGCTGATTAATCATAGTTTGCACCGCTGCATCAGATACGTTTTGTGCCGTAGTGTTATAGAGAATATGCACGGCTACAGGTATGGTGCGCACTACACGGGCAGAGTAGTAGGGGTCCTGCTTGCCGGTGTTTACCCATTTGCGCAAAACCTGCTCCTGCTGTTGCATTTGCTGGTTATAGTTAGGGTCCGTAGCACGCTTATTATTAACGGCTTCGGTAGAAAAACAAATCTTATGCTGTGCTACAGCAGAAAGACTCAATGCTGCAATCAGCAATGAGAATAAAACTTTTTTCATCCGGGAATGAGTTTAAGGTTAACGCGTTAGTGAAAAACGGTGCCAAATGTAATAGTTATCCCCTTAAACGGGTAGTTTGATAGCAGGTTGCAGAATAAGATGTGGAAATGCTGTTTGCAGGGGAGTATACAGTTATAAACATCGGGTTTTCAACAGCTTGAGGATTTTTAGCCAAGGCTAATTCATTAAAAGCGTATTTTGCAGCGTATTCATGTTAAAGAGCCTAACCACCCTTAGCCTTGTTTTAACGCTTTGCGCAAGCCGTTTAATGGCGCAATCCTCTCTCGCCGATTCGGTTCAGGTTTTTGCGTCTGCTTCCGTAGGCAATTCTTCCACTTATGTTTCAGATAGCCTTCCGCAGCGAATTGAGGTTAGCACCGGCGATACGGTAATCCACTGGATGACTATGGAGCAGGCTTTAGCCATGCAAAAGCAAAAGCCACGTAAACTTTTTGTAGAGGTATATGCTACCTGGTGCGGTTGGTGCAAAAAAACGGACGGCGTGTTGGGCAACGCTGAAATTGCCCGCTACATTAACGCTAACTATTACCCCGTTAAGTTTAACTGCGAAACCAAGAGTACGGTTACCTTTAAAGGCCGCGAGTATAAGTTCATTAATGAGGGTAACTACCACGTTAATGAGCTGGCACTTTTTCTGTTGAATTATAAGCAGAGCTACCCGGGTATAGTAATATTAAATGAGGATGCCAACGTAGTGGGTATGCGCAGCGGCTATATGGATGAGATAATGATGGAGAATGTAGCCAATTATTATGGCAGCGATGCCTATCGCGAAATGCCTTTCAATGAGTTTGAAGAAACCTTTGTAGGCAAGGTTAAGTAGCGCTTATGAGTACCGTGCTGCTGCACCTGCCGTATTTCCCCAATGTTTATTGGTTAAAACAATTTATTACTGCTGATACAGTAGCGATAGAACATTGCGAGAATTTTGTGAAGGGAAGCTACCGCAACAGGTGCGAGATAGCAGGGCCAAACGGTCGCCAGTTATTGAGTATACCGGTAACAGGCGGCAGAGACCACCACCAGGTTTACAGAGATGTAGCCATAAGTTATGAGAGTGATTGGCAAAAGAACCATTGGCAAAGTATAAAAGCCGCCTATGGCAGTGCGCCTTATTTTGAGCATTACGATTATAAACTGCAGGCTTTGTTTACAGAGCGAAACGAATTTCTGTTTGCGCATAACCTGCAGGTATTAAGCACCGTTTTAAAGTTATTAAAGCTGCCCGCAGATATTGTTTTGACCGAAGTATATGAAAGCACAACTGCAGGCATCAGTGACATGCGGAAAACGAAGCAAGTAGAAGCTGATTTTAAGCCACCCCGTTATTACCAGTTGTTTGAAGAGCGCCATGGTTTTATGAGTAACTTAAGTGTGCTGGATCTGTTGTTTAATCTTGGTCCGCGGAGTATGGATTATTTAAGGGATATTTGAGGCGGTTTATGGGGTGTAAAGCATAATTGCAGATGGAGATAGGTAAATACAATGTTCTTAAAGTTAACCGCCGTACCGATAACGGCCTTTACCTGTTGGATGAAACCAGCGGCGAAGAAGTGCTGTTGCCGAATAAGTTTGTGAATGATAAGATGGTGGAAGGTACCAAGGGCAAAGTATTTGTATATAAGGATAGCGAGGACCGCCCCGTTGCCACCAAGCAAATACCGCTGGTAATTACTGATGAAGCCGCTTATCTAACTATAAAAGAAGTTAGCCCTATAGGCGCTTTTTTAGATTGGGGGCTTGACAAAGACCTGTTACTGCCTTTTAGCGAACAGAAGAACAGCCTTGCCGCGGGAGGTAAAGTACTTGTTTATGTTTACCTGGACAGGGCAACTAACCGCATTGTTGCTACCGAGAACCTGAATAAGTTTATAAAGAACCGCGAAGTGCAGCTTAAAAAGGATGATGAGGTGGACTTGCTAATAGGCCCTAAGGTAGATAAGGGGTATAAGGTTATCATCAACAATATGCACTGGGGCATGATATATGATAACGAGATATTCAACCCTGTGCAAAGCGGGCAGCACGTTAAAGGTTTTGTGAAAAAACTGCGCGAGGATGGTAAGATAGATATTGCCTTACAAAAACAAGGGCTTGTGGTAGCCGACGATGCCCGCGAGATAATTTTAGAAAAACTGCAAGCGGCAGGAGGGAAGCTTGAGTTAAGTGATAGCTCAACACCGGAAGAGATTTATGCAGCACTTGGCATTAGCAAAAAGAACTTTAAGAAAGCTATAGGCATGCTGTATAAGGAAAAGAAGATTGCTATAGGCGAAAAAGATATACGTACTACGCAAGGTAAGGGTTAGCGGCTTGCGGGTAAGCGATAGTGGATAGTTTTGTTATCTTTGCCGTATATTAATTATTACTCCCAAGCGCCCGAGGCACATTTGCCACTCAACTACCAAACAACAACGGGCTCACAAATACTCCTGATTTTTTCAGCAGCGGGAATCAAACAAACAACATGCCTTTTCAAAAGTTAGAACTAATTGAGCCTATCCTTAAGGCTTTAAAAACAGAAGGATATACTACCCCCACGCCTATACAACAGCAGGCTATACCTGTTGTGCTAAAGGGCCGCGACCTGTTAGGCTGCGCACAAACCGGTACGGGTAAAACAGCAGCATTTGCCATTCCGATTTTGCAGGAGCTATATTTAGATGGCCACGACCACAAAGCGCACCGCGCCATACGTAGTTTAATACTAACGCCAACGCGCGAACTTGCGGTACAAATAGGTGATAGCTTTACGGCCTATGGCCGGCATACTGGTTTAAAGCATTGTGTAATATTCGGTGGTGTATCGCAACACAGCCAAACGGAGGCGCTTAAGCGCGGTGTTGACGTTGTAATTGCCACACCCGGACGCTTGCTTGATTTAATGAACCAGGGGTATGTGAAATTGCAAGGCCTGAAAATATTTGTGCTGGACGAAGCCGACCGCATGCTGGACATGGGCTTTATAACAGATATTAAAAAGATAATACCTAAGCTGCCGGCTAAAAGGCAGAACCTGTTTTTTAGCGCTACCATGCCGCCGGAGATACGTAAGTTGGCTGATAGCATTTTGGATGAACCCGTTACTGTAGAAGTTACACCACCAAGCAGTACGGTTGATGCCATTGAGCAATCCATTTATTACGTCAATAAAGGCGATAAGACCAAGCTGCTGTTGCACCTGCTTAAAGATAAAAGCATTGAGCGTGTATTGGTGTTTACCCGTACAAAGCACGGCGCCGATAAAGTGGTAAAAGCGTTGCAGCGCGAGAGTATACATGCGGCTGCTATACATGGTAATAAGTCGCAAAACGCCAGGCAGGCTGCGCTTAATAATTTTAAGAACGGCAAATTGCGTGTGCTGGTGGCTACTGATATTGCTGCCAGGGGTAT
>CAZUHU010000238.1:0-5063 GCA_964620645.1 uncultured Chitinophaga sp.
CATCCATGTTTACAGTAGCATCGCTGTTAAAGGCAACAGTAGTTACATCTAACAGCTGGCTTGCTGTGTTAGCAGCAGTTATTGTCAACTCCTGGTCGTTTGTTTTCTGGAATGCACCTGGTGTGCCTGGCTTAATACGGCTTGCACCATCAATCATAAACGTTTGCGCAGGACCGTTAGGGGTGGTTACGTGAACCATGAATGCCTGGAACGGTGCTACTTCAGTAGCAGGTTGGTAAGTGCCTGCAAAAGCGCCTGAAGTATGCCATACCAATCTTACGTTATCAAAACCTGATTGAGGTGCACTGATATCAAGGTAAGCCAGGAATGGATTACCAACCAGTTGCCAGCCTGAACCCATAGGGCGGCCTTGTAAGCTTACGTTGCTCCAGTTAGTGTTTTGTAAACCGCTAACTGCAAACTGGCCACCAAGGTTAGGTGTACCGGTAACAGTCATTACACCTGCACCTGATTTACGAACGCTGTAACCTGTTGCGTCACCTGCGTTACCGCCGGTTTGGAATAACCAACCTGCTAATGAACAGGTTGAACCATTCGCTTCTACATAGCTGGCTACATTGCCGTAAGGTGAACCGAATTGTAATTGCGTTTCGTCGCAGTTAGCTGTAGGAACGGCAAAGCCTGTAGCACCTGCTGCGCCAAATTGCGATAATGGCATGTTGGCCAAAGGTGTACTCATGTAGTGTGCATCGTAAGTGCTGCTGCTGTTGTAGTAACGTTCAGAACGGATAGTACCGGTTAAGGTGCCGGTGTAACCTAAGCTGAAGTTATCAAGAACAGCAATTTGGTTGTCGGCAGTGCTGCGGAAACGCAATACACCGTTACTTGTATTTAATGTGCCTGATTGCAAGTCAACAGTAGTAAACACATCGTAGAAGCTGCCTGAAGCCAATGAAGCGCCTGCTGCATTATTTAAACGCAGGGTTTGAATCTCCATACGGCCGATAAGGCTTTGGTTGGTAGTGCCGTTTAATTCCAGTTCGCCAAGTGAAATTACCTGGCCCGGAGTGGTTAAGCCACCAATCAGGTTGCCGCATACCTGTAATTTAAAGCCTGAGCTTATACTTACAGTAGCATTGTCCTGAACGGTTAGTTCGCCAACATTAGCGTTAGCTGCAACTACCACAGGGAATTGAGCGCCAATCGGTGCAGTAGGAATAACTGCTATTGAACCGCAACCGGTAGGTACACCTGCGGGGCTCCAGTTATTACCGTCAAACCAATCAGTGCTGGCAGTACCAGTCCAGGTGCTAACTATTGGACAATCCAAAATTACGTTAGCAGTTGCAGCGGTACCATTTTCACCGTCGAACATAAAGTAATACTGGGTGCCTGCAGTTAACAGGAATGGTAAGCTTGTGCCAGACTGGAATATAGGTAACTGACAAGTCCAGTTACTGTTATCGCAACCCAATGCAGCTTCCTTGTAGAAGAAGTCCATTTCGTTACCAAAAGTAAACGAAGGAACACTTAGCGTATAGTTGCCGGTTTGTGTTGGAGTGTAGGTGAAAATAACTTCTCTTCCCGCTGTAGTAGTAAAGTTATCGCAGCTTGGGAAAGTCCATATGCCGGCGCCGTTGTTAATAGTTATGGTTTTACCTGCGCCACATGGGCCAAACGCTGTAATAGCGCCACATGGGTCAGATACAGTGCTTATCGTTACAGGGCCAACCCATGAACTTACATCACCGCCACCACAGTCAGCGCGAACATATAAAGCATAATCGCTGCCTGGTGTAAGGCCGTTTATCACGTAGCCAGTATTAGGGCTGATATTGTCTTCCGTTGGAGTTGTTCCTCCGTTAGGGGTACCTATGTTAGTGCCATAGTACAGATCCCATGCAGTAGCGCCACCGTTTTCTGTCCAGCTAACTGAAGCAGTTGTTGTGGTTACTGTACCAACGGTTAATGCTGAAGGAGAAGGACAGGTTTCATAGAACATGCCTACTGTATAAGCACCACGGTTACCCAGCGGGCCTAATACCTGCAGGTAATAGGTTTGGCCGGCTGTTAAACCGGTAAGTGTGTAAGCAGTGCCGCTTGTGGCAGTTGCCTGGCACTGTATCTGCGCACCACCGCACGAGCCGTAAGTTGCAAAGCCTAAATCAGTAGCAGTACCGGCGCCATTGTTATAAGTTAACACCACTTTGGCCGGGTTAGCAGGCGCTACAAAGCTGTACCATACATCAGGTAGAGTAGCAAATGCACTAAAGCAGCTTGGGTTTGATGCTGTAGATGAAGCACAATTATTATTGCCGAATACCGGAGTAGGTGTATTAGCACCAACAGTTAATGGGTCAGCAGTAGCGCAATCATCATTTGAAATCTGCGGAGCACAAAGGGCTGAACAGGTAAGTGTTAAAGTAAAGGCACCTGTTGTACTTGTATTAATTCCGGTTTGGTAACCGTGCACGAAAATATAGTAATCAGTTCCCGCAAAGGCGTTAAACAACACTTCTGAACGGAAGCTACCGTTTGAGCAAGCAGGGGTCATATCATCATTAGCAGTAACGCAGGTGAAAGCGCCACAGCTACCGGAGTATACTGTAATACGGCTGTCATAACCTGTTCCGCCTACAGGGTCGCAGGTGGTTACATCAACCTGTTGGTTATTACCAACGTATTTGTACCAAACACCAACCTCAGTAGCATTAGTGCCGCCTGCGCCGCAGTTAGAGTAAACAGCGTCAACAGTAGCGCCAATAGTGGTGCCTGTATACGGGCTACCTAAGCAGCTAACAGTTATTGCACCGCTGCAATCATCGTTAACCAGTGGAGCAGGAGGACATTCAATAGAGAAAGTTACGCCTCCACCGGCAGTACCTTCAGGGTCGCCCATAATATAGTATTGTGTGCCTGCAGTTAGGCTTGCAACTCCTGTGCTTGTTACAGCGCCATTAAGGTCCTGTATACAAGTCCAGCCTGTTCCGTTACAGCCGCCTGATACCGGCTTGTAAAACCAGTCGATATAACCAAAGCTGGCTGTTTGAGCAATTTTGTAATTGCCGGTTTGGGTTGGAGTAAATGTAAAGATGGTTTCTTTACCAGGAGTAGTAAAGCCACATGAGGTGGCAGGTGGGTTATATGAGCCGTTGCCTGAACCAACGGTAAAAGAAGTTGAAGTACCACAAGCAGCTATATTGGTAATTGCTGCACATGGGTCAAAAGGAGGAGGAGCACAGTCCAATGTAAATGTTACGTTACCGCCGCCTGTTCCTTCCGGATCAAGCAGGAAATAGTATTGAGTGCCTGCTGTAAGGTTAGCAACACCGGTGCTGGTTACAGCACCATTCAGGTCCTGGATACAGGTCCAACCTGAACCGCTACAGCCACCCGCAGCGTCTTTGTAGAAATAGTCGATATAACCGAAGCTGGAAGCCTGGGTAATAGTGTAGGCGCCGGTTGCCGGTGCAGTATAAGAGTAGATTTTTTCCTGGCCCGGGGTTGTAAAACCACAGCTTGTGGCCGGTGGGTTGTAAGCGCCGTTACCGGCGGCAATAGTTGTAGTATTGCTGGTGCCACAGGCATTTAAAGCAGTAATAGAAGAACAAGGATTAAAGGCTACACTGGTTACACAGGTTGTAAAAGTGCCTGTTGCCCCTGCCCAACCATAAATACGATAGTAATATGTTCCGGCAGCTAATACACCACCGTCAAAGCTTTCAGTACCGTTACCGGTTGTGTTGTCTGAACAGCCTATTAAAGTTAAAGCACCGCAGGTACCTGAATATAATCCGATAATTCCGTCAAAGCCGCCTGTACCGGTCATACTTACTGTATAGCCGCTGGTGCCGTCAGCAACAAACTTATACCATACTTCGTTAGCAGCACTGGCAGTAAAGCCCGAACAGGCAGTAGGCGCTAATTCTTGCGTAGCGCTAACGCTTGTACCTGAAGTACCGGTGCAGCTTGCGGCCGGTGTTATGGTTATAGCCCCTGCACAGTTGTCATTGGCAGGCGCTGCTGCAGGAGGGGCAATGCTTAAAGAGTAGGTTGGTATACAAGTTGGTGTAGCCCATTGGTCAACCCACAGGTAGTAGGTAACACCCGCAGTAAGCCCTGCCGTCAAAGACTTTGAACCCGTGCTGCTGCCAACGTTTGCCACACAGGTACCACCTTGCCCCGTTAATGGGCAGCCTGCATAAAGCTTTAAACCTACCCACGAAGAAGTTGATGTCAGGCTTATGGTATAGGTGGCTGTTGAGGTAGGAGTAAAAATGTAAACCTTATCCTCGGCGCTGGTATAGTTGGTTGAACCGCACGCAATGGTGTTGGCTGAAGTGAGGTTGTTTACAGCGCCACAGGTGGTTTCGCCTGTAACCGAATAAGGAAGTGATGCCACGTTAACAACGCCAGTGCCTAATCCCGCAGGGCATTGTGCCTGCCCGGCAAAATAAAACAACGTAAGTAACGAGGCGGTTAATAAATTGCGAACTGTCGTTCGATTCGTAAAAATGCCCATAGCGAAAGTTTTAGTTAGAATGATTTAATTTAAAACCAACAAAAATTGCTTTGGCTTAGGGGGGGCTCTATATTAAATAGATAAAACAGGGCACTGTATTAAACAGAACCCACCTTGTGCCTATACAAAGGTTAAAAGTAATTAACAGCCTGTTAAATGTCAATTCAAAATTCAATATAACCGCCTTAATATTGCTAAAACATTGGTTTTGAGGGGGTAATTTTTAGCTTTTTCTTTCCGGAGGCCACACATTTTAGTCATTAATATTCAATTTTTGTAAAAAATGAATGGCGCCCCATGTATGGAGCGCCATTCGTTTTTATGCATTTACCTTACAGGTTTTAGGTATTAAAACGCTATTGGGTGTTTGTAATAAATACCTTCTTGGTAGTTATGCCGCTTTCGGTCTTAACACTTACTATAGCATAGCCTGCCTCAAGGTTATTTAACTGGCGGCTGTAAATGGTAGCCTTGCCAAACTTCTCGCTGCTTACAACCTGGCCCAAAATGTTATAGATATCTATAGTAGCTTCTACATGCTTCTGCTTGCTGAAGTCTACATAAATACGGTCTTCATTGC
>CAZUHU010000239.1:0-5062 GCA_964620645.1 uncultured Chitinophaga sp.
CTGCCATCTACATTTAAGCGCAAAACGCTTATTTCAATAATGCGGTCCTTCACAAAATCTACTCCGGTGCTTTCAATATCAAAAAACGCCAGTGGCTTTTTCAACTCAAGTTGTGCGGTAGCCTGCTGCTTTTGCTGCTCGGCACCTTTATCAAATAAACCCAGTTGATTTAACTCAGAAGATTGCATAAGTAAATTTAAGCTAATACCGTTTTCGCCACAGCCTCCACATCCATACCCGCAAAGTTGCCCGAAGTCATCAACAATAGGTTGGAACTTTTCCACGTTCTGTTGAGCAGGAACTGTTGAAGGCTTTCCTTATCAGTAAAAATATGCAAATGGTCGTTGGCGAATGATTCCTTTACGAAGTTCTCCTCAAGCATCGGCATCTTTTTATGCGCAAAGGTTTCTTTATCCAAAAATACTACGGGCACATCGGCATTATCCATGCTATTCTTATACTCCGCTAAAAAATCTTTATTCAGGCTGCTGAAGGTGTGCAGCTCCATAACCGCCACCAATTCGCGCGTGGGGTATTGCTCCTTAACGGCGTTAACCGTTGCTTTTAGTTTGGATGGCGAATGGGCAAAGTCGCGGTATACCGCTGTATGTTCGTTTTGGCCCAACAACTGCAAGCGGTTAGCTGCACCTTCAAAAGTGGCAATAGCCTTGTAGAATTTTTCATCGCTAAGGCCTAACTCGTTGCAGATATTTTTCGCGCCTGAAATGTTCTGCAGGTTATGTTGGCCAAACACCTTAAGGGCTACATGGCCATAATCCGTATTAAGATAGGCCACATTATCTTTTACCGTATAATCAGGTGTATAATAAGGTCGCACACGCACCTTGGCATCGAAACGGTTGAATATCCTTTTCAATTCTTCGTCATCACCAAACCAGGTTAAAAACCCCCACTGCTCAACCGAATAAGCCAGGCGTTCAAATTGCTTTACGTATTCATCATAGTCCGGAAAAACGTTGATGTGGTCCCACGCAACACCGCTTATAAGCGCTGCATGCGGTTTGTACGACATAAACTTGGGCTCGCGGTGTATGGGCGAGGATAGGTATTCATCCCCTTCCAGCACTATAATCGGCGCATCTTCACTTAGCTTAACACTGGTTTCAAAACCTTTAACCTTCGCTCCTACTATGTAGTCAAAATTGCAGCCGTTCTCCTTTAAAACATGCATTATCATCGAAGTTATGGTGGTTTTGCCATGGCTACCTGCAACCACTACCCTTTGCTTGTTTTTAGATACTTCGTATATATAATCGGGGAAAGAATAAATCTGTATGCCCAGTTCCTGTGCCTTTAGCAATTCGGGGTTATCGGCCCTTGCGTGCATTCCTAAAATTACGGCATCAATATCAGCGGTTATGTGCTTAGCATCAAAGCCTATTTCCGCTGGCATTATACCTTCTTTCTCCAGGTTGCTTTTGGCGGGGTCGGTAATTTTATCGTCAGAGCCTGTAACCGTATGGCCTTTTCTTCGTAATACAATCGCCAGGTTGTGCATTATAGCGCCACCAATGGCAATAAAGTGAATTCTCATTTTCAACACCTTGTTTGAGCAGATAAAATATTTAGCATAAATTCGCGTTCAAAATTCAAATATAACATCGTATGAAAGCTATCAGAAAATTCGTCGTTGCCATTGTTGCAGTAGGGTTCGTATTAGGAATTTCATCTTGCAACAGACATACCTGTCCAACGTATTCTCAAAGCGAAGTAAAGAAAGAAGCGAAAGCCTAATAATATTTCAAGTGCTTGGGGTTACTTAAATTTTTATAGCCCGGTATCTCAGGATACGGGCTTTTTTTATTCCCCAAAGTGTTGCATGAAATAGACAGGTGGTAAGGATTAGGTTGTTTATTCCAAAAAAATTCTTTTCTCTTTACATCCGCGAAAAAATCGCGCATTATTAACTAAACGACTTTTTATGGCTGATAAGAACGGCAAAGTGGATTTGAAAAATCTTAGTTTCTCTGACAGTGTTTCGTACTATTTTGATAAAGCGGCTCCTTTTACTGATTCGCCGCAAGGCCTGCTGGACCAGATTAAAGCCTGCAACAGCATTTACAAAATGAATTTCCCGGTTAAATATGGTAACGAGGTAAAGGTTATTGAAGCCTACCGTATTCAACACTCGCATCACCGTATGCCAACTAAAGGTGGTATACGTTATTCATTACATGTAGACCAGGATGAAGTTATGGCACTGGCTTCACTTATGACGTACAAGTGCGCTATTGTTGACGTGCCTTTCGGTGGCGCCAAAGGCGGCATTAAAATTTCTCCCCGTCAAACCTCGCCTGAAATATTAGAGAACATCACACGCCGCTATACATCGGAACTGGTGAAGAAAAACTTTATAGGCCCCGGTATTGATGTACCTGCGCCGGATTACGGAACAGGTGAAAGAGAAATGGCATGGATACTGGATACTTATATGACACTGCGCCCCGGCGAAATTGATGGTTACGCTTGTGTTACCGGTAAGCCGGTTTCGCAAAACGGTATTAAAGGCAGAACCGAAGCTACCGGCCGTGGTGTAGTATATGCTTTAAATGAAGTGTGCTCGTATGCTGATGATATGAAAGGCTTAGGCTTAACGCCGGGCCTTGAAGGCAAGAAGGTTATTATCCAGGGTTTAGGTAACGTAGGTTACCATACCGCCCGCATTATTCGCGAATACGGCGCTATTATTATTGCCATTGCCGAACATGACGGTGCAGTGTATAATGAGAAAGGTATTGACCCGGAAGATTTTTACAGGTACCGCCAGGATAAGAAAACCGTTATCGGTTACCCGCACGCCAAGGTTATCAAAAACAGTTCATCAGCGCTTGAGCTTGAGTGCGACATTTTGATACCGGCTGCATTGGAGAAACAAATTACGGAAGATAATGCCGACCGTATTAAGGCTAAAATTATTGCTGAGGCTGCCAACGGCCCTGTGACTCCTGCTGCTGAAAAAATACTGCTGAAGAAGGGCAAGATGATTATACCCGACATTTATATTAATGCCGGTGGTGTAACGGTTTCTTACTTTGAGTGGTTGAAGAACCTTTCGCACGTGCGTTTTGGCCGTATGCAAAAGCGTTATGAAGAGAAACACCAAACCAACTTTATTAAGCTGGTGGAAGACCTTACCGGCAAATCGGTACCTAAATCAAGAATTGAAAAGCTGATACACGGCGCTGATGAAATTGACCTGGTAAACAGCGGTCTCGAGGACACCATGATTAACGCCTACCGCGATATACGCGAATTTAAAAAACGCAGAAAAGGAATAACCGACCTTAGGACGGCAGCCTTTGCGGTATCAATAAACAAAATACGCGATAGCTACTACGCCATGGGTATTTTCCCATAGTAGGTTACAGCACCGAAACAAAAAAGCCACGGGTTCACCTCGTGGCTTTTTGTTTACTGCCTTGCTGGAAACAAATGCCTTGCTTGCTGTGTTCATTCTTTGTTATTATTGCCCCCGCAAACAACCATTATGATAGAAAGAGCCATTTATACCGAAGAACATAAGATGTTCCAGCAAAGCGTAAAAGAGTTTGTTGCCAAAGAAATAATCCCGAACAATGCGAAGTGGGAAAAGCAGCAGATGGTAAGCCGCGAAAGCTGGCTAAAGTTTGGCGAAGCCGGTTACCTGTGTATGCAGGTAGATGAGCAATATGGTGGCCTTGCTATTAAAGATTTCCGCTATAACGCTATTATAATTGAAGAACTATCGCGCAGTGGTTGTGCAGGCCCTGCGGTAGGCTATCCATTACACTCGCTGATTGTGTGCCCTTATATTGAGCATTACGCTACCGAAGCTGCCAAGCAAAAATATCTGCCGAAAATGATAAGCGGAGAATACATCGGCGCTATTGCCATGACAGAACCCGGCGCAGGAAGTGATTTGCAAGGCATACGTGCCACGGCAGTTGATAAAGGAGACCATTACCTGGTAAACGGTTCTAAAACTTTTATTACCAACGGCTATTTAAGCGATGTAGTTGTTGTAGCCGTTAAAACCGATCCTACGAAAGGCGCTAAGGGAACATCCCTGCTGCTTATTGATGTTACCATGACCGGCTTTACCAAAGGCAAACCCTTTGAAAAAGTTGGGTTACATGCCCAGGATACCTGCGAACTGTTTTTTGAAAACGTTCAGGTACCTAAAGAAAACCTTTTAGGTAAAGAAGGTGAAGGCTTTAAATACATGATGACCGAACTTAGCCAGGAACGCTTAGTAGTAGGCTTATCAGGCATTGGCGCCGCTGAAGGTGTGCTGGAGAAAACCGTACAATACACCAAAGAGCGTATGGCTTTTGGAAAAGCAATTTCTGAGTTTCAGAACACCCGCTTTAAGTTGGCCGAGTTAAGTACAGAAGTAACGGTAGGCCGCATATTTGCCGACCGTTGTGTAGAGTTACATAACGAAAAGAAACTGGACCAATCTACCGCAAGTATGTGTAAAGCGTGGTTAACGGACCTGCAAAGCAAAGTGGCCGATGATTGCCTGCAATTGCACGGTGGCTACGGCTACATGTGGGAATACCAGGTGGCCCGCGCGTGGACTGACGCGCGCGTGCAACGTATTTATGCCGGCACCAACGAAATTATGAAGGAGTTAATTGCCCGTAGCGTATTAAAGTAAGCCGGCACTAAATTCAATTAAATGAAACTGCTGCTACAACTTGTATTGCTGACTGCCGCCCTAAATACGGCAGCGCAAAGCAGTAAGTATTTGCCCTTAGGCTGCGGCCAAAGTATGGTTTACAAAAAAGGCGACGAAGTTTTTGCTTACCACTACCCTTCTATATCAAAACAGCTATTCGGTAAAGATTACTTTTTGGTAATTGGCCTTTACGAAGAAAACAGGCGTGACACCACCTACTACCGTGAAACCGAAGAAGGCATATTGCACTTGAATACCACAACGGGGGGCGAAACGGTTGAAATACCTGCCGATGCCGCAACAGGTAAAGTGTGGTATGAACCTGACAGCAGTTGGAAGTACGAAATAAAAAGCAACAGCGCAGCTCTTAAAACGCCGGCC
>CAZUHU010000240.1:0-1166 GCA_964620645.1 uncultured Chitinophaga sp.
ATACCAGTGGGGCGGTTTACTTCCATAACCAGGCCTACGGTATTCTCCGGCCTGCGTGGGCTATGCGGCGTACGCGCCGGCAGTAAAAAAATCTCCCCCTCTTTTATGTTAATGTCTACCGGCTTGCCGTCTTCAATTATCTTAACGGTAATGTCGCCTTCCAACTGGTAAAAAAATTCTTCCGTTTCGTTATAGTGGTAATCCTTACGCTTGTTAGGCCCGCCCACTACCATCACCACAAAATCATCATTGCCTTTGTACACCACCTGGTTCATTACGGGTGGCTTTAATAAATGGCGGTGTTCATCAATCCACTTCTTAAAATTTATTGGCCTTGTTATCATAACGCGTGTTTTTAATCACTTGTGAATATAGAAATTACGGTACTCATAAAGCCCGCTGTAACGTGTTCCGTTTTGCGTAAAACCTAATACGCGGTTTATGCAGCCGGGGTCGCTGGGGTCGCAACTGTAATACTTGCGTATTTCAAAGGCAATCTCATATATGCGCGTAACGCCATTGTTAGCCGGCGTTATCAATTCCCAATCATAATCGCCGTTAATCTTAAAGCTATCAGTGGGTATAGTAACAAAAGCCGTATCGTGCATAAACTGCACCGTTCCGCTTGCGGAGTCCAGCAAAAGGGTGTCCAAAGCTGTTTGAAAGGTGTCGTTAGGTTCGTACTTCACCAGCAAAATGGTGTCCACCTCTGCAGTATCAAAGCCAATGTAAACCGGCGTTAGGCTGCTGAAGTTACCGCACACGCGGTTATGGCAATGGCAGGCGGCTAGCATAGTTAAAACAAGTGCGACCGCAAAAACAGAAAAAACTTTCATACAACTGCGCAGGTTAAAGTTTAGATTTACAGCCCTAAAGTTAAGAAGAAACATGAACCTGGATTTAAGCGGCAAAAATGCGTTTGTAGGCGGCAGCAGTAAAGGAATAGGCAAGGCGGTAGCCTTTGAATTAGCGCGCCTTGGCGCTAATGTAACCCTGGTTGGCCGCGAGGAACCCGCTTTAATGCAAAACCTTATTGACCTTAGCTTTATAAGCAAAGGCGAGCAAAGGCACGATTACCTTGCTGTGGATTACAGCAATAGCGATAAGGTAAAAAGCGCCGTAGAGCGCCACATGAAAAAGAGCAATAAAACCTACCATATACTGGT
>CAZUHU010000240.1:1266-3335 GCA_964620645.1 uncultured Chitinophaga sp.
GGCATCAACCTGCCTGTGGACGGTGGCCGCACCGGTAGCCTGTAAATCATGAACATCCCCATACAGGATGGCAAGTTGAACTTTGAGCCGCACTTTTACAGCGAAAGCGAGGCGGCTTCTTTGTTTACAGCCTTGCGTGCAGAGTTGAATTGGAAAGAGGAAAGCATTGTAATTTTCGGTAAAGAAGTTTTGCAACCGCGCCTGCTGGCATGGTATGCTGATAAAGGTAAGGTCTACACCTACTCCGGCAAAACAAATGAGCCTAACGGTTGGTCGCCCACGCTTTTAAAAATTAAGCAGCAAATTGAGGAAGCTACCAAACAGCAGTTCAACTCCTGCCTGTGTAACCTGTACCGCCACGGTACCGATAGCATGGGTTGGCATAGCGACGATGAGGATGAACTTGGCCGCAACCCTGTTATAGCTTCGCTAAGCCTTGGCGCTATGCGGCCGTTTAAATTGCAGCACAAAACAGATAAAGAACAAAAGCTAACGGTAGCCTTAAACAGCGGTTCGCTTTTAGTAATGAGCGGCAGGCTACAACACTGCTGGAAGCACAGCATACCTAAAACTACCAAAGCTGTAGGGGAAAGAATAAATTTGACCTTCAGATACATTTACTGAAATGGAATTACTGAAGAACTATATAAACGGTGAGTTGCGGGAGCCAGCCTCAGGAACTTACCTGGACAACTACGAGCCCGCAACAGGCGCTGTTTACAGCAAAGTGCCTGATAGTGATGAACGCGATATACAACAAGCCGTTGAAGCCGCCAAAGCAGCTTTTGCAGCATGGAGCAATACAGGGCTTGAAGAACGTATGATGATACTGATGCGCATTGCAGATGGTATTGAAAAGCGCATGGATGAGTTTGTAAAAGCAGAAAGCCGCGACAATGGCAAAACATTGAAACTGGCACGCGCAGTTGATATTCCGAGAGCTGTTTCCAATTTTCGTTTTTACGCATCGGCCTTACAACATTTTGCCAGCGAAAGCCACCAAATGCCGGGTGTTGGAATTAACTACACCCTGCGTCAACCGATAGGTGTGGTAGGCTGCATTTCTCCCTGGAATTTGCCTATCTATCTCTTTAGCTGGAAGATTGTTCCGGCCCTCGCAACCGGCAACTGTGTGGTAGCAAAACCCAGCGAAATTACTCCTTACACAGCCTATCTTCTTTCTCAAGTATGTATTGAAGCAGGCCTGCCAAAAGGCGTGTTGAACATAGTGCACGGATTAGGCGGCAAGGCGGGGCAAGCCATTATTGAGCACCCCGAAATAAAAGCCATATCGTTTACCGGCGGTACAGAAACAGGAAAGAAAATTGCGGCAACAGCGGCGCCTATGTTTAAAAAATTGTCGCTGGAACTAGGGGGCAAAAACCCTACGGTGGTTTTTGCTGACTGCGAGTTTGATGAAACGGTTAAGCAAACGGTTACTGCTTCCTTTGCTAACCAGGGCGAAATTTGTTTGTGTGGCTCACGGGTGTTTGTTGAACGCAGCATTTACGAGAAGTATAAAGAAGCCTTTGTTGCACGGGTTAAAAGTCTGAAGGTTGGCGACCCTAACGATGACAACTCCGTAATGGGCGCCATTGTATCGCAACAACACAAGGAAAAAATTCTATCCTATATAAAACTGGCGCAGGAAGAAGGTGGTATCGTTTTATGCGGGGGCAAAGCAGTTGGCGATTTGTCGGAGCGCTGTAGAAACGGCTACTTTATTGAACCCACCGTTATAGAAGGTCTGCCGCATAATTGCCGCACGCAACAGGAGGAAATTTTTGGCCCGGTAGTAACGCTTACCCCCTTCGATAGCGAAGAAGAAATGCTGGAGATGGCCAACAGCGTTAAGTATGGTTTAGCCTCCAGCATCTGGACCACCAACATAAAGCGCGCACACCGTGTTGCAGAAAAAATTGAGGCCGGCATTGTTTGGGTTAACTGTTGGTTACTGCGCGATTTGCGTACACCATTCGGTGGCGTTAAAGCCAGCGGTGTTGGCCGCGAAGGTGGCTGGGAGGCTATGCGCTTTTTTACCGAAGCAAAAAATGTCTGCATTAAAGGAT
>CAZUHU010000240.1:3435-5029 GCA_964620645.1 uncultured Chitinophaga sp.
AACTTACCTAAACCAATGGGCTTATACCCAATGACCCGTAAAGTTGGCAACCTTGTTTTTGTTTCGGGCATGGGGCCACGCGAAGCCGGCAGCGATAATATACCCGGGCTTAAGCTGGATAAGCATGGCAATTATCTCGAATTTGATTTCGAAGCACAGGTTCATTCTGTTTTTAAAAATGTAAAAACAGCGCTTGAAGAAGCCGGCAGCAGTTGGGATAAAATTGTGGACGTAACAGTGTTTTTAGTAAACATGAAACGCGACTTCCACACCTACAACCGCGTTTATGCTGAGTATTTTAAGGATAACAAGCCCTGCCGTACCACGGTAGAGGTGGTTTCTTTGCCCTCCGCCATAGCTATTGAACTAAAAGTAATTGCCGAGGCGTAGTTGCACACAACTATTTGCGTTCCTTTTCCGTTATTTGTTTTTCTCCGGACTACATGGCTAAAAAGAAAACAAAGCTGAAACTACCCGTTTGGCTAAAGCGTAGCTTATTCGCTTTGCTGATACTTGTTGTGTGCTTTGTTGCCTGGCAAAACAAAAAATACCTGCGCCGCGCCTACCGCTATGTGGCCCACCGCTACTATAAAACCAACTTTAAGCCCACCGACTTTCCGCAGGCGTACGAAGTGCATGGTATTGATATTTCGCACTACCAGGATGTGCTGGACTGGAAAAAACTATATGCCGTAAATACGGAGGGTGATACCATTCGCTTCAAATTCGCTTTTATAAAAGCTACTGAAGGTTTACTGATTGAGGACGATATGTTTGATGAGTATTGGGAAGATGCAAAGGACAACCACATCGTTCGGGGCGCCTATCATTATTTTTTACCCGACCGTAGCCCTAAACTGCAGGCGCGCAACTTTATTTCCAGTGTAAAACTGGAACAAGGCGATTTGCCGCCCGTGGTAGATATGGAGGAAACACGCGGCAAAAGCAAAGAAGAAATTGTTGCCAACCTTAAGGAGTTTTTATTGGATGTAGAGGTAAAATACGGGGCGCGGCCAATCATTTATTCTAACATTAACTTTATTGAAGATTACCTGGCAGATGATTTTAAAAACTATCCGTTTTGGGTGGCACACTATTACCGCGACGAGTTGATTACAGAAGATAGTCTGCAGTGGTACTTTTGGCAGCACAGCGATAAAGCCGACCTGATGGGTATAAATGGCCGGGTAGATGCTAACGTATTTAATGGTACAGAAAAACAATTCCGAAGCCTTTTGCTACAATAGCCTATGAACGCACTGCGCCTTACTTTAAAAATTCTGTTTGCCCTTTTCTTAAGCATTTGCGTACTGGTACACGTAGCAGGGTTGTTTACCCATGTATCGGATGAGTCGGTGGTATCCCACATCATACACATAACCACCTATGGCACCTGTTTGTTTATAGCGCTAAGGCCCACCGGGCAACCTGCTATCATTTTTCCGGTGGCCGCATTGTATCCTTTCTTCTTTCACGCCCGTTGCGCTTTTATTCCGCTAATTGAGGAGCAGCGCTATAACGCCATTTGCTGGCTGGTGGTTTTTATGCTGCCATTAATTAGCTGGTGGGTGTGGGTGGAGCGAAGCGACTATTT
>CAZUHU010000241.1:0-478 GCA_964620645.1 uncultured Chitinophaga sp.
TTTGCTGCAATCACAAATTCTTTACCCAGTTCTCCGCTGCCCAGCAGCATGATTTTCTTAGCCATTATGTTGGTTTTTTACCTGATAGAAATATTTTACCTTGCAATCACAAAACAAAAAAAGAATGTTCGAGGACAAAACACTATTTACTGAAAAAGTGCTGGCGGGTAAGAGAACTTATTTTTTCGATTTGAAAGAGAACCAGCAAGGATCTAAAATTTTAAAGATAACCGAGAGCCGCAAGAACGACGGAGAATTTATACGACACAGTGTTTTAATCTTCCAGGAAGACTTCGGGAAAATTTTTGATGCAATGGAAAAGATTAAAGCGCAAATTGGCCCCCTGCCTGAGCCTAGGAAAGAAGAAAACAAGCAGGAGCCTGAGTTTTAGTTTTTAGTAGCTAACCAACTGGGAACCGTAATCCGGATGTTTCCCATTTTACCCTTAAACGCCACGTTGCGTTTGCCATCGCCGGGG
>CAZUHU010000241.1:488-5019 GCA_964620645.1 uncultured Chitinophaga sp.
AAAATCAGCAGAGATCAGGAAGTGCTTTTTATCGCTTTCCCACACAAACTGCGTAACGTTCATTTTGCTGCTTTCTGGCAGCATGTAATAGTTAGTTGATTCAAACTGCAGGGCATAAGCAAAGGAAGGGTAGAACCCGGTTTTTTCTCCATAGTATTGAATTTCAACTGCTACACTTTCGCTGAAATCTTTACCTGTAGAGGTTGGGTAAGATAGTCCGTTAAAAGTGGTGGAAATAACCGTTCTGGCCGGTGTACGGCCATCCATGGATGGGCTTTTAGTCATTAGCAAGCCCCGGTAAAGCTGATCATCCCGCAACTTAAAAGGCCTGCCGTCTACCGTTGCTGAAAATGAACCCTTGTTAGGGTCCATAGCATCGCCATCGCTAATGTGTGCGTGCAATAGGGTAATCAGTAATGCCAGGGTAGCCAGGGCTTTCATTGCGTATTGGTATTGCCAGCCTCACTAAAACGGATAACGGGCTGAGGCAATGTAATGGCTGTTAGTTCAATTGTCAAGCACCAACAGCACCCCGGTAGTTATTCATCATACATTGGCCTGAAAAACAACCCTATAGGGCCGGTTACGGATGGTGGTAAAAGTCATTTGCGCATATTGCGTTTTCCTATAAGTTTGCAGCGCTTTTTAAAACAATCTTAATCCTCAAATAATTATGAAAATTACCGTAGTAGGCGCAGGTGCAGTGGGAGCCACAGTAGCCGATAATATTGCCCGCAAAGAACTTTGTACAGAATTAGTTTTACTGGATATTAAAGAAGGCTTTGCAGAAGGTAAGGCGATGGATATGAACCAGACAGCAGCCCTGCTTGGTTTTGATACTACTATTACCGGTACTACTAATGATTATTCGAAAACCGCAGATAGCGAGGTGGTAGTAATTACTTCAGGTATACCGCGTAAACCCGGCATGACCCGTGAAGAACTGATTGGCACCAATGCCTCTATTGTTAAAGGTGTTACTGATAATATTCTTAAGCACTCTCCTAACGCTATCATCGTGGTTATAAGCAACCCGATGGATACCATGACTTACCTTACTCTTAAGAGCAGCGGCCTGCCTAAGAACCGCATCATTGGTATGGGTGGTATATTAGATAGCTCTCGTTTTAAATATTACTTAAGCCAGGCTTTAAAGTGTTCACCTAACGATTTACAGGCAACTGTAGTTGGCGGCCACGGCGATACAACCATGATTCCTTTAACACGCCTTGCTACGTACCAGGGCATGCCGGTTTCTAACTTTTTAGATGCTGAAACCTTAAAGAAAGTAGCAGCCGATACTATGGTTGGCGGCGCTACATTAACCAAGTTGCTGGGTACCTCAGCGTGGTATGCACCGGGTGCTTCGGGTTGTGCGCTGGTAGAAAGCATTGTGCGCGATGAGAAGAAAGTATTCCCTTGCTGCGTATCATTAGATGGCGAGTACGGCCAAAAAGATATCTGCCTGGGTGTTCCTGTGGTTATCGGCAAAAACGGATGGGAGAAAATTGTTGACTATAAACTGGATGCAGTTGAACAGGATGCATTTAACAAGAGCGCTGAAGCGGTTAGAAGCATGAACAGTGTGTTAAGTACGCTTAGTTTATAAGCGAACTATTAAAACAGATAAAAAAAGTCTCCCAATCGGGAGACTTTTTATTTTCACCATATGAAAACTAAAAAAGCAACTTCTGTAAAGATACTTTTAACTGAACTGGATAAGGGCGGCTACCACCTTTTTTTAAACCTTAAAATAAACGGTAAGCGTTGCCGTTTTTTAATTGATACGGGAGCATCAAAGTCCGTAATTGATAAAGGCTATTTTATAAAGAACATTGGCAGCAAAAGCCTTAAAACGATTAAGCAGGAAACTACAGGCCTGCACAGCTCGGTGCCCGAATCGTACTTTGGGGTTATTAAGGAACTTGAAGTAGGTAAGCAGAAGGTGAAGAACTATTCAATTGCCGCTGTTGATTTAAGCCATGTTAATATGACTTATGGCAAGTTGAAGAAGCCTAAAATACAGGGCATATTGGGTTCAGACCTGATGGTTAAGTATAAAATGATAATTGACTACGGTAAG
The DNA here is from genome assembly GCA_964620645.1 of uncultured Chitinophaga sp. Classification (GTDB taxonomy): domain Bacteria; phylum Bacteroidota; class Bacteroidia; order Chitinophagales; family LD1; genus Bog-950. Next base: position 2,572 of record CAZUHU010000241.1, read on the forward strand.
GAGACTATCCTGATTCCATAACATCGGTACAAGCGCATTTAAGCATAAAACAAAACAGCCACTCTTTAGAGTGGCTGTTTTGTTTTATGGCTTGTAAGCAAATTAGTCATGATCGCCGGGCATAGGCTTTTGGCAGCACATAGGTAACTTGTGGAAAGCTGCTTCGTCCTTTTTCATATCATCGGCATCGTAACCGGTGTTTACAATAACCAGGCGTATTTGATTTTCTGAAATCTTAGCGGGGTTGTATTTCACTTTTACCTTTTTTGTATTCAGGTTCAGCATGGCTTCCTCTACGCCTTCGGTTGCCTTAAGGGCGCCTTCAATACGGTTTTTACAGGAGCCGCAAATGGCTGAGGTTTGAATTGTTATTGTGGCTGATTTAGGCCTTGCCTCTACACGTATTGCTGTTCCTATCATCGTGATAAGCAGAAATGCAGCAAAGAATGATTTAACGGACACTTTCATATATCTGGTTTTATAGTTTAAAGATACGGATAAGACTGCTACTTACTTTAAAAGTTAATCAACTTAACTACTTTTTACTTCATGGTAAAGCGGAACCCGGCAAAAGCCATGGCACCCCTCAAGGGCCCCCATACTAATGAGGCATCAAACTGGTTACTGAAAGGCTGATCGCCGGCTATAATGGGGTTCTTTTGAATGAAGTTGATGAGGTTTTCGCCACCAACATATACCTCCCATTGTTTCCATTTAAAGCTTACCTGGGCATTTAACTGAAACCAGTCCTTGCTTTGTGTGGTGCGCTGATTGTTGGCATCATTAGCCAAAGTGCTTGGTATACGGGTTTTACTAAACCAGTTTAAGCTGGAGTTAAACCGCCAGTGCTGATTACGCGTTATGTATTGCAATGAAACCAGCCCGCGGTGTTGAGGACGCAATGGGTATATCTTAAGGCCATCTTTGTAGGCGGTTTTGTTCTGCTCAAACTTGTAAGCCAGCTTTACTTCAAATCTTTTAACGGGCTCGTAGCTAACTTCTGCCTGTAATGCATTTGCAAATGATTTGCCCTCCAGGTTATAGAACTGAAATTGGCGGGTGTTTTCAATATCGGCAACAACCTGGTGCGTAAAATCAGTGCGGTAGTAGTCAACACTAATACTGCCCTCCCTAAAATTCAGAAAGAACTTGTAAGTAAGGTTGGCTCCGTAATTCCATGCCTCTTCGTATTTAAGGTCCGGTGCAATTACAATTTCCCGGCTATTCATTAACCAGCCAAAGTTTTCGGCAAAAATGGTAGGTACCCTGTAGCCTCTACCGGCTGAAACACGCAGGCTGAAATCATACAGGATTTTCCATTTGAGATTTACGCGCGGTGTAAAGAAAGGGCCATACATATTATGATAATCTGTGCGTAAACCTGCTACGAGAGTTACCTTTTCGCCGCGCCCCCAAATGAAGGTGCCTTCGGCAAATGCGCCGGGCACAATTTCGTGGCGCTTTAAACGGAAGGTGTCGAATTGCTCCAGTACATAATCTGTTTGAAAGGAGAGTCCCGCCTTTAAAACATTTTTTTCGCCAAAGCTGTGCTGAAAGATTGCATTTAGATAACCGAAGTGTTCCAGTCCGTGATAGTCCTTACGGCCCATATAGCCATCCTGTTGATGGTAGGCATATTTATATTGTATGCCCAGGTAGTTTTCTTCAGTTAACTCAAAGCCGGTTTTTGCAAAGGCCTCGCCGCGGTAAGTAGTAAGGCGAAAGCCCCATTCATTTTGTGTAAACCTATCAACGGAGGGCTTAAAGTTATAACTGCCGCCCAGCCTGTCATCGTAAGTGCCGCTAACCACAAGGGCTATCATGCCACCCTTTTTAATGGGGTAATGAAAGCGGTTCATCAGGTTTACATTTCGCACCAACGCATTATCAATATAATGGTCGTGGTTCATGTCCTGTTTAAGCCAGTTAAAGGAGCCGTTTAAAGCTCCAAGGTAGCTCCAGTTCTTTTTTAGTTTGTGTGCAGTAACAATGTTTAGCTCGCTGCGTACATCCTGGTTCATAAAGAGGTTAACTAAAAGCTTTTCTGCATTTTGCGGCTTTTTGTATTCCACGTTAATCTGCCCGGTCATGCTTTCATAACCGTTTACTACGCTGCCCGCCCCTTTGTTTATCTGTATGGAACTCATCCATGGGCCGGGTATATACAGCATACCAAAGGTGTTACCCAATGAACGAATGCCGGGAATATTCTCCGTCATTTGTTGTGTATAAACCCCGTCTAAACCTAACATGCGTATTTCCTTTGCACCTGAAACAGCATCGCTGAAATTTACATCTACCGTGGGGGAGTTTTCAAAGGTTTCGCTGAGGTTGCAGCAGGCATCCTTTACAAGATCGGCCTGGGTTATAGATTCTACATTGGCGGTGGAAAGCTCTCTGCGATTAGTTGTTACCTCTACTTCATTAAGGCTTAAAGGCTTTAGTTCA
>CAZUHU010000242.1:0-5007 GCA_964620645.1 uncultured Chitinophaga sp.
CCGGGCCGGAGGAATTTTCTTTTTTGTTTTGCGCCGTAGGAGCGGTAGGCCACTTAAAGTTTACGTTTAAGGCTAATACTATTGCCACTGCAATCAGCAGCAATACCAATCCGAATTCCACTAAAGGGCTCACCTGCTTTTTCACAAAGCAATATTAGGCAGTGATTGCCACATTTTAGGCAATGGGCTCTAATTCATTTTCCGATTTGGCTATAACTACAGTTGCCAAACAGTTGCCTATAACATTTACCCCTGTGCGCGCCATATCCATAAGGGCATCGGCGGCAAACACAATAAATACAGGCCATTCGGGCAAATGGAAGGAAGCCACCGTGGCGTAAAGTATTACAAAGGATGCTTTGGCAACGCCTGCTACCCCCTTGCTGGAGAGCATTAGCGTAAGTAAAATGGTAAGCTGTGTTGAAAATGGCAATTGGATTCCGCCCGCCTGGGCCACAAAGATAGTTGCCAATGAGAGGTAAAGCGTAGTGCCATCCAGGTTGAAGGAGTAGCCCATTGGCAATACAAAAGAGTAAACCTTTTTGTGCACGCCGAACTGCTGCATAGCCTTCATTGCCTTAGGTAGAGCAGCATCGGAACTTGCTGTGGCAAAAGCAACACCCACGGGTTCGTGGATGGCATTCCAGAATTTAACTACAGGGATTTTGAAATACCACATTATGGGGAGTAAAACGCATGTTACAAAAACAACCAGCGCACCAAAGAGCGTTAGCATCAGCAATCCTAAATTTTTAAATACGCCAAGGCCCATTGTACTCACCGTATAGGCAATGGCTCCTCCTATTGCCAAAGGCGATAGCAGCATTATGAGGTTGGTGAATTTAAACATCACCTCGTTCAGGGTTTCGCAGAAGTGCACCATTTTATGCTTGTGGTGTTCTTCTATCATAGAAAGGGCAACACCAAACAAAATGCTGAACATTACTATCTGCAGCACGTTACCTTCGGCAATAGCTTTGGCAATGTTTTCAGGAAAAATATCGCGTATGTCAAAGTGCTTCTCGGTAGCCTTCTTCAATGTTTCCGGCATTTGAACGGTATCGGGTTTCTGAATTCCTTCGCCCGCTTTGGTCAGGTTAATTGCCCCTAAGCCAATGAAAAGGGCTATGGTTGTTACTATTTCAAAGTACAGTATGGCCTTTATGCCCATACGGCCTATCTGCCTTATGTTGGAGTGGCCGGCTATACCAACTACTAAGGTGCCGAACAGTAAGGGCGCTATGATGCATTTAATGAGCCTTAGAAAGATGTCGCTTAATACTTTTAGCTCAACACCTACGCCGGGCCAGTCCAGCCCTATTTCTATACCAATAAGCATGCTGGTAATTATAGAGGTGGTAAGGTTTTTACGTAGCCACGCATAGTATACCAATACTGCTAAACCAATTGCCCTGCCCAAGGAAAGCATGTTGGCAGGAACAGAAATCCATCCTTCAACCGTAGCAAAGGACAAAAGGTACATACTTGCAATAACCGCAATAGCGGTAATTAAGACGGGGCGTTGGCTCATGCAGGCAAGATGAAGAAAAATGTCGATTTACAGAATATGAATGCGGGCCAACTAACACCAAAAAGGTTGACAAAAGTTGACACTTGAAAAACGTAAATTCTTGATAGTTGTTTGATAAACAACGTCTAATGAGGGATTCGGAATTAAAAAAGTTGACACTTTTTTAGCCTTCGGCCTGCTTAAAATTTCAATACGCTGTTTTAAATGAAACCGCCGTTTTTTTCTGCAAGTTTGCCGGTATGAAAAAGATACTTGTTGCAAACCGTGGCGAAATAGCCCTTAGGGTGATGAAGAGTGCAAAGGAAATGGGCATTAAAACCGTGGCTGTTTTTTCAGAGGCTGACAGAAACTCGCCGCATGTGCGCTATGCTGACGAGGCAGTTTGTATTGGCACAGCGGCATCAAAGGAAAGTTACCTGCGTGGCGAAAAGATTGTAGAAGTGGCTAAACAGCTTGGCGTAGATGGTATACACCCGGGCTATGGATTTTTAAGTGAGAACGCGGGCTTTGCACGGTTGGTGGAAGAGAACGGTATTACGTTTATAGGCCCTACGCCGGAAGCAATAGAAATTATGGGTAGCAAGCTGGCCGCAAAGGATGCAGCGAAAAAGTTTGATATACCTATGGTGCCCGGCAGTGAGGGTGCTATCACTGATATAGAAGAAGCTAAAGCGTTGGCGGCAAAAATCGGGTTCCCCATTTTAATTAAGGCCAGTGCCGGCGGCGGCGGTAAAGGTATGCGTGTGGTAAACGCAGCGGACGAATTGGAAGAGCAAATGCAGCGCGCACAAAGCGAAGCGCAAAGTGCTTTTGGCGATGGCAGCGTGTTTATTGAGAAGTATGTGGGAAGCCCCAAGCATATTGAAGTGCAGGTGTTAGGCGATAATTATGGTAACATTGTTTATCTATTCGAGCGTGAGTGCAGTGTACAGCGCCGCCACCAAAAAGTGGTGGAAGAAGCGCCAAGCAGTTGCTTAACCCCGGAGAAAAGAAAAGCTATTGGCGAAGCTGCGGTGCTGGTAGCAAAATCATGCGCTTATATAGGAGCGGGCACTGTGGAGTTCCTGGTAGATGAAGAGTTGAACTTTTATTTCCTTGAAATGAATACCCGTTTACAGGTGGAGCATCCGGTTACAGAAATGATAACCGGAGTGGACCTGGTAAAGGAACAAATTAAAATAGCCCGCGGAGAGAAGCTGAGCTTTACACAGGAGGAACTGCAAATACGCGGACATGCGGTTGAATTGCGTGTATACGCCGAAGACCCTATGAACAACTTTTTGCCGGACATTGGCAAACTGCTGCAATACAAAAAGCCGGAAGGCCCCGGCGTACGGGTTGATGACGGCTATGAGGAAGGAATGGACATTCCGATTTATTATGACCCTATGTTGGCAAAACTTATTGCTTATGGTAAGGATAGGGAAGAAGCTATTGAACGTTTAATACGTGCTATTGACGATTATAAAATTACGGGTGTAAAAAATACGTTGGCCTTCGGCAAGTTTGTGCTGCGCCATCCTGATTTTACTTCAGGTAAGTTTGATACCAACTTTGTAGGCAAGAATTATAAACCCGAATACCTGAAACAGGAAAACGAAGATGAAATGGAGATAGCTGCTTTGTTGGCAGGCTTTGCTTTCGAAAAAAAGCCAACATCCAAGCCTTCCGGCACGGGTGTTAAGGCAGCCGCATCCTCTGGCGGTAAAAGCAATTGGGTAAAGAACAGGAGTAGTTATAGAGATTAACTGCTGAATAATAAAAAAAAGGGCCAACGAGGAGTTGACCCTTTTTACAATTAGCTTGTAGCTTACTGCTTAACTATATTAAAGTTTACATTAAAGATAGTTCCGTTCTGGTCGGTATTAACGGTACCTGTTCCGCCGCGGGTTCCGTTCTCCATAATCTCGCTATCGGCAAAAACCTTATTCAGGCTTTTTAGCGCCCCGCGGGAGCCAACGCCTGCGGGTTTATTCTCCGTGGTTAGTACATCTTCCAGGTCTAACAAATCTTTTGAAAGAAACACTTTAAATACCTCTTCGCCGTAAGGTGGCCCAATAGTAATCTTATAGCTGCGCAATACCAATGAATCGTACTTGGCTACCATGCAATCCTCGGGCCTTATGCTTTGCCCTTTGTTAGGCAGTATGGGGTTTATTTTTCCATCAGGTTGTATATCTACAATGTTGATGTAAAATTTCTTGTTGCCGGTATTGATTACCTGCAGGTATACAGCATCGTCCTTCTTCAATTCAAGGCGTCCGTTTTTGGTGCGCTGGTTAATTTTGTCATAATCAATCTGGCCATCGGCTTTTAAAAAGACCAGGTTCACCTGTGCGCTCAGGTCAGTTTCAGAAAAATCCAAAGTCTGCAGGTAGCGGTAACGCGCAAAACGCTTTAACAGTCCTTTCAGGTTCTCAATTTCTCCTGCACCGTCAATGCTAATTTTATCCGCAAATACGCTACCGGTGTTGGGGTATTTAAGCGCCCATGTTTTGGTACTGCCAAATGTATCCAGGTAAACATCGCAGGCTGAAGTAAACTCAAGCAGTTTAAAGTCTTTTAAGGCTTCCTGAACGCGCTTTAGGGAGCCGTTCACATTGCGTACATCAATTTTCAGTTTCTCCTGGTAGGCCAACTCTGTCAAAAACACCCAGGGGTATTTGTTTACCAGCGTATCAGGCTTATCTAATTTAACGTTGGCAATAAAATTATCTACTGAAATAACGGTGCCCTTGTTCATGGCAGTTAAGCCGGCAGGGTCGGTAGTAGAGGCAGGGTAAAGGCTAACAACAGAGCCTTTAGTAAGCCCCGAAACAGTTCCGGCGTTCAATACAAACTCATCATCCGAAATCCATTTTTTGATAGTGTAGTAAGGTTTCTGGCTTACAAAGTTTCCTCCAAATAGTTGGCGGTCCACACCGTCACCTTCCATCACCGGTTTTTGACGGGGGGCTTTGTCGCGCATTATGTTTTCAATATTGGCAAACAGCCCGCGGTAGGTGGTTTTATCTTTTAGCATAGCTACCGATATGCTGAAGGCATAAGACAGAGAGCCAACCCCATTGCCGTTATCATCGTAACACTCATAGTTAAACTCTTTTGCCTGCGCGCCTGAAATAACCACATAAGTAGCGGCATCCTTGCTTAACTGCGCACCGTTATTATCCTTAAATACCCCGTTATTATCGGGTGCTGAAACCTTGGCCACATCAAATTTGTTACTCACCATAGGCTCCATTGCACCGCGCGGTTTTAATACGGCATCTTTAGGGCCGCGCGTTCCTGTGCCTGAGTGGCAGGCATCAAGCAATACCAGCAGGTCGCCTTTAGCAGTTAGTTTATTGCGCAGTAAGGTTACTTTTTGCCCAAACTCATCATCGCGGAAATAACCGGGGGCATATTCCTTAAATCGGTTTTTATCTGGTGAGTAAACTGCGCCGTAGGGTACAATACACTCATCCAGGTAATCCACC
>CAZUHU010000243.1:0-4945 GCA_964620645.1 uncultured Chitinophaga sp.
GGAATGTAGAAGACACCAGCGGCAATATTAACTCTACAGGTTTTGATGCTTACCATTCCACGCACTGTGCAGGTATTGCAGCAGCCATTGGCAATAATGCCAAGGGCGTAGCCGGTGTTTGCTGGGGCGCAAAAATAATGGGCATCAATTACAGTTCAACGTTAGAGTCGGACGTGGTAGCTGCTTACAGCTATGCCCGCGATATGCGCTACCTGTACAACACCACCTTTGGAAGTAAAGGAGCTTTTGTAGTATCTACTAATTCATCTTTCGGGGTGGATAAAGAGCACCCGGTAGATTACCCTATTTGGTGCGCTATGTATGACTCTATGGGTGCAGTAGGAATACTAAGCGCCGGCGCAACTGCCAACGGCAACTGGAATATAGATACACAAGGCGACATACCTACTGAATGCCCAAGCAAATGGCTGGTAGCAGTTACCAATACCACCCGTAACGATGCACGTAACCAGGGCGCTGCTTACGGCAAAGTAAATGTAGACCTTGGTGCACCGGGCACGGGCATTTACTCAACCGTGCCAAGCCCGGCCATGTATCAGAACATGACCGGAACCAGCATGTCCACCCCGCATGTGGCTGGCGCTATTGCTGCCATGTATGCTGCTGCTTGTCCGCGCCTTATAGATGCTTATATAGAGCACCCTGATTCCGTTTCACTTTTAATTAAGGATTACCTGCTGCAATCGGCAGAATGGAATTCATCGCTTAACAATATTACTTCCACCAGCGGGCGCTTAAATCTGTACCGCGCGTTTATGTATTTGAAACGCTATAACTGCGATTCATGCAACTTTAATATAAGCATCGATAAAATTCCTATCTCGTGCAAAGGCGCTGCCAATGGCGCTATGGCTGTAAAAACGGATGTGGGCAATGCGGTGGAATACAGCATTCTTTGGTCTAACACAGTTACCACTCCTGAATGTTTAAGTATGGCACCCGGCTTTTATTCGGTAAGCGTTACGGATTCTACAGGTTGCCGCCGCACATGGACAGAAGAACTGCACGATCCTGATACAGTGAAGATAAACAGTGTAACTACTACACCTGTAATTAACGGTAACCCCGGCAGCATTACTATTGCCGCTTCTGCCGGTAATGATTCTATGTGGTATTCTATTGATGGCACCAACTGGCAAACCGCCAATACTTTTACCATTGTATTTAACGGCACCTTTACTGTTTTTGTAAAAAACCAAAGTGGTTGCGTGGTATCACAATCAGTATTGGTTAGCGGCATTAAGGATGAAACAGCAAGCAACTTCAGCTTTAACCTATATCCTAACCCTGCAAAGGATGTGCTGAATGTTTCAGTAGAACTGCCTCAATCGGCCGTAGTAAACGTAGCCGTGGTAGATATGGTAGGCCAGGTAATTAATGAAAGCGAGCAGAACTTTAATGGCGGCATTTCTAATGCTTCCATCAATGTAGCAACATTGGCATCCGGCGTTTACCTATTACGCATTCATAATGCCAGCAATACCCTGGTAAAAAGATTTGCCATAGAACGCTGATAACTCTAAAATAAACTGAGGGCCGCAAAGCGGCCCTTCTTTTTTAACTCTTTCACATTACTTATAAAGTATCTTCGTGCCGTGCAAAAAAGATGGACGCTTAAACCGGTAAACGAAGAGAAAGTGGCAGCCCTGCAACAGGAGTTGAAGATACACCCTGCGCTGTGCCGTGTGCTGGTTTTGCGCGGTATAGAAACCTATGAACAGGCCAAACATTTTTTTAGGCCGGAGCTAAGTGATTTGCATGACCCTTTCCTAATGCGCGATATGGATAAGGCCATTGAGCGCATTACCACAGCTATAGTGCAGCAGGAAAAAATTTTGATTTACGGCGATTACGATGTGGATGGAACTACCGCGGTGGCAACCGTGCATTCCTTTTTTAAAGATATCTATCCGCACCTGGACTACTACCTGCCCAACCGTTATACCGAAGGGTATGGCATCTCGTTTCAGGCAATAGACTATGCAGCAGCAAATGGCTTTTCGTTGGTTATTGCTTTAGACTGTGGTATTAAGGCCAACGATAAAATTGACTATGCCAACACAAAAGGCATTGATTTTATAATCTGCGACCACCATTTGCCCGGCGATGAAATACCGAAAGCAATAGCGGTGCTTGATCCTAAGCGGGTTGACTGTCCTTATCCGTATAAAGAATTAAGCGGCTGCGGCATAGGGTTTAAATTGATACAGGCATTTGCGCTGCAACATGGCATTGCCGAAGAAAAAGTTTTTCGTTTCCTTGATTTGGTTTGCGTTAGTATAGGCAGCGATATTGTACCCATTACCGGCGAAAACCGCGTGCTCGCTTTTCACGGCTTAAAGAAGTTAAACAGCAACCCCCAGCCCGGCATTAAACGCTTATTGGAAGTTGCCGGTTCAGCCAAGCAAATGGATATTGACGATGTGGTGTTTATTTTGGGGCCACGTATTAATGCCGCCGGCAGAATTGACGACGCCAGGCATGCGGTGCACTTATTGGTAAGCGCTGAAATTGATTTTGATGGCGAAGAGAAAGCCTATCAACTAAACCGCTTTAACGCAGAGCGTAAGGACCTTGACAGAAGCATTACCGCCCATGCATTAGAGATAATTGCCGGTAATGAAGAAATGGTTAACCGAAAGTCTACCGTTGTTTTTCATTCAGAATGGCATAAGGGAGTAATAGGCATAGTGGCCAGCCGCTTAACCGAAACGTACTACCGCCCAACGGTGGTGTTAACGGAGAATGATGGTAAAGTAACAGGCTCGGCCCGCTCGGTTAAGAATTTTGATTTGTACGAAGCCATTTATGAATGTCGCGATTTACTGATACAGTTTGGCGGCCACCGCTTTGCCGCCGGGCTTACCATGCAAAAGGAAAATGTAGAAGCCTTTAGTAAAAAGTTTGACAGCGTAGTAACGCAGCGGATAAAAGATGAACACCTTATTCCTGAAATTGAAATTGATGCCGAGCTGCCATTGGAAGCCGTAAACCAAAAGTTCTTCAACATCATTCAGCAAATGGCGCCCTTTGGCCCGGAAAATATGAAGCCTGTTTTTATTGCTAAAGCAGCACGCGATACCGGTTGGAGCAAAATTGTAAAAGAAGACCACGTTAAATTCTCGCTTCGTAAAACAGATGGAGCGGTAATGGATGGTATCGGGTTTAGACTGGCAGAAAAATTCCCACTACTTAAGCAGGGGCCTGTAGATATAACCTACCAGATTGCGGAAAACGAATGGCAGGGTAAAGTAAGTTTACAGTTAGTGGTAAAGGATATTAAAGCTACAGCGTAGTAGTTTACTCTGCTGCTACACCATTGGTGTTAGGGTCTTCCGGCATGTAATACACGGCAACCGAATCGCCAACCACAATTTTATCTTTTACCTTTTTAGAGATGGTGTAGGTTTTACCTTCCACTTCCAGGTGCATAAATATTTCGCGCTTGCTGCCTTTTTCGGCCACACTATCTACCGTACACATTTTGCGCTTGCCTTCGCTTTCAAGCCGGTCCATTTTACGGTATTCGCTTATGTTGCCAATAGTAGCTATTGCCGCAACGGCAATCAGCAACACAAATACTATCCAGAAACTTTTTCCGCTCTTAGGTTTTTCTTCGCTCATGGGGCAAGCCTTTTAATTTTCCAGGCGCCGTTTTCCAGTGCGTAAGCAATTCTATCATGCAAACGGCTGGCGCGGCCCTGCCAAAATTCAAAGTAGTTAACTTTAAGCAAATAACCACCCCAATGTTCCGGGCGATGCACACTGCCTGCATTTTTCACTGCTTCCAGTTTATCCTCCAAAAACTGCCGGGAAGGAATTTCTTCGCTTTGGTTGCTTACTATAGCGCTAAGGCGGCTTTCATAAGGCCGGGTAGAAAAATACTCTTCCGAAAGTTTTACATCTACCCTCTCTAATGTTCCTTCAATGCGCACCTGGCGTTCTAATACATCCCAATAGAACAGCAAACTGGCGAAGGGGTTTTCATCTATTTCTTTGCCCTTACGGCTGTGGTAGTTGGTGTAAAACACAAAACCGTTTTCATCATATGCTTTTAATAAAACCATACGCGCAGCAGGTTGGCCTTGCTTGCTTGCTGTTGCAAGTACCATGGCGTTGGGTTCTTTTATTTCAGCCTTGCCGGCATCTTCAAACCACCAATGAAACTGCTCAAAAGGATTGGGTGAAATTCTGTCTTCAGTTAACTCATGCAGGATATAATTCCTGCGTTCATTGTGCAAATTCTTCGACGGTGCCATAAGCCTAATTTAAGCAACCAAAACTATGGAAATAAAAAACCTCCTGTGGATTGATTTCCGTCAGGAGGTTTAAATCATATTTAAGCGGTTCTAACGAACGTCTATTCTGAATTCTTTAGTGGCTGAAACTTTGCCTTGCGGATAGTTTTGGCCCACGGTAAAGGTATTGCTGCCGGCCTCAAACGATATACGGAAGCGTACCACATCAAAAGCATCTAAAGTATCGGGTATGTGGTAAACACCACTGTAGGTGTAAAGATTAACGCGTGGGTCCAGGGTGTCCAGCTTTACAAAGAAAAGCGTATCGGGATAGCTTGGCGTATAGCTGGCTGTATCCGGCAGGCTATCGATATCGTACATACCTTGTATCCAGTTAATGGGCCTGTCGGTAGTAAACTTAATTTCAAAAGGCAGGCTATCACCGGCAAACAGGCGGGTAATGGCGCTATCCGGATGAACCAGCGATATAGGTTCCATAGGCAGGCTTTCCTCATCCTTTTTGCAGGAGTTAATGAATACTACCGAAAGCAATAAGGCAGTTGAAAGCAGTAAATAGATTTTCTTTTTCATTAGCATAGGGTAATTAAGCAAACATATAAATACACGGCTAAAAAGCCAACCTACAGATATTTAAGGATAATGTTAGCCAGGGTTTTGTGCCAGCC
>CAZUHU010000244.1:0-4924 GCA_964620645.1 uncultured Chitinophaga sp.
CATCGCCATACAAGCTTAACGGCACGGGTAGGCGTCCTTCATTTGTTTGAAGGCCGTATTGTTTACCGCTGCTGTTTTTTCCCCTGATTCTATAGGAAATATGCCCGCTAACTATTTCCTGCGTTTGCCTTACAGGTAAAACTGCGTCAATAAGCAGTATGCCTGCAAATAGCATGATGAAGATGGTAAAGAAGGTGATTTTGCCGTAGTTATTAGTAACGTTTGCCATAGGTTAATGCCAAAGGTGCGTAACTTTTTAAGGAATAAAAAACAAACGCCCCTTAACGGGGCGCCTGCTTTTGTGGTAGTAGTGATCAGTATTTTTTAGAAGGTTACCTGCGCCCTTGCATAGAACTGGGTGCCCATGATGGCCGTACCAGGGAAACTTTGCCATTGGTAATTGGTAACGTTGTTTACGTTAATAGATAACAACAGATTTTTGTAGAAGCTTGGGCGGTAGCTAACGCGGGCATCAAGCAGGTAAGCGGGCTTAACAGTGCCGCTGTAAATAGAAGAAGCAGCCTCGTAACCCATAGCATAGCGGAAGGTTAAGCCGTAGCCAAAGCCGGGATTCTTCAACGTATGGTCAAACGTAACCGATGCTTTTAGCTTAGGCGCATTAAGTGGCACATTCTCGCCTGTGCTTAACTTCAATTGGTCCTTATTAACCCAGCTTAAAGAGCCGCCTGCATTAATGCTGTGCTGTTCGCTTTCAACAATGTTGTATTGAAAACCGAAGTCGATACCGAACACATCTAAACGGCCAAGGTTTTTGTAAGTAAGTATATAATCTGAATTAACCAGGGCCGAATCGTTTGGCGTAATAGTACCCATTGGGAACTGGTAGGTAAGCACCACAAACTCATCCCACACGGTACCCGGTATAGAAGGTACAATGCTGGCGTTTTGCAGGCTTGCAGCGCCATCTAACAATGGCACCAGGGTGTTGTTAAGTGCACCGCCGTTGGCGTAAAGGTTTTTGTAAAGGCGGCCGTTGGTATCAATACCGGCAACAGTGCCGGGTTGGGTAGCATCGCCGGCATAGGTGCCCAGGTAGCTGTTATGATCTAACATAACTGCACCCGAGGCTGAGCTTAGGGCGCTTACATAATCGCTTATGCGCGTCCAGTAACCATCAACCTGTATACTAAGTTTATTGAACAGTAAACCCTTGTAACCTAGCTCAACCGTTTGGGTAAAGCTGTTGTTTATCTTACGCAGGTTTTTAAAGTTAGAAACGTTTTGAATGCTGCCCTGCAGGTTTTTGGTTTGGGCCAGGTTAGCATAATCAACCGAAATTTGGTTGGCAGAATCTACCGTGCCGGTTGGGCCGCTGATGCCGTTAAATATGGCATTAACCACACTTTGCGCTGCTGCTAAGTTATTAAGGCTGGCATTAAAGGTGTTTACCATATAGCCTTTTAAGGAGTCGAACATTTGGGCGTTGTAGCTCTTATCGCCGTAATTAACCCAGGTGCCGGTGCCGCCCCATGGCGCTGTTTTAAACTGCACTACAGGGTTTTTATTAGCGTCTTCGCCAAAGTTGTATTCCCAACCATAAGGGTTACCAATACCACGCACGTTAATGCCGTTAGGTATTAAACCGTTGCTAAGGTCAAGAAACTGGTTAAGCGTATTAGGCGCATCAAAGGCGCGGTTGTAAGTAATACGTATGTTGTGCCCAACAGCCGGCTTAAACACCACGGCTGCACGGGGGCTAAACGATACGTTCTTGATAATGCTGTTGTAATCTATACGTATTGCTGCAACCAGCTTTAACCACTTTAAAGGGTCGGCATCGGCCTGTAGGTAACCACCGGCCTGCACTACGTTATCTTTTTCTTCAAAACGGCCGTTGATGGTGCCGTTGGTGTTAGGGCGGGTAAGCAATACATCTACACCGTAAATAAGGCCCAGTTGCTCCAGCGGGTTAACCGAGTGCTGCACCTGGAAAACATGCAGTTTAGATTTATCAATTAAACGCTGCACCTGGTAAGGGGTAGGTGGCGAGGTTGAAGCATACGAGTTGCGTGCCGATGCACTTAACTGCGGTATAAGGAAGGTATTACCCGCATTGCTGCTGTTAAGGAAATACTGCACATAAAGGCTCTTCCACTTAAAGCGGGCCTGTATATACCAATACATCCACATACCTTTTGAACCACCCGCTGCTGCTGCGCCAAGGCCCGTTAACTCAATATTGCGGGCGCCTGCTATACCACCGTTAATGGTAATGGCAATATCTTCAGTAGGTTTAATATCAATACGGCCATCGGCAGTAAACTTGCGGATGGTGTAATCCTTCTTAAAGCGTTTTACATCAAGGTTAACCAGTGTATCGGTTTTACCCAGCGAGTCAGTTACGTAAGAATAACCCAGTGTATCCGGGCGAAAGATCTGGCCGTTTACTACCGAGCCAAACAACAGGCTATCGCCATTGTAAGGTTCGCGGGCATCTACCACGGGGTAATCGCGCCCCTGGAAATAACTGCCCGATACTTTGTAACCAAACTTACCATCCCACAACTTACCGCTGTGGCGTATTTCGGGGTTAATAATGTTGCCGCTAAGGGTTTTGCCTTCAGTAGCCTGGTAGCTTTTATCCAGCACGGTAAAACCGCTGGTCATAGCCACGGTGGTTTCAAATTTCTTTTGCTGGTCTAAAGGGTTTTTGGTAATGATATGGATAACACCTGATGATGCGTTAGGGCCATAAAGGGCAGAGGCCGGACCGCGCACAACTTCAATACGCTCATAATCCAGGTTGCTCATAGGCATAAGCTGGTAGGCGTTAACGCGTAACGATGGCACCGAGCCTATACGGTTATCAACCACGTTTAATACCGAGCCGCTGAAGATGTTGTTGAAACCGCGCACCACTACGTTTGATGATACAAGGCCTGTGCGCATAACATCTACACCGGGGCTGGTTTTAAGTTGGTCCACCGGGGTGGTTACCACGTTTTTCTCCAGCCTATCGGCACCAATTACGGATACCGATGCAGGGGCATCCAGCAGCTTCTCCTTCTTTTTACTGGCCGAAATAATTACCTGGTTAAGGCCTACCTGCGCAGGGGCCATATCAAAGTTTACTACCTGGTTGCCCTGGCTGGGGTCAATGGTAACTTCCTTGTTATCGTAACCAACAAAGCTTACTACCAGGGTTTTGGCATCCTTAGGCACCTCAAGGGTGTAGTTGCCGGCATCGTCAGTAGTGGTGCCGGTGTTAGTGCCTTTTACCATAACGGTAGCGCCGGGTAAGGGCTGCTTGCGTTCGTCTTGTATGTTACCGCTAATGCGCACCTTATCCTGTGCAAAAAGGGCGGCGGTAATAAAAAGTAAAATGGTGCTTAGTAGAAGTCTTTGCTTCATATCAGTGGTTTAGGGTCTGTGAGTTTGTGCTCAAAATACTTCGGAAGCCAATATAGAAATTTTACCAAGGCTATGAAAAACCCCGCATACCGCCTGTGGATATCCCCAAAGCCTATCCCTGTTTATAGGGATTTTATTTTAGTAGTAAAAAATAAATATGTAGGGCATTTTGCCACGGTGGTTGACAAAACCTCCATTGGGCATTATATTCACTAAAGTTAATGGAATGTGCAAATTTGATGTTGTAACGCTTTTTTGATTCATCTAAATTATTTTTTTTAGTAAACGAAATATCGGAGCCCCATCACTTTCCTCCCCCGAAGTGTTTTGGCTTTTGGTAAACTATAAGGACACAAAAAATTCTTTTATCGCACCAAAATCTACCCAAGCACATGCGTCAATTAAAAATTTCGAAGAGCATCACCAATCGTGAGAGCGCTTCGCTGGAGAAGTATCTCCAGGAAATTGGAAAAGTTGATTTAATAACTGCCGAAGAAGAAGTATTACTTGCCCGCAAAATAAGGCAAGGCAATACTGAAGCCCTCGAAAAACTTACCAAGGCCAACCTGCGTTTCGTAGTATCGGTGGCCAAGCAGTACCAAAACCAGGGCCTTAGCCTGCCCGACCTTATTAATGAAGGCAACCTGGGCCTTATTAAAGCAGCCGAACGTTTTGATGAAACACGTGGTTTTAAATTTATATCGTACGCCGTGTGGTGGATACGCCAAAGCATATTGCAGGCATTAGCCGAACAAAGCCGTATAGTGCGCCTGCCTTTAAACAAGGTTGGCAGCCTTAATAAAATTAACCGCGCCTTTGCGCAGTTAGAACAGGAGTTTGAGCGCGAGCCAAGCGCCGATGAACTTTCAACCCTGCTGAATATTGATTTAGATGAAGTAAAAACCACTATGGGGGTTGCCGGCCGCCACATATCCGTTGATGCGCCTTTTAGCGTAGGCGAGGAGAACAGCCTGCTGGATGTGCTGGTAAACCACGATGCCGAGCTGGCCGATAAAAATGTATCGTACTGCGAATCGTTAAAGCTGGAAATTGAGCGCAGCCTTGCTACGCTTACTGACCGCCAGGCCGAGGTGGTACGTATGTATTTCGGTATTGGGTTAGAAAGCCCCTACAGTTTAGAAGATATTGGCTGCAAGTTTGACCTTACCCGCGAACGTGTGCGCCAGATAAAAGATAAAGCACTGCTACGCCTTAAAACCACCAGCCGCAGCCGCATGCTGCGCGAGTATTTGGGCGTGTAAAACATTACCGGACGATTGAAACTAAAGGGGCTCGCCGTGCGGGCTCCTTTTTTTTAAATACCCCCAATTAAAAAAGCAACCCGCCGTCATTCCGGGCTTGACCCGGAATCTCGTTTAGATGCTGAATCAAGTTCAGCATGACGAATAAAATGAGTGGTCAACTTTAAGCAACACAACTATTGACGGAGGGGTTAAAACAAAACCGCCGTCATTCAGGGCTTGACCCGGAATCTCATTTAGATGCTGAATCAAGTTCAGCATGACGAATAAAATGAGTGGTCAACTTTAAG
>CAZUHU010000245.1:0-4857 GCA_964620645.1 uncultured Chitinophaga sp.
ACATTGCTCAACGTGTTTTGTTCTGCTTCTAAACCTGCCTGTTCATTTGCTTGTAAATTGGCTTCAGTCAATTCGGTTAATTGAAATTGCAGGTAGTCTAATTCCGCTGCTACAGTGCGATACTGTTGCTGTAACTCTTCTAAACGTCGCTGATCTTTCCGGTAAACCGAAAGCTTTGAACGGTATTCCGATAAGAGCTCCTTGTTTTTGGCCAGTAAGTCGATAATGTTCAGCTGAAATCCTCCCTTTGTCAACTCCAGGGTTTCGTGCTGGTTGTGCAGGTTAACCAGTTTCTCGCCCAGTTCTTTCAGCACATTCAGGTTTACAGGGGTATCATTGATAAAAGCGCGCGATTTGCCGCTTTGGTTTATCTCTCTCCGAACAATGGTGTGGGCTTCAAAGTCCAGCTCATTAGCGGCAAAAAAATCCTTGAGGTCGTAACCCGTAACATCAAAGTCTGCCTCAACAATGCATTTTTCTTCCTGGTTGTAAAGCACCTTAGTATCGGCGCGTTCGCCCAAAATTAACCCCAGGGCGCCCAGCAATATAGACTTACCTGCACCGGTTTCGCCGGTGATAATATTCATGGAATCGCAGAACTCAATATCGAGGCGATCGATAATAGCGTAGTTCCGGATATTTAGTTTGTGTAGCACATTGGCGAAGATAACAGGAAAGCTTAAGCCCTGCTGTTGGCTTTTGCCGCGCTTTGTTGATTTTTTGCAAAGTGGTGAACATTAAACTGCGCAACCATTGCAGTCGGTGAGGTTAACCTTGCTGTGAAAACACCTGGTGCGTAAAGTCCTGAAATTTTGAATACAAGCTCCAATTTGTATGTTATTTAAATCATTTTAAACGGGGCTTTTTGCGCCATATATAATAGAAGCGCCTAAAAAAGGCGGCAATCCACATTTACATTCTGATAAATAGAAGCATATCTGCATGTATAAAACCCTTTGATTTAGAGGCTTATAGACTATGTTTCGGCTATTCATTACATCAGGAAACATTTTAGGCCAATACAACGTAGAACTTGTATATAAACTTCACTGGACATGAAGGCATTCTACCCTCAGGGAAACATACAACAAGAAAAACCCGCCACAGCGATTGGAACCCGCTTTGCGCTTGGTGTTCTTTTTGTGCTTCTGGCGCTCTTCCCCGCTAAATCTCAAATTACCATTGTGCAAAACAGTAACTCACAGGCGCTGGCTCAATTGCTGGCAGGCCCCGGGGTTACTATCAGCAACTGGACCAAGACCTGCGCCAACAACGGCACCGGTACATTCACTAACGTTAGCAGCAACTTAGGTTTGCCTGGTGGTGTGGTGTTGGCTTCAGGTAACGTAGCCAATGTTCCCTTTGCAGCAAACAACTTTGCCTCAACGCAGTTTACCGCCAATGGCGATGCGCAGTTAAGCACCTTAACCAGCGGCACCATTTACGACCCCTGCGTGTTGGAGTTTGATATTACCCCGCAAGGCCCCATATTGGAATTTAACTACGTTTTTGCGTCGGAAGAATATCCTGAATGGGTTTGCTCGCAGTATAACGACGTGTTTGGTTTCTTCATAAGCGGACCAAACCCTGTGGGCGGTAATTACACCAATCTGAACATTGCCAAAATACCAAGCACCACTTTACCGGTTGCCATTAACACCATCAACCCCGGCACACCGGGCACCAGTTCAGGTGGAGGACAGTGTAACGGCGCTAACCAAAGTTTAGCTTACACCAGCTACTACCGCAATAACCTTAGCCCGGTTAATGCAAACATCATTTATGACGGTATGACAACCGTGCTTACTGCCACTGCTGCCGTAACACCTTGCCAAACCTATCACCTGAAAATTGCATTGGCAGACGTTGCCGACCGTATTTATGACTCAGGCGTGTTTTTACAGGCTTATTCGTTTACGTCGAATCCGGTAACGGTTTCGGCTGTTTCTGCTTTAGACTATGCCGGTTTTACTTCAGCTTATGAAGGTTGTGTTGGCGGAACTTTTACTTTTAACCTTAGCAGCGCACAAGCAGTACCGGTTGTTGTAAACCTACAAGTAACAGGCACTGCCACTAACGGCACTGATTACATAACCATTCCTACTCAAATAATTTTTCAACCGGGCCAAACAGTTGCAACTATAGATATAGATGCCATACAAGACGGTTTAACTGAGCCAATGGAAAACGTAACCGTAAGCGTGCTTGACCCTTGCACTAACTTACCTTACAACAGCGCTACCATTACCATACGCGATGATATACCGGCCACTATTACTGCAACCGACAGCACTTTATGCGCCGGCCAAAGCACCCAATTAATAGCCAACGGCGGCGTTACTTATGCCTGGAGCCCTGCTACCGGCTTAAGCAGCACTACTATAAAGAACCCCATTGCTACGCCAAGTGTAACTACAACTTACACCTGCACCATGACTTTCGGAAGCTGTACTAAAGTGGTTTCCAAAACTATTTATGTAAGTAACCCAAGCACAAGCGTAACTGCTAACCCTGCCGGCACTGTATGTAACGGGGCCAGCGTATTACTTACAGCAACACCTGCAGGCGGCCAAACGCCTTACTCCTATTTATGGAGCACAGGTGCAACCACACCAAACATAACCGTACCAACAGGCGGCACCTACACAGTTACTACCACTGATGCCTTTGGTTGCACAAGCAGCGGTAACCGCAGTGTGACCATCAGCAACCTGGCCATAAGCGGCACCAGCACCAATGTAGGGTGCATGGGCGGCAACAACGGCGCTATTGATATAACTGTAACAGGAACCAATGCCCCCTTTACTTATAACTGGGGTGGTGGTGTAACTTCACAGGACAGAACTAACCTGGTTGCAGGCACATACAGCGTAACCGCCAGCAACACCGTAGGCTGCACCGTAACAGCTACATATACTATTACACAACCTGCTTCAAGCCTTTCTACTTCTGCTACTAATACAAGCATAAACTGCAACGGCGGAAACAACGGCAGCATTAACTTAACCGTTAACGGCGGCGTAACACCTTACAGCTTTTTATGGAGCAACAGCGCCGCTACCGAAGACGTAAACAACTTAACAGCCGGTTCATATACCGTAACCGTAACAGATGCGAATGGTTGCACTGCTACAAGAACGGTGAACATTACCCAGCCTACTGCAGTAACTACTACTGAAACACACACTAACATTACTTGTAATGGCGGCAGCACCGGTAGTATTGATCTTAGTGTTAGCGGCGGCACAGGAGCATACAGCTATGCATGGAGCAATGGCGCTTCTACCCAGGACCTTACTACTTTAACTGCGGCTACTTATACTGTAACCGTAGCTGATGCCAACGGATGCACCGTAACACGCAGCATTGCTATAACACAACCTGCTGCTATAAGCATTACACCAACTGCTGTAAACCCTAGCTGCAATGCAGGTACTAATGGTAGCATTACATTAACCGTAACAGGCGGCACCGGCGCTTACAGCTACAACTGGGGCGGTGGCGTTACTACACAAAACAGAAGCGGCCTGGCTGCAGGCACCTACAGCGTAACGGTAACTGATGCCAATAGCTGTACGGCTTCAGCCAGTGTTACCTTAACACAACCTGCAGTATTAGCGGCAAGCAATACTTCAACCAATGTAAATTGCAATGGCGGAACCAACGGCACTATTACCGTAACAGTAACCGGCGGCACTACTGCCTATAGCTTTAACTGGGGTGGTGGCATAACTACACAAAACCGCAGCGGACTTGCCGCAGGCACCTATACCGTAACTGTAACTGATGCCGGCGCGTGCACCGCCACTACTTCAGCTACTATTACACAGCCTGCCGTTTTAAGCGCTACCGAAACACATACCAACTTAAGCTGCAACAGCAGTGCAAACGGCTCCATTGATATAACCGTAAGCGGCGGCACTACTGCCTACACTTACAACTGGGGCGGCGGCATAACCACGCAAGACCGCAGCGGACTTGCTGCAGGCACCTATACCATTACTGTAACCGACGCTAACGGCTGTACAACAACCCGTAGCGCAACCTTAACGCAGCCAACAGCTTTAAGCATAAGCAAAACGTCAACTAACATTACCTGTAATGGCGCAGCTACAGGCAGCATTAATATTACGGTTAGTGGCGGTACTACCGCTTATACTTATAACTGGGGTGGTGGCGTAACTACCGAAGACCGTACTGCCTTAACCGCAGGCACCTATGTAGTAACTGTAACTGATGCCAACGGTTGCACTGCTACTAACTCAACCACTATTACGCAACCCGCTGCTATAACTATTAACCCAACGGTAACACAGGCTACCTGTGGCAATCCTGATGGCGCTATAACCTTAGCTGTTAGCGGTGGCACCGGCGCTTACAGTTATAACTGGGGCGGTGGTATTACCACGCAAAACCGTACTAATCTTTTAGCGGGCACTTATAATGTAACTGTTACCGATGCTTCAAGCTGTTCAGCTTCTTTAGCTATAGCTGTATCGCAAGTAGGTGCAGGTATCAGTGTAAGTTCGGTAGCTACCAACGTTAGCTGCAATGGCGGCAACAACGGCACTATTACCTTAACTGTTACAGGCAGCGTTGGTGTAGTAACTTACCTGTGGAATGATGCAGCTATTACGCAGAACAGAACCAACCTTACTGCCGGAACTTATAGCGTAACCGTAACAGACGGCGCAGGCTGCGGAGCTATTGTTTCAAACACTATTACCCAGCCAACAGCTATAAGCATTACCGCCACACCAACCAACGTATTATGTAATGGCGGTAACAACGGCGCCATAAGCATAACTGCTAACGGCGGCACCGGCGCTTACAGTTACAACTGGGGCGGGGGTATAA
>CAZUHU010000246.1:0-4817 GCA_964620645.1 uncultured Chitinophaga sp.
GCAGGTAGTCCAGGCGGTCCTCATCCTGTATTTTAAGGAAGTTGCTGCGCTGCATCTTAAGCAACAACAAATCG
This sequence comes from uncultured Chitinophaga sp., assembly GCA_964620645.1. GTDB lineage: Bacteria > Bacteroidota > Bacteroidia > Chitinophagales > LD1 > Bog-950. Next base: position 75 of record CAZUHU010000246.1, read on the forward strand.
TTAGCGCGCAGGTTGGTAACAAAGTAAATAAGGCTCTTTTGCACATTCAGCAACTTAAACAAATCCTCGTTGCGTGAGGATGTATAAAGCGCTTTTTCGTAGGAGTAGCGTTTGTTATTAAGCATGCGTAACGAATCGGAAAAAGAGGACACGTTCTTATCCAGCATCTGCAATACAAACATCTCCTGGTCATCGGTATTGAAGTTCTTTGGCGGGTTCTTCATAAAGCTTTCGATAACCGCGTTTTTGTGGGCGCTTACCGTAACCATGTAATCCGGCGTACGGATAATACCAATGGGGATAGTAATAATCATGGCCTCCGAATCGGAAAGGCCTTCGTTTTGTACCGGCGTTTGTAATACTATTAAATCCTTGCCCTCGTCACTTTCGTAACGGCTGCGTTCGTCAATATCAAGAGAGTCGGTAATAAAGTCAATATCAATGGCAAGCTGTTCGCTCAGCTTTTGTGTTTCCTCAGTTCCAAACGGACCGTACACATGTATCCAACAGCCCTTTTCCGGGCCACTGAGCCGTTTCAGTTCTCCGTTGTCTTTTTTCAGGTAAACTACCATCGTCCATTTATAACAGGGTGTTGGTTAAAGCGGCGCAAAGTTAACCCTCTATATTAAAACCAAAAGAATAAGGCTACTTTTTTACCGTAAAAAGAAATATTTAATACGGCAACGGGTAAGGCTATATTTCGATAGTGCCCTCAAACACTTTCTCGGCAGGGCCTATCAGGTACACCTCCTTAAAACCCTCGCCGCTCTTTTTAAACTTAACCTCCAGGTTACCGCCAATGGCATTTACCTTAACATAGCCGGGCGTTTCAGCCTGTTGCGAAGCGTACACCAGGGCTGAGGCCACCACCCCTGTTCCGCAGCTAAGGGTTTCATCCTCCACCCCTCTTTCGTAAGTGCGCACAAATATTTCCCCCGGTTTAGGTTCAACAAAGTTTACGTTAATGCCTTCCTGTTTAAACCTTTCTGAATAGCGTATTTCGCGGGCGGCCTCCACAATTGGCAGGGCGGCTACATTAGTTGTAATTTTTACATAATGTGGCGAACCGGTATTCAGCACATAATCGTTATTAAAGCGCTCTATGCTTTCCACATCCATCATCTTCAGCGAAATTCTGCCATCCGGTAATAATTCTCCTTCATGTCCCCCGTCAATAGCTAAAAAGAAACACTTTTGATTGATTACGCCCAGTTGCTGTGCAAAGCGTATTAAACAGCGTCCGCCATTGCCGCACATGGTGCTTTCGTTACCATCGCTGTTAAAGTAAACCATCTCAAAATCATAGCCTTTGCGCTCCTGCAGGTATATAAGGCCATCGGCGCCTATACCCATGTGGCGATTGCACAATTTTTCTATCAGGGCGCGTTCCTTGTTTAAACCTAAAGCCCGGTTATCAATCATAATAAAATCGTTGCCGGTGCCCTGGTATTTATAGAATTTAACGGTCATTTAAGCTGGATGTTAAAACAGGTTAAGCAATTGAAACTTAAGTTGTGAAATCAACTACAAAGAAAATAACTTTGGAGAGTGAATCGTTTTTACGCTAACTAAAAAATTTGATTTAAGGTTATGAATATTCGTAAAACAGCATTTACAGCAGCGGTTGCCTTTGTAAGCGCATTTGCCGCTGTTGCCGTGTTCAACCATTTAGGTTGGAACAAGCAGGAGGTTTCATTTGTGCAGGCTAACCCGGGCGCCCAGCTAACGGCCTATTCAGGAAGCCGCTCGGAGGCCATGCCTATTGATTTCCGCTATGCCGCTTCGGCATCTACGCCGGCCGTAGTACACATAAAATCAACCTTTAAAGCCGAAAAAACATCGCTGCGCAGTAACGACCCCCTGCGCGATTTGTTCGGCGATGACTATAAATACTTCTTCCATGGGCCAAGCCCTTACGGCAGCCAGCCGCAGGTGGCAACCGGTTCGGGGGTAATTGTATCAACCGATGGCTATGTGGTTACCAATAACCACGTAGTGGAGGATGCCGATGAAATTGAAGTGGTTTTAAACAACCAGAAAAGCTATAAGGCCAAACTGATAGGCCGCGATGAGGATGTGGACGTAGCCCTGCTTAAGATTGAAGATACCAACCTGCCGGCCATTACCTTTGCCAATTCCGACTCTGCCTTGGTGGGCGAATGGGTATTAGCCGTGGGCAACCCTTTTAACCTTGAAAGCACCGTTACCGCAGGTATTATATCTGCCAAAGGACGTAACATTAATATACTTGGCGACCAATACGGCCAGCAAAAAAGCAGTAGCACCGCCATTGAAAGCTTTATACAAACCGATGCTGCGGTTAACCCCGGCAACAGCGGTGGCGCACTGGTTAACGTAAATGGGGAGTTAATTGGTATTAACACCGCCATTGCCTCGCCTACCGGCTCGTATGCAGGTTACTCTTTTGCAGTGCCTTCTAACATTGTAAAGAAGGTGATTTTTGACCTGCAGAAGTATGGCGTTACACAGCGTGGTTTCCTTGGTGTAACCATCCGCACTATGGATAACAAAACTGCGCAGGACCTTGGCTTTAGCGCACCTAAGGGTGTTTATGTAGATGGCGTTAATAAAGGCAGCGCTGCCGAAGAAGGCGGCCTGAAGAACAAAGACGTTATTACCGATATAAACGGTTTTGCAGTTAACTCCTCCCCTGAACTGCAGGAGCAGGTGGCTCAATACCGCCCCGGCGATAAGATTACGGTGAACTTTATACGCGATGGCAAACCGCAAAGCACTACCATTACGCTTAAGAACAAATACAACACTACCGCAAGTGTTGAAACCAATGACGATATTTTGGGTGCTCTTGGTGTAGAGGTGGAAAACCTTTCAGCCTCTGATTTAAGAAGCCTGGGCATTAGCGGTGGTGTGCGTATTACCAATTTAAAAGATGGCAAGCTGGCCGAGTTTACGGATATACGCAAGGGCTTTGTGATAACGCAGATAGATGACGAACCTGTTAACAGCGTTAACGACTTTATAAACCTGCTAAAGAACAAGAATGGCAAGGTACTGGTGGAGGGCATTTACCCGAACAAGCCAATGAGCTACCTATACGCCTTTAGAATGTAAAAGCTATAAACCAACAATTAAAAGCCGCGGGTAAGCCTCGCGGCTTTTTTGTTTTGCAGAACCTTCCGCCGATGTTGGCGTATCCTCAAAAGCCATTATAGTAACCTAGGCTTATAGTTAACTTTATTGATATTTTTCAACTGGCCTTTTAAAACTTCCCTGTTCCAAATTTTAGGTTTCTTTGATGCATTAAAGTATTTAAAACCTTGGTCTATCCAATTTTGCCTGTAAGTTTCAAAAGATTCATTCCGCGAACTATCATCAAAACCAAATTCATAACCACAGCAAGAACAAATTTCATAAGTAGGGTAGCCATAATCATCATAAGGTGCTTTTCGTAAGCTGTCAAAACCACATACAGGGCAAATTTTTAAAGCAGGCATAAAATTAGTTTTAACACTTGGTTAGCGTCCCGCCAACCACAATTATGTGCATTGTTTTATACATTTATGATACCAAGTTACATAATCAAGAATTACAAAGCTGAAGATCACTCGCAATGGCGGCTATTCTGGTTTAAATACAAAACCGCTACTGCACCTTCTCTACTCCTGCATCGCTCAGCTCAAATATATCTTTATCGTATTGGGCTTTGCTGAGGTCCAGTTTATCGTTAATAACGGGTATGGTGATTTTTGTTGATTCGTTATCATCGCCATAGTAAATAGTAAACTGTATAGCGAAGTCTTTTATATCGGCAGGTTTGTAGTTTTCATCCAGCTTCATCATCACCAAACCTTTGCCATCTTCAATAACGTTGCTGTTTTCGTTAGCGGCAACAAAGGTCATTTCAGGTGTATAAGCCGGTATTTTATCGGCTACAGGGCCGCGCTTTAATTTTAGCTCTAAGCGGCTGATGGGCGCGCTGCTTGAGGAGTAGGTAATAAAGCCAATGGCATTTTCTCCACCCGACTTTTTGATAGGGTCTGTTACCGCGCTTCGGCTGGTAAAACCCGCAAAGCGCCTTTCGCGCAGATTGGGTATGCTTACCTTCATATCGCTGTAAGAGCAACTGAATACTTCCTTACCATTTAACAGGCTGAAGCGGGTCACCAAATCTTCCTCCTCTCCTGTTCCTTCGTGTATGGCTTCAATAGTGTTGGTTTTATCTTTTAGCTGCACATCCGTGGCTACAAACTGCGCCTGCCATTGTATGGGTTTGGTATCCATAACACTTTGTGCGCTTACCTGGTACACCTTATCCTTGTTTACAGAATCGGCATAGCACAAATCGGTGCGTGTAATTTTAAGCAGCAAAGGTATTTTATTAGTGCCCTCGTAGGCATCCACCATTTCGTAATAGGTGCTGGTTTGCTGTATACAAACGCGCCCATTTTGATCGAACACTTTTACCATAGAGGATGATGAATCCTGGTAAACCTGTTTACCGCTTACTTTAACGGGCTCATTGGCTTGGGGCTTGTTCCTTTGCTTACAGCAGGTAATCAGCAGTAAACCACAAACAAGCAGGTAAAAGGCTCTTTTATTCATATCAGTTTCGGTTTTTAGCCGCTTTAAGCGTGTTTAATATCAATGAAACCACCGTCATGGGGCCCACACCGCCGGGTACGGGGGTAATAGCGCTGCACTTAGGACTAACCTCATCAAACTTAACATCCCCTTTTAAACGCCATCCGTTTTTAGATGTTG
>CAZUHU010000247.1:0-4794 GCA_964620645.1 uncultured Chitinophaga sp.
TAACCGATAAATTGGTGGTGGGCGTAAACGTTAGTGTAAATGCGCCTGACGGCAGTACCTACCGCGCGCAACCGGTATTGGTAATTGACAGGGTGCAGGGCACCTTAAGCAGCATTCCGGCATCAATGGATGAACTGAATTACACCTTTGAAATACAACGTATAGACCCGGCCAGCCGTAAACTGACCATGAGCGCGCGTTATAAGGAAAAGCCTTTGGACTACATAGTGCTTAAGGCTATTGTGTTTCCTTATATTAACCTGGTATGGCTAGGGGGCATAATTACCTTTTTGGGTGCCTTTGTAAGCATGTGGCGCCGTTCTAAAGAGAACTCAAACACCTCCGCATAATCATGATACTTCCTTCGGAAAAAAGCCTGTTCAGCAATGGTACCCATTTACCACACGCTATTTATAACGGGCTGATACCCGATGTAAGCACCCGGCATTGGGATAAGGAAGGTTTTTTGCTTAGTAACCGCCGCAGTAGCCGTAAAGCCTGGATATTTTTTGGAGTTTACAGCCCCGATTTGATTTGCGGTATTGCCATAGCCGATGCAGGGTTGGTAGCTAATGCATTTTGCTATTACTACTCTTTTAAAGATGGCAATTTCCGCCAGCACAATGCGCTTGTACCGTTTGGTTTCCCTTCCTCCTTCGATCCTAACCTGGATAGCGAATGGAAACTTGGCGATTACAGCATTGTTACTTCAGGCGGTAAAATAACCCTGCAATACAATGGCGCTTTTAGCTTGAAGATAGTTGGAGAGGATACTGCCCATGGAGCAAGCATTGTAGCGCCTTCGGTTAACAGGCCGTTCAACTTTACCTATAAAAATGTGTGCTTGCCTGTAGAGGCGGCTATCAGCAGCAATGGCAGCAACTATGCAATTCAGGGTAATTATGGCGCGGTAGATTTTACCAAGGGCTATCCACCGCGCGAAACGTACTGGAATTGGCTGGCCTTTATTGGGCGAACTGAAAGTGGCAAGGCAGTAGGCCTTAACCTGGTTAAGCATTTTAACGGCGATATGGAGAACATACTGTGGTTAGATGGTAAAAAGACTATTCTGTCTAAAGCGGCATTTGCCATGCAGAAGCCGTTGGATAAAACCCCATGGATGGTTAATACGGAGGATGGCATTTTAAACTGTACCCTTACGCCTGCCGGAGCACGAAGTGAGAACGTAAACCTGTTTTTAATGAAGAGCATTTTTACCCAGGCTTACGGAAAGATAGAGGGGGCGATAACCCTGAATGGCATCAGCGAAAAATTCACAGCTTATGGTGTTGCTGAGGACCACCTTGCACGCTGGTAATTGCAGCCTGTTGCTTAAATAAAAAATTCAGCGATTTATTGCTAAATGCGAAAATTCGCGAAGCAATTCTATATCTTCACGGGCAACAACAATCCGGCTCAGCGATGAAAAAAAATCTTTTGTTCCTGCTGTTAAGCATTTGCAGCTTAATGCTGTTTGCTAACACATTTGCACCTCCTGCATCTTATGTAGTAGATTTTAAATTAAAGTATTCCTATACACAGGATTCTATGGACCGTGTATGGAAGGAACGCAACATACCGCAGTTAATAGCCCCGGTAAAAAATGCGGTTGATATGTACGAGGTTACGTACAAAGGCCTTTGGCTGGATAGTACTTTCATAGTAGCGAAAGGTGTAATGTATGTGCCTAAGGTTACAAAGCCTTCACCTGAAATGGTATACTGCCATGGCACACGTATTTCAATAGGGCAGGATTACGGCATACAGGATTTGGAGCAGTTTGTTTGTATGATGCATGCAGTGGATGGTTATGTTTCTTTGTTCCCCTTCTATTATGGTTTAGGAGGAGGAGAGAAGGAGCACGTTTACCAGGATGCCTGGACGGAGGCAATGGCTACTATTTATATGATAAAGGCCTGTCGTGAAATTTACCCCAAAATTGGGGTTACCACCAGCGACCAACTGTTTATTACCGGCTATTCGCAGGGGGGCCATGCTGCTATGGCCACGCACAAAATGCTGGAGAGTGGCGCTTTTCCTGAAGTTAAACTAACTGCCTCATCGCCGATGAGCGGCGCCTATGACATGACCGGCGAACAGGCTAAGACCATGTTTGGACATTACGATCGTCCGCATTACCTGCCTTACCTCATACTTTCGTACCAGTATGCTTATAACCTTTGGCCCGGTGATGTTTACAGCGTATTTAAGCCGCAGTACAGCCAGCAGTTAAAGCAGGTGTTTGCACAGCCCCGTCAATTCGATTATGGGTTTGTAGATTCAATACTGCCGAAGATACCTGCCGATATGGTGCAGGATACATTGCTGGAAAGATTTCGCACCGATACCAATTTTGCCTTCACCAAAAAGCTGAAAGAAAATTGTTTAGCCATGTGGGTACCTAAAAAACCCATGCAGTTATGTGCCTGTTACGGTGATAACGAAGTGATGTATCAAAACACTGAAGTGGCTTATGAACACATGGCAGCCTGTGGTGGCAACGTGCACAAGCGTGTATTCGGAAAACACTTAAGCCATAACCCTTGTGCTCCTTTTGCTATCATCTACTCCAAAATGTTCTTTAACCACATACGCGACGGCAAAAAACATCCGGAGCGTATGGGCGCTAAGGGCTTTTTGCTGAAGATAGCTATAAGCATTGCTGACCGCCAGGCTAAAAAAGCCAAGAAGAAGACCGGTAAGGTTGAAGATGACCCGCTGGTGAGCAGAAAGAGGAAACACCAGAACAGCTAAGCTAACAACAATCATTAAGATTAAACTTTTCTTTCGCGTTTTACCTTTTACCTTTGGGGTATTGCTATATGACGCAGGAAGAGTATTTGCGTAAAATTGAATCGATGGCCGATCCTTTGGAACGCGCCAGGATGCGAGTTGATTTTGTTGACGATTATCCCGAGGCCACTGAAGAAACAATTTTACATATAAATGCAGCTGCCCTTAACGATATTGCTTTACAGCCCGATAAACTATTGGAAGCCCGGGCATACATTAACATGTCTTACTGCTATTCTACCCTTGGCTACTACATGCGTAGCTTTGAGTACGATCAAAAGGCCTACAGTATTGGTGTTGAATTAGGTAGTGATAAAATTAAAGCCATAACCTTAAACAACCTGGGCAACAGTTATAGCGATTTAGGTAAAAGGGAAGAGGCGCTAAGTTATTTCCAAAGGGCTTTGGAAATTAATCTGGCTAACGCATTTGGAATAGGCTTTTTGGCTGCCAATTACTCTAATATAGGTTCAGTTTATATCCACAATCTTCAATATGAAAAAGCATTGGAGCACTTTGAACAGGCTGTGGTTTATAATGAAAAAAATGAAAATTTCGATTGGCTCGCGGCTAACTACGTAGGCATTGCTAAATGCTTATCCGAACTGGGAAGAGTAGAAGAGGGGATAAGGCTGTTGACTGATGCAGCAAAACGCGATGAATTTCAACAGAATTTTTATCGCCTGTCATCTTTGTTTGAGGAATTGGCTGCCTGCGAAATGAAGCGCAGGAATTATGTGGCTGCTATAGAATGCCTGGAACAATCGCTTGCAGTAAATGGAGGCCGATACAAGGAGGATTACGTTAAGGCTTTAAACCGTTTGGCTGATTGTTACCACCAAACAGGTGAGCACAGTAAGGCTTTTTCAACATTAAAAGAGGCCGGTGAGTTTGAGCGCAAGCGTTTTGCTGAGGACAATGTAAAGCAGATGGAGAATCTTAAGTCCGCCTTTGATGCAGAGCAGCGCCGTAAAGAAGCCGAACTATTGCGTGTTAAGGCCGATGAGTTGGAAGCTAAGAACAGGATAATTGAAGAGGAAAAACGCCGAAGCGATGAGTTGCTGCTGAATATTTTACCCGAGGAGGTAGCAGAGGAACTGAAGCAAAAAGGAAGTGCAGATGCAAAGTTGTTTAACAATGTAACGGTAATGTTTACCGACTTTAAATCGTTTACCAACATAAGCGAAAGGCTTAGCCCTCAGCAGTTGGTTGATGAGTTACACGAATGTTTTAAGGCTTTTGATGAAATAACCTCTCGCCATAACATTGAGAAGATAAAAACGGTTGGCGATGCCTACCTGGCAGTGGCAGGGCTACCTGTTCCGGATGAATGCCATGCCGAAAATATGCTGAAGGCTGCACTTGAGATACGCGACTTTATGCTGCAGCGTAAAAAGAATTTGAACGAACAAACGTTTGAAGTGCGGATAGGCCTGCACAGTGGCAGCGTGGTAGCAGGTATTGTAGGGGTTAAAAAGTTTGCTTATGACATATGGGGCGATACTGTAAACACGGCAGCGCGTATGGAGCAATACGGAACCGAAGGAGAGGTGAACATAAGTGAGGCTACCTACCGATTGGTTAAGCATAAATATAGCTGCATTACCCGTGGCGAAATTGAGGTGAAGAACAAGGGCTTAATGCAGATGTACTACGTTAAGTAACTATAACCGGCCTTTCTGTAAATAATTTACGCCTTGTTCTCCTAAGGCTTTTACCACGGGCAGCAACTTCCCGAAGCGTTCATCTTTGGTATGGCCTGCTTTCCAGCGCGCATATATCTGCTGCACAATCACTGCATTCTTAAACAAACCGAAGACATAGTAGAAGAGGAGGTTAGAAATATCTCTTCCGCTTTTTTGCGCGTAGCGTTCGGCGGCTTCAACTCTGCTTAAATTACCGGGCAGCCAGGTCAGGTTAAAGAACTTTATTTCGTTGGAAGCCTGCGGCTCACTCCAATAAGCCAACGAAGCACCCAAATCCATTAAAGGGTCGCCTACT
>CAZUHU010000248.1:0-4707 GCA_964620645.1 uncultured Chitinophaga sp.
ATGTAGCTGGTAGGGTCAAAGCTCTGTAAGCCGTCAAAATTCATGCTGTAGCTGCCGTTAGCGCCCGGCTCAAAGCCTACGTTTACGGTTGCCGTTTGCTCAATAGAGGTATTAAAGTTACGGGCAAACCATTCCTGTGGGTCAGTATTGTAGCTGTACAACGTATGGCGGGTTAATGCGCCCGGCATTTTAAATCCGTCCATCTGGCTATCGAACTGTGACGTTGCATCGCTATTGAAACCAACGGTTGTTTTATCCTTTAAACCATTACCGTTATTGGTAACATACAGCGTCATGGTTTCGGCATTGTTTAACGCCTGGAAGGTTTGCGGATTCTTGCTCAGGTTGCTCTTATTAATAGTATAAGTTGCAGAGCCTCCAGGGGTTGATTTTCTAACAAAGAATGCCTGGAAAGGTGCAATGATATCCTCATCGGTATAAGTGCCTGCAAAAGGCCCGGTGGTATTCCAAACAGCATGTACACCGTCGAAACCGGCAGGGTTAGGCGCGCTTGTTAAGTCAAGCGTAGCAAGGTAAGGGTTGGCAACCATTGTCCAGCCGGAAACCGTAGGGCGGCCCTGCAAACTAATGTTGCTCCATCCACCGTTAGTACCGCTTTGGCTGTAGCTTGCTGCAGTATGCGGCGTGCCGCTTAATACCAAAGTGCCTGCACCAACTTTACGCACGCTGTAGCCTTTGCCTGCTACAACACCGTTACCTGCTGCTTCCACCTTCCAACCGGCTACGTTACAAGTGCCGCCATTACTTTCGTCGTACGTGTAAACATTGCCGTAAAGGCTGTTGTTGGCCAGTTGGGTTTCATCGCAGTTGCCCATAGCTGTAACAAAACCTCCACTTCCGTTGCTTGAACCTAAGTTACCCGCTGTTGGGCCGCTAACAGGGCTGCCAAAGTAGTGGGCATCCTGGTAAGCAGCTGAAGCATAGGCACGGCGGGCAGTAATACTGCCGCTTATAGTGCCGGTGTAGCCCGAACTGAAATCATCCAATATGGCAATTTGGTTAGGAGAAGCGCTATTGAAAATTAAGGTTCCGCCTGAGGTGTTTAAATTACCATTCTGCAAACTAACCTCATTCTCAACCTGGAATGTACCTCCGCTAATTATTGACGCGCCGGAGGCGTTGTTAAGGCGAAGAATATTGAATTGTGAATTGCCGCTTAGTGTTTGCGCGCCTGAACCGTTAAGAATAAGTTCGCCACTGCCCAATACCTGAGATGAGGCGCCTGAGCTACCTACCCAGTTGCCGCACATATTAAGGTTAGCATTTAAAGTAAGGGTAGCGCCTAAATCAAGCTGCACACTACCAACGGTAGCAGGACTGCTTAATACAGGCTTATTGCTTACGTTAGGTATAACTACATCCTGTGCACACATTGAAGGCACAACAGGCGGAGTCCAGTTTGCTGCAACACCCCAATCGGTGCCGGCTGAGCCGTCCCATGTAATAGAGCCGCAGTATTGTACTGTAACTGAACCGTTTTGCGTAGCGGTGCAACCGCTTGAAGCATCTGTTGCTACCACGGTATATAGTCCGGGGGTATTCTGATTTCCGAAATCAAGGCCTAAACCGGTACCGGCTAACGGAGAGCCCTGGTCGTTCCCATCTAATTTCAACTGGTAGTTAACATTAAATTGAGAGCCACCTGTTGTTATATCAATCGGACCGCAACCCACCCCGCCAAAAACGTTGTAGGCTACCGGTAGAGCATTTACCACTGAATTACCTGACATGTTTGATGTGCAAGATGTAGTGGCATTAGTAGCCACCACAGTATAGGTACCTGCAGTTGATTGGATGCCGAAACTGATACTACTGCCTGTACCTGCAACAGGGCTGCCCACATTGGTGCCTCCGTTACGGACAAGCTGGTAGTTTACACCGCTTTCTGAGCCTGAAAGGCCAACTGCACCCGAGCCACATATATTACCACCTGTAACGCTAAATACAGTTGGGTTAGGATTGATGGTTAAGGTATATGGCAACGAATAACGATAACAATTGCTGGCATTACCTGCCATTACGTAATAAACACCACTGGCAGTTGCAGTGTAGGCTTGTGTTGTTGCGCCGGTTGAAACACCATCTTTATACCACAAATAAGAAGTGGCTGATGAAGAAGTCATCGTATAACTGTTACAGGCCGAAACAGTGTAAGGAGTATTAGGTGTAACTGTTGGATTAGTAACATTAGGCGTATAGCGATAAGTAGCATTAGTTGCAGGGTAAGTGCTGCAGAAGTAGCCATCAATCTCGCAAACATCAGTATTAACCGTGCCTGCCGTTGAGGAATTCCAGTTGTTAGTGCATGAATATACTTTGCGATTTAAGAAGTCGGTATTTGATGTGCCGCGAAGGCCAACCTGCCCGTCAGCAATATCATTAATTATATACGGTGCAACGTTATAAGCAAGGTCAACGTTGTTTGACCCCTCATAAAGCCTTATCTGAAAATCGTATCTATCAAGAAAAATAACTAAAAGGCTCAAATAATCCTGGTAAACGCCATAATCAGTAAAGTTCAGCCATTCTATGGTAAACACCCGGTTAGGGGCCGTACCGGTTACTGCAGTTTTAATAGTTGAACCTGCAGCCCTTGCTAACAAATCATCGCCGAACACGGAAACGACTCCCTCCATAGCAGTGGCAGAGGATAGGGGCGCATACTCGGTAGAAACAGGATTTGTAGAACCAAACCAGATAAAGCCATTGCTGCTTATACCAACCGAAGTGTAAGTTTTACCATTAAAATCAAAAGGGAAACCAATTGCCTGGTTGGTATAAAGGTTGTCATCAATACCGCTGCCGCTTGCTACGGTAGTGCCCCCGGAAATTGCCGTATAGGTAGTTGCCGTGGTGTAGGCAAAATTGTAACCGCAATTAACATTACCGCTAACCAAAGGGTTAACAAGCGTAGTGGTTAAGTTGCCTGTTAAAGCCGGAGTAGTAAAACAATTTGGCGAAGCGAAGTATTCATAAACGGCAAAATGATAGGTGGCACCAACCGTTAAACCGGTAACGGTAACGGAATTGCCGGTACCATCATAAACCACATAGTTGCCGGTACCCACCTGCGTGCCGCTGCCAAAATTGGCATTGGCGGTATACGAGGTATTATAAACCGGGTCAGAATTAACAGCTGAGCCGTTACGGGCTAAAACAATAACCCGGCTACCATTACCACGCGTAAAGGATACCGTAGCGCTGTTGTTAAAGATGTTGGACGTAGAAAATGCACTAGCCTGGGTAGAAGGTGAGCAACTGGCCGTGGTAAAGCTGCCGGTTAACTCAGTTACGTTGTAACAAGTGCCGCTAAACTCATATATAGCAAAAAAATACTGTGTATTAGGTAATAAATTGCTTACTGAAGCTGATGAACCGGTGCCGTTATATACTACATAATTGCCGGTACCAATCTGGCTGCCGGCGCCAAAAGACGAGTTAGCGGTATAGGTTGAACCACTTGCAGGGTCGGCATTAACAGCGCTGCCCTGGCGCACTACCACAAGGCGGTTGGTACCGCCACCATTGGTCCATGTTACATTGCCGCTGGTTGTTAGTATGGAGTTTGAGCCAAAGGATGTTGCCTGCGCAGGTGCAGAACAGCCCGAAACGTAAGTTAAGCTCACGTCATCAATGGCGCCATATCCGTGTGGGCTCACTGTTTCGCCAAACCAGGTAAAGATAAGGTTGGTAGCTACACCGGTTGCATAACTGTTAGGTATAGTAACAGTTTGGGTAGTATAGGTTGTTATGTTAGCTGTTGGAAAAGGCCCGTATATACGGGAACCAATCGGAGGAAATGTAGAGGTCGTACCCCCTGTTGGAGTTGTTGGGTCTAAATAAACATTCATTCCATCATAAACTGTAGGCGAAACATAATCACTTGCCGCCTGCTTATACTTAAAAGTTAAGGTAATGTTGGTGGCACCTACGGGTATGGTAACCGGGCGGTATAGATGCACTACGCGGTTGGCAGTGTTAGCCCCAACGTTAGTGGCGCTGTTACCAATAAAAGCGGCGCGTGCCCCGGTGTAGCCAGCTTGGCCTGTGCCGCAATACCACACCCTGTTGGTAGCAACGCCGTTGGCAACCGACCAACCGTTACCCGCAAATGTGGTTGAACTTTCAAAACCACCAACAGTTGCAGGGTCAATAAGCGTAATCTGCGCATTGATACTGTTACAAACAGCCAGCGCAGCCAGAAAAACAAAAAATTTAAGCGACAATTTCAGGGATTTAGAAGAAACAGGTTCCCTGTTACCCGGGATAGGTAGAGCTAGAGTCATAGTGCAGATTATTTCCGAGCAAATTATCAAATATTGTTCCCAATGTCAAATTTTTTCACCCTAAATATTAAGTAAATAAGATTTTACACTTAACAAGCAGCGAACCATCCTTTTGCTTATTCCCGATACTATTATCAATTGTAGCATGTTTAGTTCAATATCCGGGTTGTATTGCACCTTTTTTAATACATACTGCACAAAATAAAAAACCACATCAAGAACATGAATAAGGTACGGAGCACCGGAGTAATAACCTGCTTATTGTAACTGAGTGAGATAAAACTTTACTTACGGCTCATAGAAGCCGAAAACGCCATCACATTAGGAAACTTATGAAAGGAAGGAAGTTTCTTAAGTCGTTGACAGGCGGGCATTTCGCGGAAACTTCGCCAAAAATTTA
>CAZUHU010000249.1:0-4688 GCA_964620645.1 uncultured Chitinophaga sp.
CTGCGCGACTTCGGCTTCGTCTCGGTACGCAACTTCCTGGCCTTCGTGCATAAGGGCAACTACTTCGTCGGCACGCACCACCCCGAGGGTGTCTTCCTTGCCTATGGGCCGGGCATAGAGGCCGGCAAGCTGATCGGCCGGCGCAACATCACCGACGTCGCCTCGACCCTGCTCTACAGCCTGGGCCTGAAGGTGCCGGCGGACTTCGAGGGGGTGGTGCCGGGCGCCATGTTCACGGCCGCACACAAGGCGGCCAGGCCGATAGAGATCGGGGCCGCCACCGCCGGCGGTGCCGAAGGCGAGCTCGCGGAGTCGATGGACGAGGAAGAGAAGCAGCAGATCCTCGATCAGCTGCAGATGCTGGGGTACGTGGAGTAAGCCGATGCCGATCGCCAAGGTCAACGGGGTCAGCCTGAACTACCTGCAGCTCGACGACGTCGAGCCGCGGGCCGGCCGCGAGGATCTGATCATGATCCACGGGCTGGCCACGAACATGGCGTTCTGGTACTTCAACTACGGGGTGCCCCTGTCCAGGCGCTTCAGGGTCACGCTGTACGACCTGCGAGGGCATGGGCGCTCCGAGATGACCCGGGACGGCTACACGCCGCACATGATGGCGGCCGACCTGCGCGCCTTGATGGACCATCTCGGGATCGAGAGGGCGCATTTCCTCAGCCACAGTTTCGGCGGCGTGGTGGCGCTGCGCTTCGCCTGCGAGTACCCGCAGCGCGTGGCCAGCCTGATCCTGGCGGACAGCCACTTCTCTGCCGGGCGCAAGATGCAGGCCCGCGACGAGTGGGGTTTCGGCCGCCGTGTGCAGCCCATTCTCGACCGCCATCAGGTCGACCTTGACACGGCCGATCCGTACTTCGGGCCTCGGCTGCTGACACGGGTCGCCGAGTGGCAGCTGCAGGGCAAGGAGGTGCCGCCCGAGCTGGCCGAACTCGTGAGCCCCCTGCTGGGCAAGACGGGCAAGAGGACCTCTGCAGCCTGGCTGGAGCTGATGAACACCACCAGTGCCTATGCCGAGATGACCTCACCCGACGGCCTCTCACTGGACAGCCTGCGGGAATTGACCTTCCCGATCATCGCCATGTACGGCGACAACTCGCCCGCACGGCTGTCCGGCGCCGAACTGCTCGAGCTCTGGCCCCATGCGGTGTTCCGGCGCGTGCGCGACGCCGGGCACTTCTTTCCCACGGTCAGGCCGGCCGAGGTGCTGTCCAACTGCCTTCGTTTCTGGGACGGTGAATTCACCGACGAACCCCCCCGCTACCGCGCTGGCGAGGTCGAGCGAAACTGGTTCCGCAGCGACCGCGTCTTCAAGTCCGGCGGCGCCTGGTACTTCACCACCCGCGACGTCGATCGGCACGGCCCCTATGCCACCGAGGCGGAGGCGGAGGAGAGGCTGGCGGAGTTCATGTCCGGCATCCTGGCCTGACCATGTCCGTCGTGCACCGGCTGGGCGTCAAGCCCGGGCTCAGCAGGGAGCATTTCAAGCTCGTGGCCTACGGCGGGTTCGGCGATGGCCACAACTCCTATGCCCATTCGATGGCCTGGTACAAGGGCCGTCTGTACGTCAGCACCATTCGCGGCGCCTTCTCCCTGATGCGGCGGCGCCAGGCGGGTGCGCTGGGCCTGGACGTCTGGCCTGTCGAGGGGCCCGTCGACCCGTTCGAGATCGACCTGGCGGCCGAGATCTGGGCCTACGACCCCAGGGTCGACCTGTGGGAGCGGGCCTTCAAGGCACCGACCATCATCGGCAGTCACGGCCAGCCCATTCCGCGCGAGGTGAGCTACCGCGCGATGGCCGTCCACCATGAACCGGGCGCCAGCGAGCCCGTGCTCTACGCCTGCACATGGTCGCCGGCGCGCGGGCCCGGTCCGGTCGTCCTGCGGTCCGAGGACGGCCGGCGATTCGAGGTCACCTGCGAGCCCGGACTGGTCGGCCTGCCGGTCACCACCATCCGCTCGCTGGTGTCGTTCAAGGGCAGGCTGTACACCACGCCGGCGGGCACTCGCGGCGGCAGCCAGAACATCTCGGGCCACGTGGTGGTGTACGAGAGCCGGGATCCGGCCGCCGGACACTGGGAGCCGGTGACCGACTTCGCCTTCGGCGACCTGGGCAACAAGTCCATCCACGAACTGTGTGCCTGTGGTGACTGGCTCTACGCGGGAACCCTCAACCACCAGGGCTTCCAGCTCTGGCGCAGCCGCTGCGATGGAGAAGCGCCCTACGAATGGGAGCTCGTGCTGGAGCGCGGCGCCTGGCGTGGCCCGGAGAACCAGGGGGTGCTGAGCATGGCCCCGTTCAAGGGTGCGCTGTACATCGGCACCGGCATCCAGGGCGGTGGCATCGACAAGGCGAACAAGATCGGGCCCGCCGCTGCGGAGATCATCCGCGTGCACGAGGACAAGCGCTGGGACCTCGTCGTCGGCGAGCCACGCGACACACCGGATGGCTTCAAGGAGCCATTGTCCGGGCGCAGGGCCGGCTTCGACACCTTCTTCAACGGCTACCTGTGGCGCATGTGCGAGCACGAGGGCTGGCTCTATGCCAGCACCTTCGAGTGGAGCGCCTGGCTTCCCTATGTCAAGCACAGCCGCTGGCCAGGCGCCTTCGGGCGCGTGATGGCCGATGTCACGCCGCTGAGCATCTTCGAGAACCAGTCGGGTTTCGACCTGTTCCGCAGCTGGGACGGCGAGAACTGGGTGCCCGTGACCCGCAATGGCATGGGCAATCCTTACAACATGGGGCTGCGTACCCTGGAGTCGACGCCCTACGGCCTGTTCCTGGGAACGGCCAACCCCTGGGGACCGAAGGTGATGCCGCTCGACGGGGACGACTATGTGTTCAACCCGCGCGGCGGCTGTGAAGTGTTTCTCGGTCGGCGCCCGGTGCCGGCCTGACCCGCGTTGAGCATGAGGTGGCGGGGGCTCTTCGGCCTGCGCGGCGGCCCGGCCCGCGAGGAGTGGCGCCAGGCCTTGCGCGAGCGCCTGGCCGCCCGCCGGCAGGACGGCCGGCCGGCGATGCCGGTCTCGCGCCAGGACGCCGAAGGGGCGCGGCCGGCCTTCGAGGACCTGGCCTATGGGCCGGATCCCCTTCAGCGGTGCGATGTCTACCTTCCCGCGCCTGCCAGCGCGCCGCCGGCGCTTGTCGTGTACCTCCATGGCGGGGGATGGCGCCAGGGCGACAAGGCCAGCCCGAGGTTGATCACTGGCAAGGCCAGGCACTGGCTGAGCAGGGGGCTGGGCGTCGTCTCGATCAACTACCGGCTGTGGCCGCAGGTCCCGGTGCAGGCGCAGTGCGACGATGTGACACAGGCACTCGCCTGGGTCAGGGAGCAGTGCCCGCGTTGGGGTGCGGACCCGTCCAGGTTGGCGATGGTCGGGCACTCGGCCGGCGCCCACCTGGCCGCAATGGCGCATGCCGGTGCCGACGCTTCCGCCCGACCGCCGTGGAAGGCGGTGGTGTTGATCGACACCGCAGCGCTGGACATGGTCAGCGTGATGCAGAGGCCCCACTACGCCTTCTACGACCCGGTGTTCGGCAGTGACCCGGCGGCCTGGGCAGAGGCCTCACCCCTGCATCGGATGCGCCATGGGCCGCTGGCGCCGGTTCTGCTTGTCTGCTCTGCCGGGCGCGAGGACTCGATCGCGGCCGGGCACGCGTACAGGCACAGGGCCTTGTCGCTGGGCGGCGAAGCCGAGCTGGTCAGCTTCGATCTCGACCATCGCCAGCTCAACGATGAACTGGGTCGGCCCGGGCCCTATACCGACAGGGTCGATGGCTTCCTCGCGACCCACGGAATCGGGCCCCGCGGGCGCGCGGGGGAAACCCCTCCATCGGCCGCCGGGCCCAGCGCGTAACATCGACCACAGGCCTTTGCGAAGAGGAACGCCCATGCCTGCTCCACGTCGTGCGCCCGCAGCTGGCGAGCCCGCCCCGGCAAGCGGCCCACGGATCCTCAAGAAGTACCCCAACCGCCGCCTCTACGACACCCAGTCCAGCAGCTACATCACCTTGGCCGACGTCAAGAAGATGGTGCTGGGCAACGAGGACTTCGAGGTCCGCGACGCAAAGACCGGCGAGGACATCACGCGCAGCATCCTGCTGCAGATCATCCTCGAGGAAGAGTCGGGCGGCGTGCCGATGTTCAGCACCCCGGCGCTGGCGCAGATCATCCGCTTCTATGGCCATGCGATGCAGGGCATGATGGCGCCCTACCTCGAGAAGAACCTGCAGGCTTTTGCCGACATGCAGAACCAGCTGGTCGGCGCCCAGGCGCCGTTGATGCAGACCATGATGAACAGCTACCTCGAGCAGAGCCGGTCCCTGTTCGAGAACCTGCAGACGCAGGTGTCGCAGGCGGGCTCCATCTTCCCGGGCTTCCCCGGCAACCGGCGCTGACGCTGCACCGGCCCGTGCCCGCGGGCCGGGCGCCAGGTGGGATGCGGGACAATGGCGCCATGTCCGAGCGTGCCCCCACCATCGGTTTCGTGTCCCTCGGCTGCCCGAAGGCACTGACCGATTCCGAACTGATCCTGACCCGCTTGTCGGCCGAAGGTTATGCCACCAGCAAGAGCTTCGAGGGCGCCGACCTCGTCATCGTCAACACCTGCGGCTTCATCGACGATGCGGTCCGCGAGAGCCTGGACACGATAGGCGATGCACTGGCCGGCAACGG
>CAZUHU010000250.1:0-4648 GCA_964620645.1 uncultured Chitinophaga sp.
CGCTTATGGTCAGCTTCTGGAAGAACTTCTTTTCTGCCTGTACGTAGGCCGCAAAGTTTACAATCTCGCGGGTGCTGAAATATTTAATGTTATTGATGTTGGCTACCAACTGGCCAAAGGTTTTGCCTTTGATATTGCTGTAGAAACCATTAGTACCGGCCGTAATGATTAAGGCAGCTTTGGTAAAATTATGCAGAACGCTGTAGTCGTAATACAGTTGGGTGCTGTTGCTGCTATCGCCGGTGGTGCTGAAACTTTGGTTGTTAAACACACGGAACTTTAAACTGTGGCGGTTCTCTTTTTTATCGTAGTAGTTAAAATAAGGATCTATAGTAAACATACGGGCCTGGGTACGCACATCAGCTTGCGTAGGCACATACATTTGCTTAGCAATACCAAGGCAGGCAAAGAAGTCCTTCAGTGTTTGGTGGAAGAAGGTCATGTTCAGCCCAACCGTAAGGTGCGGGTTCTTCTTAGGCGTATAGCGCAACTTAGCTGCAAGGCGGGCGCGTTTGTAATCGTTACTTTGGCGAAAGCCCATATCCTGCTGATAGCTGGCGCTCAACACTACGCCGAAATCGCCGTACTGTTTGGCATGGGTAAACTGGCCGCCGCCATACATACGGTAACGGACACGGTCAACCGTATCGCCACGTTGGTTAATGGTTTTAGTGCGCCACCATTCGTTCCAGGTACGTTGACGTGGTTGGTCATAAAAGCCATAATTTATAAGCAGCTTATTCACCATTTCGGGCTTAGGCTGTATGGTGCGCATGTTTAAAACCCCGTTTAAAGCTGATGAACCATACAGTGCTGAAGAAGAACCTTTTATAACTTCTATTTGTTCTAAAGCTTCAATAGGCATCATCTCCCAGATTATACTGCCATTCTCAGGGCTGATAATGGGCATCTCATCCAACAAAGCCAGCACGCGGTTGCCGGTGGCATCGCTAAAACCGCTACCGCCGCGTATGGCAATGGTTTTGCCCAACATGTTAACGCCGGGTACCTTGTTCATGGCCTCGTCCATTTTAGCACTTTGTTGGTTAAGCACGCTTGCCTTTACAACCTCCATGCTTACCACTTCCTCGCTCAGTTTCTTTTCGTACTTGGTGCCGGTTACTACTATAATATCCATTTCCTTACTCTCCATACCCATTACCACATCCAATTGCTTATCCCTTTCAAGCACCGTAACTATCATGCTACGGGTGGTGTAGCCCACAAAACTAAAATCAAGTGTATGCGTGCCGGGCGACAGGTAAAGCTCGTATTTACCGTCAAGGTCTGTTTGGGCGCCGTTAGTGGTGCCTTTCTGTATAATGTTAACAGCCATCATTGGGCTGTTATCCTTTTCATCGGTAACGGTGCCGTAAACCTTTAGTTTGCCACTGCCTTGTTCCTGCTTAACCTGAACAGGCTGACTTACAGGAGCATCCTGGGCAGATATGGTAAAGTTTAAGGTAGTATCTACAGAGAGTGTAACAGCGGCAGACTGCTCCTTATAGCCGCTTTTGGAAACTACAATTGAGCCCTGGCCAACGCTAACCGACATTTCGTAATGCCCGTTAGCATCAGTTGTAACTGAGTTGGATGTACCGCTTTGAACCACCTTGGCTGAAACAAGTGGAGAATTGGTGCGGCTATCAGTAACCGTACCGCTAAGCTTTACCTGCTGTGCCTTTACCCCTAAAACCATCACCACGGCAGCTAATAATGCCAGGAATTTCCTCATAAGCGAAATTTTCGTGCGAAGTCAAAAATAGAATTTTCCCCTATGAAGGACACCGCATTAGCGAATTGTTATCCACAGATGAAATGAGGGTGTTGGAGTTTGGAATTTCGAGTTTGGAGTTTCGGGTTTGAAGTTTTAATAAGCCATTAGGCCTTCTAACTACCAAAGATAGAACCGCTACGCCGGCCGTGGGTAAAGTATAACTTGCCGGGCTTAGCAGACTGCAACGAGGCGTTAACATGGGTATTTTGTTAGCGCAACTAAATTTTCAGAATATTTTTTTCGGGCAACCCCCTGCAACTTTTGCAAGTCTGTAAAATGAAAACCACCTTAAAGGGCCGGATTATGTGCTTAATGACACGCACATGACAGAGCCCGGCGGGGTTTTGGGCGTAAAAACCTTATTTTTGAAACGAAAATCAATATTAATGACCACAGCAACATCAGCAGGCATTAGCAGATCAGCGTACTTAATGGAATTGGAAGAGCAGCACGGCGCTCATAACTACCACCCTCTTCCGGTAGTATTGGAACGCGGGCGCGGCGTTTACGTTTGGGATGTAGACGGCAAACGTTACATCGACTGCTTATCGGCTTACAGCGCCGTTAACCAGGGGCATTGCCACCAGTTAATTATAGACGTGTTAAAACGCCAGGCTGAAAAGCTTACCCTAACCAGCAGGGCCTTTCATAATAATGTGTTGGGTGAGTATGAAAAGTATATAACTGAATACTTTGGTTATGACAAGGTGTTGCCGATGAACACCGGCGTGGAAGCTGTAGAAACGGCCATTAAGTTGGCACGCCGTTGGGCTTACGAGGTTAAAGGCGTTAAAGAGAACGCGGCCAAAATTATTGTGCCGGAAGGTAACTTCCACGGACGCACCCTATTGGCTATCTCTGCAAGTACCGACCCGGATAGCTACGGAGGCTTTGGCCCTTTTGTGCCTAACTTTGTAAAGATACCTTATAACGACCTTACCGCCCTTGCGGAAGCGCTTACTGATAAAGACGTAGCCGGCTTTTTAGTGGAGCCTATCCAAGGCGAGGCCGGTGTAAACGTTCCTGAAGATAACTACCTGGCCAAAGCAAAATTCCTTTGTGAGAAGGCCGGCGTATTGTTTATAGCTGATGAGGTGCAAACCGGCCTTGGCCGCACCGGCAAAATGTTAGCCTGTGATTGGGAGGAGGTTCGCCCCGATATTTTGATTTTGGGTAAAGCCCTTAGCGGTGGCACTTTACCGGTTAGCGCTGTATTAGCAGACGACCCGATTATGCTAACCATTAAGCCCGGCGAGCACGGCAGCACTTATGGTGGTAACCCCTTAGCTGCAAAAGTGGCTATGGCTGCGCTGCAGGTAATTAAGGATGAAAACCTTGTTTATAATGCTTTTTACCTGGGCAAGTACTTCCGCCAGGAGCTGGGAAAGATAAAGCATAAGGCTATTAAAGAAATACGCGGTAAAGGTTTATTGAACGCCATAGTGCTGGACACTACCGATGAACAAGCCGGCTGGAACCTTTGCGTTAAGATGATGAAGAAAGGCTTGTTGGCTAAACCAACCCACAGTTACATCATCCGCCTTGCACCACCTTTATGTATTACTAAGGAACAAGTGGATGAGGCAATCGCAATCATAAGCGACACTTTTAAGGAGTTTAAGGGTTAGGAGCTTTTAAAGCTGTAAGTTTTAGGTTTTCAGTTGTAGGTTTAAAGCCGCGGGAGCAAATCCAGCCCCTAAAGGCAGAAGCCTCTTTGTTACCTATTGATGGTGTTAGATAAACAATATCCTAAATCCATCCGATAAAGTTGGCCCCTCGGGATTTAGTTATGTGCTTTATGTTCTTCGGAGGTGGAACGGCCTGCTGAATCAACCTTATCTTTATCCTTATCCCCCGCTTTACCTTCGCCGGTTTTAGCCCCTGCATCAACCGCGGTGTTTTGCTTAGCCAGCAACTGCATCAGGCGCTTATGCCTTTCTGCTAACTCGTCTTTACTGCATGCCATGTGCTAAAAGTTAAAATTTAAGTAGTTGGCTGTTCTTTCTTAAAAGCTGAAATTATTAACCTGACAAAAGATGTAAGGGTTTTCCAGCCGCCATACAGCAGCATTATTAAACCAACCAGGAATATGGACTTGTCAACAAAACCGCTAACGGCAAAACTATTCCCGTTTTTAGCCATCCAGTCGCAAGGGCTTTCAAACTCTGAATCAGCAGGGTCGTTTTTGTTAAACCAAATGGGCAGTTCCATATCCGGTTTATCG
Organism: uncultured Chitinophaga sp.; assembly: GCA_964620645.1. Classification (GTDB taxonomy): domain Bacteria; phylum Bacteroidota; class Bacteroidia; order Chitinophagales; family LD1; genus Bog-950. The sequence continues at coordinate 4,002 of CAZUHU010000250.1, forward strand.
CTAAGCGAGCTTTTTTCTGCCGTGTATTCCCGCCCTTTTACAACATAGGTATAAGTATATTTATACAGGTTAGCCTTTAAGGTGCGCCTCTGTAATGTATAAACTTCTGCATTCTCGCCTATATCAGCAACAGTTGAATCTGCATTGGCGCACAGGGTACGGTATCTTTCAAGCGTCTCCTTTTTTACAAGGTGGCCTGAGAGTTTGAGCAGCAAAAATCCGCATACCGCCACAGCGGCAAAAATCAACAGTTTACGTCCGTGTTCTTTCATAGGTAATTTTATACAGGGCAAAACAAAGGAAAGGATTATAGGATAAAAGCAATAAAGAACTATAAAACATATTAAACTTATAAGAGTCAAATAAATCCCGTATTCTTGTTTATGACCTATAAAACTGCTCTGTTAATTATCGCTATAGCTATAAGCTCATCTTCTGCTAATTCTGTTAGTGCGCAGACGTCGGCACAGGAATTGGGCGATAGAATTTGCACCTGCCTACAAAAAAACGACAATGGTAAATCAAGCGAGCAACGTGTAGTGGAGTGCCGCAAATTAATACATGACGACCTTGCAGCGCTGCCTGAAGGTAAACGGCTCAAACTTATCGATGAAATGGATGTGTATTTAAGAACGAGTTGCGGCGCC
>CAZUHU010000251.1:0-4606 GCA_964620645.1 uncultured Chitinophaga sp.
CACCCCCGACGGGCAGGGCGCGTCCGCGGGAGGGGCGCCGCCGTCGAGCGCGCTGGCGGATCGCGCCTCGCTCGCGCGGTGGCTGGACGCGGTGGCGCGTGCGCTCTCGGTCGAGCTCGAGCCCTTTACGCCGAGCTACCGGGAGCTCTCGGTCGAGCTCGCGCGCGGGGGGCCGAAGCTCCTCGCGTTCATCGAGGCGGGCGCGCTCCGGCTCGTCGCGTTCCTCGGCCAGCGCGGAGGCTCGGCGCGGCTGCTCGATCGCGACGGCGCGGTCCGCGTGGTTCCCGCCGGCGAGCTCTGCGCGTCGCTGCGCGCGGGGCTGGACGCCGGCGCCGAGCGACGGACGGACCTCCTGCTCGACCGCGCGAACGTCGCTCCGGGCCGCAGGGCCTCGGCCCGAGAGGCCCTCCTCGGGGAGGCGCTCGCGGCGCGCATCCTCACGGCGGGCTGGACCGTGGGTCTCCCGCCGAGCGCGCCGTTCTCGAGCCAGCTCCGCGCCGCCGGGATCCCCGGCCGCGTGGGCGCCATCCTCGCGTCCCAGCTCCTCATCCACGCGCTCACGATGCTCGGGTGGTGGCTCATTGGCCGAGGGGCGCTCGAGGGCCGGCTCGAGCCGGGATGGCTCGCCGCCTGGGCCCTCCTGCTGCTCACGCTGGTGCCTCTCCGGAGCCTGTCGTCGTGGTGGCAGGGCTCCGCGGCCCTCGAGACCTCGGTGCTGCTCAAGCGCCGCCTGCTCGCAGGTGCGCTCCAGCTCGAGCCCGAGGAGACCCGGCACCAGGGCGCCGGTCAGCTGCTCGGGCGCGTCATCGAGTCGGAGGCGCTCGAGTCGCTCGTGACCGCGGGCGGCCTCGGCAGCGCCCTCGCCGTGGTCGAGGTCCTCGTCGCCGGCGGCGTGCTCGCGACGGGGCCGGCGCCGCTCGTCGGCGTGTCGCTCCTCGCGCTCTGGGTCGCGGTCGTGGCGGGAGTGGCGTGGCGCTACCTGACGCGGCTCCGCGGTTGGACCGCCGCGCGGCTCGACCTCACGAACGACCTCGCGGAGCGCATGGTCGGGCACCGGACGCGCCTCGCGCAGGAGCCTCGCGCGACCTGGCACCAGGAGGAGGACGCGCAGCTCGCGGGCTACGTCGCGACCTCGGTGGCCATGGATCGCCTCACGCTGGCCCTCTCCTCCGCTCCGGGGGCGTGGCTGCTGGTCGGTCTGCTGACGCTGGCGCCCGCGTTTGCGGCCGGGGAGGTCACGGGCGCCGGATTGGCGCTCGGGATCGGCGGGGTCCTGCTCGCGCAGGGCGCGCTGGCGCGCCTCTCGGGTGGCGTGGGCTCTCTCCTCGGCGCGCACGTGGCCTGGTCGCAGGCGGGCGAGCTCTTCCGCGCGGGCGCCCGCGCCGAGCCCGCGCGTCGAGCCGAGCTCGTCGCGGTCGGGCTCGCGCCCGACGCCGGCGGGCCGCTCGTCGAGGCGCGTGAGCTCACGTTCCGCTACGCTTCGCGGAGCGAGCCTGTGCTCCGCGGCGTCGGCCTGCGCATCCACACGGGGGATCGACTCCTCCTCCAGGGGCCGTCCGGTGGGGGAAAGTCGACCCTCGGCGCGCTCCTCACGGGCCTTCGAGCGCCGGACAGCGGCCTGCTCCTCCTCGGCGGGCTCGACCGCCACACGCTCGGCGGCCATGGCTGGCGACGACGCGTCGTGGGAGCCCCACAGTTTCACGAGAACCACGTGCTCTCGGCGACCTTCGCGTTCAACCTGCTCATGGGCCGGACCTGGCCGGCGCGCTCGGAGGATCTCGAGGAGGCCACGAGGGTGTGCGACGAGCTCGGGCTCGGCGCGCTCCTCGAGCGCATGCCCGCGGGGCTCATGCAGATGGTGGGCGAGACGGGGTGGCAGCTCTCCCACGGCGAGCGGAGCCGCCTCTTCATTGCACGCGCGCTGCTCCAGCGCGTGGACCTGATCGTGCTCGACGAGAGCTTCGCGGCCCTCGATCCCGTGACCCTCGAGCGCGCGCTCCGGTGCGTCCTCGCGCGCGCCCGGACGCTCGTGGTCGTCGCGCACCCCTGAGCCGTTCATGCGATGAGCGCGAGCGCGCCCGTGGTGAGCTGGCGGGCCTCCTTGGGGAGCGCCACGTGGGGCGAACGCAACCCAGGAATGCGAGCAAATACGCGAGTTTGGGCCGTTGGCGCGACCGGTCGCCGTCGCGTCGCCCCCCGCGTGGGCGCTCGCGGATCGCGGAATACGCCAAGTGGCGTACGGACCGGACCTCGGCCCGCTTCGTAGGGTGGCTGGAGCGAGCGCGGGGCAGTCCGCCTCTCGCACCCTCTCGCACCGCACCTCGACCACCCCTAGACCACCGGGAGAAGCACCATGAACCAGGACACCCTCGTCGCCACCGCCCGCGGCCTCTTCGACGCCTTCAACGCCCGCGACCTCTCGCGCTGGGAGCGCAGCCTCGCCCCCGGGTTCATCGCGGACTACCCCTGCGCGCCTGGCCTCGGTCGCGACGCCGCCCGCGCCTACAACGCCCCGTTCCTCGACGCGTTCCCGGATCTCCGCTTCACCGTCCAGCGCACGGTCGTGCAGGGCGACACGGTCGTCCTCGAAGCCACGGCGGAGGGCACCTTCGGCGGTGTCCTCCAGGGGCCGGCCGGCCCGATCCCCCCGAACGGGCGGCGCGGCTCCATCCGGGTGGTGCTCATCGCCGAGGTGCGTGACGGTCGCCTCGTCCGCGAGGTGACGGTGTGGAACCAGCTCGACCTCTTCCAGCAGCTCGGGATCATCCCCGGTCCGGAGCAGGCGGCGTGACGAACGCGCGCTCGTAGTCGGCGAAGCGCCCGACGAGGCCGCGCTGCGTGGCGTAGAGCGCGGCCGCCGCGCGGCTCGAGACGCCGGACTTCGCGTAGATGTGCCGCACGTGCTCCTGCACCGTCCTCGGCGAGATGAAGAGGCGCCGCCCGATCTCCTTGTTCGAGCGGCCGCGCGCCAGGTGGTTGAGGACCTCCACCTCGCGCTCCGAGAGCCCGTCCGGACCGCCGCGGCGCGCGGTGGCCGCCTCGTGCCCGAGCACCTCGGAGAGCCAGCCGAGGACCTCGGGGTCGAGCCGCCCCGCCCTCGCGTCACGGCCGAGCTCGGCCAGCGCTTCGGGCTCGGAGCGCGGCTCACGCCACGCGCGCGGCTCGAGCTGCGCGTGGAACGCGTCGCACGTCGCGAGGATGCGCGCGCTCACGTCGAGCGCGTCGCCGTGCGCTCCGCGCGGGTATCCCGCGCCGTCCAGGCGCTCGTGGTGCGCCGCGGCGAGCGACGCGTAGGGGCGCAGCGCGTCGGTTCGCTCCAGAATGCGCGCGGTGTGCGTGGCGTGGTCGCGCATGCGCGCGCGCTCGCCGCCCGTCAGCGGGCCCGGCTTGTCGAGGATCCCGTTGGGCACGCACACGACGCCCAGATCGTGGAGGAGCGCCGCCACGACGAGCTCGCGCGTGGCGTCCTCCGCCAGGCGCGCGCGGCCGGCGACGCGACGGCAGAGCCCCGCGACGCCCTCCGAGTGCCCGAGGCGCGTCGGGCACTTGAGGTCCGCGTAGCGCGCGAACGCGAGGGCGACGGTGGTCACGGGATCGTCGGGCGGGCTCCACGCGAGCTCCGGCACCGCCGCGCTCCAGTCGTCCCACACCGACGGCGCGGTGATCGCCCCGAGGAGCTGCGGCGCGTGCGCCAGGAACACGTCCACGAGCGACGGGTCGAGTTGGCCTCCGCTGCGCGCGCGGAGCGCCCGGATCGCGGCCGACGGGCCCCCCGCGCGCAGGTGCACCTCGGCGACGTTCGCCACGTGCGTGATCCGCGCGGGGAGCGAGATGGCGTCGCCCTTCGCGCGCGCCGGCTCGCCGCGCCCGTCCCAGCGCTCGTAGAGCTCGCCCACGGCGCGGACGATCGTCGGTCCAAGGCCGAGCGTCCCGGCGAGCTCGGCCGCCTGGTCGCAGTGGGCGCGCGCGGTGCTCGCGTAGCCGCGGGGATCCGACAGGAGCCGCGCGATCGCCCGCGTGCGCTCCACGAAGCCGGCGCCCCGCGCGAGCCGAGTGAACGCGGCGGCGACGACCGTGGCGGGCCTCCCTGCGTCGACGATCTCGAGGGCGGCGAGCATCGCGGCGTCGTCGCCGGCCCCGACCCAGGCCTCCTCGTGTGCGTAGCCCGAGCACCCGACGTAGCGGAGCAGGGCCACGACGCTGCACTCCGCGACCCGCTCGCCCCGCAGCCCCGCGAGCTCGGCGAGGAGCGTCGCGGCGAGGGACGTGCGCAGGGCGCCCTCGTCGGCGATCCCGACGGCGAGGTCGGTCGCGAGCGAGAGCGATCCGAGCAGTGAGTGCAGCGCGCGCACGGGCCCTATCGTGTCGAGGTGGCTCGGTAGGTCAAGCCTCGCCGCGCGGACGGTTTCGCGCCCGCGTCAGAGGTCCGTGAACTGCCAGTCTTGCGTGGAGGTGACGAGCTCGATGAAGGCCCTCACCTTCGCCGAGAGCAGCCGCGTACTGGGGTAGATCACGTGGATCGGCAGCGCGGGGGCCTCGTGCTCGCGGAGGACGACCCGGAGCCGCCCCGCGCGGACCGCGTCGACCACTTGGTAGGCGAGCGCCC
>CAZUHU010000252.1:0-4594 GCA_964620645.1 uncultured Chitinophaga sp.
TTTATTCTTATCTTGAGTTTACAACCTGACCTATGAAAAAAGTTCTACTCGCGCTATTACTTACCTATTGCTGCGTGTCTTCGCGTGCACAATTAGTGCAAATTAACGATGCCAATTTTCTTTATGCCCTTAATCAAACGGTGCCCTCCTGTATTTCCGGCAATTGGTTAGATACCTCTTGCGCCGAAGTACAAAGCCTTACCGAGTTTTCGTGCGCTTACTGCGGCATACAGGATATTGAAGGCATACAGGGCTTTCCCAGTCTGACCAAGTTGGATTTGCTCGGCAATGAGTTTCCTTACCTACCCGATTTACCGCAACAAAACCTGCTGTATTTAGATGTTAGCGTTAACCCTAACCTGGTATCAGTTAATAGTTTTCCGCCATCATTAACTGAGTTGCGCATTGAACAAACCCCGCTTACGGGCTTGCCCGCTTTTCCTGCAGGGTTAGCCAAACTTTCCATTGGTGGAGATTTAAACGTTACCCTGGATACAGTTCCTCCGTTTCCTTCAGGCCTTACTTCTTTATTTATCCGCTCTCTCGGTTCCGAGCCTATACCAACCCTGCCATCGGGTTTGGTTAGTCTTACCTTAACCGGCTTTACCATTAATCCTTGGCCAACATGGCCGCCAAACCTGCGCGATTTGGATGTAAGCTATTTATCTAATACCACCTTACCGGCCCTACCGCCAAGCCTTAAGTTCTTACAAATGGAGGGTTTACCGTTAACCGCTATGCCTGCCTTCCCTAATAATATTACTAACCTATACATGAATTATATGGATTATGCGGGCGCTTTACCTGCGCTGCCTGATTCATTGGTTCAGCTTAGTATAGTAGATTTAAACATAAGCGCATTACCGGCCTTGCCAACAACGCAGTTTGATTTATTACAATGTATTCAGGATTCCTTTTTAACAGCCTGGCCTGCTATTCCTCAAAGTGTGCATGCGCTTCGTTGTACTAGTTGCGATTTACAATCGCTGCCAACCTTGCCTTCAAATCTAAACTATCTCAACCTTTACGGCAACCCGAACCTGGCGGTTATTCCGCCCCTACCTAATACACTAAACCAGTTAGAGGTTTCGCATACCGGTATAACTTCTTTGCCTCCGCTGCCTGGCGCCCTGCGGGTATTACAATTAGGCTATACTTCTTACATCGGCGAACTGCAAATACCCACTTCAATTGATTCTTTATTTATACTCGAAATTTCGCATACCCCTAATCTTACATGCCTCTCTTATCTTCCCAAGGTCCAGAATCTATCTTTCGCTTCTTCCGCTTTAGCCTGCTGGCCAAATATTGCGCCGGTAATTAGCTCTACCCCTGCGTTTAACACTAAACCAGTCTGTACACCTTTTAATAGCGCCGGCTGCAGCGTTAAATGGAACATCAGTGGCCAGGTTTATTATGGTGCAGGATGCGGTTATAACAACACCTATATACATGCCTCAGGTGTAAAAATGCTGTTATTCGAAAACGGCAACCTGTTACAGCAAACGTTTACTGCGCCAGATGGCGCCTATTCTTTTGATACCGACCATTATGGCACTTATACTGTTGCGCCCGATACCACAGCTATGCCTTATACCATATTATGCCCTGCTGCGGGTTTCCGCACTTCGGTAATAACGGCAGCCGATAGTATGGATACCGGCTTTGATTTTACCTTAAACTGCAAACCCGGTTTTGATGTACAGGCAATTTCGGTGGTGCCATCGCACGGCTTTCAACCTACTACTACGGCTTTGGTGCGCATAAATGCGGGCTATCATTTTGCAGCGTACCCGGGCGGCATAAGTTGTGCCGCAGCAATACCGGGCCAGGTTAAGGTGGTTATAAGTGGGCCTGTTTCCTTTAATGGTTTTGCGGGTGGGTATTACAACAATGCCACCGTAAATGCCGATACCATTATTTGGAGTTTCAGTAATCTGGCAACATTAAACGTAACGGATAGCCTTGGCATATTCATTCTTACCGATACAACAGCACTTTTAGGCGATGTCGTTTGTTTTAATGTTAACATTATCCCCGGTGTAGCCGGAGACTATAACCCTGCCAACAACACCCTGCAATATTGCCTGCCTGTAGTAGCCTCTTTCGACCCTAACGATAAAGCCGCCAGCCCTGTCGCAGCTTTGGATACTGCAGGCTACATGACTTATCTTATCCGTTTCCAAAACACAGGCAATGCCCCTGCCCTGCATGTGCGGGTAATAGATACGCTCGATAGCGATTTAGATCCTTCTACCTTTGAATTGCTGGAATACAGCCATGTCAATAACACCCAGCTTTTCGGCAACGTGGTAAAGTTCAACTTCCCGAATATTAACCTGCCCGATAGCTTTAGCAATGAACCGGCCAGCCATGGCTACGTGCAGTACCGCATTAAAACCAAACATGGTTTGCCCCCAACAGCCACAGTAAAAAATACAGCATACATTTATTTTGATTTTAATGCACCGGTAGTTACCAATACGGTAGAAAACGCATTTGGCGTTTGCGCTACTACCTACGGCAATATTGTGCACAGCATGTGCAGCGGCGATATTTTTACATTCAATGGACAAAATTTAACCACAACCGGCACTTATTACGATACACTGCAAAACGTAAATAACTGCGATAGCATCATCACGCTTAATCTTACTGTGCATAGCACTTCGGGCTCCACACTTAGCGCAAGTATATGCGCCAGTGATTTCTACAATTTCAACGGGCAGTCGCTTGCAACGGCAGGCACCTATTACGATACCCTGCAGGATGTAAACAACTGCGACAGCATCATTACACTCAATCTTACGGTGCTTTCTGCAAATACTAACCTTAGTGAAACCATTTGCAGTGGCGATACCTTTAACTTCAATGGAGAACTGTTAACCCAGCAGGGAACGTACGCTGATTCTTTGCTCAACCAACAGGGCTGCGACAGTATTGTAACACTCAACCTGCAATTCTATCCTGCCGTTCCTCCAACAACATGGAATGCCACTATTTGCCAAGGCGATACTCTCCAATTGGGTAATCAGTATTATACAACAACCGGCAATTATACCTATGCCTTCCAAAGCATGTATGGTTGCGATAGCGTAGTGAATTTGAATTTAACGGTGGAAGCACTGCCTGTAGGAAATTTTATTTTTGATTGCGGTGATGGAAATCCTGTAGTTTGGGATTGCGGTTTTGTTGGAAGACTAAGCTCATCCTTTCAAAATGCGGATTCGCTTCAATGGCATATTGTAGACATAACCAGCAATATTTTAGACACTACAGTTTATCACACCGATACTGTGGTTTTAAAAACGCAGGTAGGTCTTAACTGGATTCCAGGGCCCTCGGTAGTTGTAAAGCCCTTTCATTCTATTCAAGTATGTTGTACCGCTTACAATGGTTGTGGTAACACTACTTTCTGTGATACCGTATACTTATGGGAAGAAGGCATTTCTGAAACCCCATTCAACAACTTCCAACTGTATCCTAACCCGGCAAGCACCTATACTACAATTGTGGTAGAACAAAGCGCCATTGGCGGCGAGCTGCAGGTACGTGATGTAACGGGACGTTTGGTTAGGGTGGAAACTATAACAGCAAAACAGTTTACGCTCAATACATCAACCCTGGCAGCAGGCACGTATGTGATAACGCTGCAGGAAAAGAACGGTGGTATTGGCGTTAAGCGGCTGGTAATTGAATAGACCTGAAATTCCCTCCTTCCGAAACTTCAGTCGGAAGACCAGGAGCAAAAGTTTCTGCTTTAAAGACTGACCTACTATGGGGCTTGTATTGCGCGGCCCGTCCGAAATCCGCGGAGCGATGAGGTTCGGACGATTTTTTGTTGGTTACTTTTTTTTTAAAAAGTGACAGTAAACAATTGCCTGCTTCCAAATCCGCCTTTCGCTCTGTTATTTAAGTGTTGTGCTACTTTGTATACCTACCAAAACAGCCTATCTTTCAGAATCTATACCCTTCCATTCTGTCAACTTTTCTTAAATCTTTTTTAAGGACGTTTTCGATGTCCCTATAGGGCGGCGTTTATGCTAAAATCTCACTTCCAAAATCTAAAATTGGGTTACTTTCGCCCCGCTATGCAAATAACAGTTTATAAGTCTAAAATTCACCGTGCCACGGTAACTCAGGCCGATCTCAACTATATTGGTAGTATTACCATTGATGAAAACCTGATGGAGGCCGCCAACCTGGTGGAGCATGAAAAGGTGCAGATTGTGAATATTAATAACGGCGAGCGTTTAGAAACCTACGTTATAAAAGGCGAACGGGGCTCAGGTATCATCTGCCTCAATGGCCCGGCTGCCCGTAAAGTAGCTGTTGGCGATATCATTATCGTAATATCGTACTGCAACCTTACTATGGAAGAATACAAAACCCATAAGCCGGTTACCGTTCACGTTAATTCCTCTAACCAACTTACCCATTAAGCCTTGAAAAAACACCTGGCCAGCGCTCTTAAACTCGTACTTTCTTTAGGGTTAGGCATTGCCTTAATATGGTGGATTGTAAGCCACATGACCCCCCAGGAGCGCGAGAAAACCATTGATGCCTTCCACAGGGCAAACTATGGTTGGATTTT